>REEM01000047.1 GCA_007695055.1 Spirochaetaceae bacterium | reverse complement strand
GCTTGCATGGCATGATGTTGGTATGAGCCCATCCGAGAGAATCCTGAGTTTGTGCATGCGCGGAGCTTTTCGAATTCTCTGTCGCATGGATGTGAAACAGCTCGAACGCATACCTAAGCACGGTGCCGTTGTCCTTGCGACCAACCATATTGGAAACCTTGACGGACCCCTATTCTACAGTTTTCTGCGGCGCCCAAAAAAGACCGGCATAGCCAAGAAGGAGCTCTGGGAACATCCTCTCACCGGCTACATCATGCGGCTCTGGGACCTGATTCCGGTTGATAGGGGTGGGACTGACCGCGAGACAATTCGGCGCTGCTTTCGGGCTCTGGATGACGGCTACTTACTGGGTATAGCACCTGAAGGCACCCGGAGCAAGACCGGCATTCTTGGCGCTGGGCATCCTGGTGCGGTATTCATTGCCGGCGCAAAGCGACTGCCAATTTATCCGGTGGTGCACTGGGGTACATCCGAGGTGTTGCGCAAGCTGGCACAGTTTCGCCGCCCAAGCATAACAATCCGGGTGGGGCGGCCCTTCTTTCTGGAGAAGCCGGGTGGAGGAAAGGTAGGGGCGGAGGATCGTCAGCGGATGCTGGACGAAATGATGTATCAGCTTGCTGTTCTGTTACCCGCGCGATATCGTGGGAGCTATGCCGACCTCAGTCGCATGACGACCGACTATATCCGTTACCTTGACATCAACTGATATCAACTGATATCAACACGGAGGCAAACCCTCCTCGGAGGTAGACGGCTGGTGCTGCTCTACGCAGCCGTCTTTGGTGGAGATCACGCAAGCCGGAACCTTTACTGCTTCAGTATGATCTAGATAAACCTCTTTCCCACAGACATCAATTGAAATTGGTTCTCCTTCTTGGAGCTCAAAACTGTACTCCTCGTGATTGAACACCATCTGTAAGGTACGCCCGTGGAAGCGCAATGAGAACTCCAGCGTGCTCCATGACTCGGGAATACGGGGCGCAAAACTCAGTTTACCGTGAAAGTCACGCATGCCACCAAAGCCATAGGTCAGTACCATCCATACGCCACCGGTTGAGGCAATGTGAACACCGTCAACCGTGTTTCCAGCGACATCTGCAAGATCCATAAGGAGCGCATACTGGAAATACTCTAAGGCTTTGTCTGCATAGCCTATTTCGGCCGCAAGAATTGCCTGAACACAAGCCGAAAGTGAGGAGTCACCGGTTGTAAGTGGGTCGTAATAGTCAAAGTTGCGTCGCTTCTGTTCTATAGAAAACTGGTCGCCAAGTAGCACCATGGCCAGGACTACATCGGCCTGTTTGATAACTTGGTGCCGATAAATGACCAAGGGATGATAGTGCAGCAGCAAGGGGTAGCGTGCCACCGGAGTGTTTGCAAAGTCCCAAACTTCTTTCTCCAGGAAGTTTTCATCTTGCGGGTGTATTCCGCGCTCCTTGTCGTAGGGAATGTACATTGCTTCTGCAGCCCGCCGCCAGTAGAGGACCTCGTCGTTCTTGAGTTTGGTCTCGTGAACTATGTGTCGGTATGCATCCGGCCGGTGCTCCTTGAGCCACTCTACGACTTCGGCCGCGTACCGAAGGTTTTCCCTGGCCATAAGGTTAGTGAAGGTGTTGTCGTTTACGACCGTTGTGTACTCATCCGGTCCTGTTACGCCGTGTATGTGAAATGAACCAGATTCGGGACCAAAGAAACCTAACCCGGCCCAGAGTCGTGCGGTCTCAACCAGAATTTCGGCGCCAACCTCCGCTAGCAGATCCGAGTCACCACGTATTGCTACGTAGCTCTTAATGGCATATGCAATGTCGGCATTTATGTGGTACTGCGCAGTACCTGCCGCGTAATAGGAAGAGGCTTCTTCGCCATTGATTGTTCGCCATGGAAAGAGCGCGCCCGGCTCGGAAAGCTCTTTCGCACGATCACGCGCAGAATTAAGCATTGAGTGCCGGAACCGAAGAAGATTGCGGGTTATGCGCGACTCGGTGTAGGTGAGAAAGGGTGCAACATAGATTTCCGTATCCCAGAAGTAGTGTCCCTCATAGGCCTGGCCGGTTAAGCCCTTGGCTGGAATACCGGTAGTCTCAGCACGTGCCGAGGCTTGGCAGAGCTGAAAAATATTCCACCTTACGGCCTGTTGCACACGAGGTTCGGCGCCCACGACGATATCGGCCCGGTCCCAGAAATGAGATAGGTACTCACGCTGCGCGGTCTCCATGCTGGTGTACCCTTCCCGCATTGTACGATCTAAGGTTCTCATTGAGCGGTCTACTAACTCTATTGCCGGTACAGATCGTGAAGTGTGATAGGTACTGAACTTGGTAAGGCGGATAGGGACACCTGCCTTAGCCTCAATTGTGAAAACCACCTTGCTTAGATCCTGGCTCCAGCTGTTCTCAGCAAACCATTGATTCTCGGTCTCAAGAATGTGGTCCATTCCCACACCAAGGGTCATTCGTGAGTTTGTAGTGCGGTATCCGGTTACAACGCGGTGGTCCTTGTTGATGTGGTCGCGGGCATTGAGAACACGTTGGGTGAAGCCCTTGGCTCGCCGCGGGTCGGCTTTACCATTCCCGTTTCCCGGCTCATCCGTTGCAACAGCATCCTGCCGGTTGAGCAGCTGAGAAGAAAGTACTACCGGCGCATCTGTATCCAGCACAACTTCGTACTCAACAGCGCTGACATGCCTATGCTCGAACGAAACAAGGCGTCGTGATCGAATAGTTACCTGTTTCCCAGCAGGAGATGACCAAGTGAGTTCCCGGTGTAG
>REEM01000025.1 GCA_007695055.1 Spirochaetaceae bacterium | reverse complement strand
TCATGAGGTCCTCTGCCGTCTGCGTGTCAGAGAGGGTAGCAAGGGTCAGGGGCGAGGCATTGAAGAATTGCTGTTGGGCGGTGCGGACGAGAATTTTCTCACGGACTGCATCGGTCTTGTCCTTGTGCTCCTCGGCCGCCTGCAGCACCGCAGGGCGCGTGGTGGTCAGCACACACTCCATGCGCCGCAACAAGGTGAAGGGCAGAATAATGCGCCCATACTGCGACTGCTTGAAGTCCCCGCGCAGGAGGTCTGCAATGGACCACAGAAACGCAGCGGTCTGGGAATGACTCTCGGTGTTCACGTGCGGCTCCTTGGTGCGTGTGGCCGGGTGCGTTTGCCGTGGCGGCCGTCCCGAACGCGGCGTGCGTGGCGCGCGGTTGCTTAAGTAGCGCGGCAGGCACAGAGAAGAGCCTGCCACGCCCGTTGTGCGCGTACCTTGTTCACGATACCATCTTGCTAAATCTCCATCTTGTCAAGGAGATCGTTTTGTTGTGGGGAGGGGTGGGGCCGTGGTAGGGTTTTGCGTGGTTGTCACGATTCGCTACGGCGCGGCAGGACTTGAGGTCGCCCTTCCATATCACCAGCAGCTCCTCTCCGCAATTCACTGCGTTCCCCAACGACGTTGGAGCGCTGAGCGGAAGCTCTGGGAAATACCCGACACGAAACACAATGGCGATAGCTTGCTCGCATCACTATGGGACACTGGGCTCTTCCGTTGCGGGTTTCGGTCGTCCCGATTGGTAACTCCAAGGGCATCAGGCTTCCTAAGGCGATTCTCGAACAACTGCAAATTTCCGACCAGGTTGAACTAGAGGTCGAGAACAAGCAAATCAAGCCGCCCTCACAGGTTAACCCGACCGTTATACCGCCATCTAAGAAGTGATTGCAAAATAACCAATAAATGGTTACATTTGAATGGTGATGAGAATCGGATTTGAAATCTGGACAGTCGACAATGGCTGACATTCCGAGCAGATCGTGGCGCGTATTCTTCCGGCGAAAGGTAGAAAAGCAGGTTCGGACGATGCCACGAAGAGAGCAAATCCGATTCGCAAACTTGGTCGAGGATCTGGTGAGAAAGGGCCCAATTCGGACTGAATGGCGCAACTTCAGCAGATTATCCGATCGAGAATACCATTGCCATCTCTCCTATTCATGGGTGGCTTGCTGGCGAGTCGAGGATGGAGAGATGGAAATCGAGGTGTACTATGCAGGTAGTCGTGAAAAAGCCCCGTATTAGACTTGAGGGAGAAATCGGTGGCTCGCTGGTTCAGTTCTTGCGCGACCAGTACGGTGAAGTCGAAATCATTGAGGACGAAGGTGACGAACTCGTTGAGGTAACCAAGAGTGATTGGTATCAGTCGATCCGGGAAACAATAACCCCGGGAGAAAACATGCGGGTTTATCGAGAGATGCATGGACTGACGCAGGACCAACTGGCGGAAAAACTCGGCAATCTGACACGTCAGAACATCTCAAATATGGAGAACGGGCATCGATCAATCAGCAAGACCATGGCGAAGAAACTCGCGGCGTTGTTCGACGTCACTATCGAAAAATTCGTGTGAGGTCGGTAGCGGTATAACATTCCGCTCCAGTTGTCGTGGCTATCGCCACGCAACTGAGCTCTGCCGTTATACTCTCAATATAGGAAGGCCCATTGAGCTACATTTATATACCAGCCAAAAATGCTGAGGACTGGGCGCAGTTACTTGCAGATCCCGTCAAGCAATGGAGAACTGGATATTCTGCGCGAACGCTTGCTTACTCTTGGCAGAGCGCTGACGGCTTTCCGGATGAGATCAAGGCGGCATTCTCCGCTAACGAACTCCTTTCTGATGTCCAATTGCTTATTGCCATTCCGGAGCACAGGGTTCCTTTGGTTGCGGGCTCCAGGCCATCGCAGAATGATATCTGGGTACTTGCAAGAGCCAGTACCGGTTTAGTATCAATCGCAGTTGAAGGGAAAGTATCTGAACCTTTTGGGCCAACCCTGTCGGAGTGGCTATCAGAAGGATCTCAGGGAAGAACCGCCCGGTTGGCGTTTCTCCGGCGAGAACTGAACTTAAACGAAGCCCTGGCAGGAACAATACGGTATCAACTGATCCATCGTGCGGGATCTGCCGTCATTGAGGCCAAACGCTTCGGAGCCCCACATGCCGTGATGCTCGTACATTCGTTCAGCCCGTCTCGAGAGTGGTTTCAGGACTTTGAGGTATTTGCGCAGCTATTGCGTGCCGAAGTCAAAATCAATCAGGTTGTCTATGCCGGAAAGCGTGCGGGGGTTCATCTCCATATTGGCTGGATATGCGGAAACGAAGACTACCTATCAAAATAACACGACAACCGCGCGTTGTCGGACTTGCTTTGCCCACCGCATGAACGGCCCCCGAACATAGAGAGTTGGCCGCCACACCCTACTCCCCCGCACCAGGGGGCGCAGCGATACCCCGCAGAGGCCGCCCCAAGCGGCCTTGAGGAGTACAAGCGGAGCACCCGGCCCCGGCGGCCGTTAGGCGGCCGGGGGG
The DNA here is from genome assembly GCA_007695055.1 of Spirochaetaceae bacterium. Taxonomy (GTDB): domain Bacteria; phylum Spirochaetota; class Spirochaetia; order DSM-27196; family SLAA01; genus SLAA01. The sequence continues at coordinate 259 of REEM01000025.1, read as the reverse complement.
TGCCCAAACATCCTGACCGAGAGGAAGCCTCCGGTACCGGCAGTTGGGTCGTAGATGGTGACAATGTGGTTGGGCTTGAGCTTACCGTCCTGCCCGGTGATCACAAGCGATGTCGTAAGGTGCACAATATCGCGCGGGGTAAAGTGCTCCCCGGCTGAGAGCTGCTGCACAAAGTCCTCAAAATGAAAGTGCTCAAAGATCTCTCGCGCATCTGTACTGAAGGACTGCACATAACTCATGAGGTCCTCTGCCGTCTGCG
>REEM01000091.1 GCA_007695055.1 Spirochaetaceae bacterium | reverse complement strand
TCTGACCAAGCGAGAGTCCGACCGCAGTCACAAGTTGCTTCATGGGAGCTTTGCGCACGTAATGGCGGTTCGCGTGCCGTTCCTGCTGATCACCCTTGCTGGCGGAATGCTCGCGGGTGCGGTGATTGGCGCCTTTGAGGAAACCCTCGAAGCCATTGCGGCTACCGCGATCTTTATTCCGGTCATTATGGATATGGGAGGCAATTCCGGCACGCAGTCATCTACCATTTTCACCCGAGGAATGGTGCTAGGCCAGATCAACCTGAACAAGTTCTTCCGCCAGTGGCTCCGTGAAACCAGTCATGGTGCCGGTATGGGCGTAATTCTGGGCATTATCGGTGGCCTGATTGCAGGCTTCTGGCAGGGGCTGCCTGGACTTGGTTACGCGGTAGGTGTGTCCCTGACCTTGACCATCACCATTGCGGTAGGTATAGGCTTCTTGGTCCCGTTCATTCTGATTAAGATGGGCTTTGACCAGGCTGCTGGTTCTGACCCATTTATCACCACGATCAAGGACATCTCGGGGCTCTTGATCTACTTCACCGCAGTCTCACTGTTCTTGCCGCAGTTTCTTGGATAAGGATTGAGTCGTGGGTGGGCTCTGCTATCGCGAAGCCCGCCCTTTTTATAAACTCAGCGAGCGTGTTTCTTGAGGGCCTCTTCTTGAATGTATGATACCACCTTGTGCTCATCGATCATTGACAGCAGTGCCCAGCGGCATTCCTCGTCCTTGAGCACACCAGAGATAGTAGAGAGGAGTTGAAGGTGGGGGCCGGGATTGCTCTTGGGAGAAACAATGAGCACCACAATGTAGGTAGGCTCTCCGTCCACCGACTCAAAGTCCATCCCGTCACGGGCAAATCCTATAGCAAAACTCATACGAGACACACCCTCGGTCTTGGCGTGCGGAACCGCTATTCCATGCTGCATTCCGGTGCTTAAGACCCTCTCGCGTTCAAGCGTATCTGCTACAACACGTTCTCTATCTTCAATACGCCCAGCCTCACATAGAGTATCTACAAGTTCCTCAATCACTGCCTCTTTTGTGGAACCGGACAGGCGCATTTTCACACAACGAGGGTCGAAGTACCGTGCAAGAGAAAATTGAGCGTGCCCGGATTCCAATGAGATTTCGCGGCCCATCTCGGTGGGCTTGGTAACGCTTTTAAGTTCCTCTACGGTTCGGTGTAGGTCAAGCAGAGCCTCGTAGACTACGGTCTTAATGAACCCTATGGAGTTTGGGTCGGAGCTGAATACAATTCGGTCAGGGTACACCGTGAAGGAGAAGAAGACCTCCTCCTTACGCATGCGATACACCGTCTCTTCAAGTTCTATTCTATGGGCAAAGAAACCTTCGCTGCGGAACTCCTTGAGAACAGCCGTCTCAACAAGCTCCGTCATGTTCTCGTTGGGAAACTCGAAACGAGTAAGCATTCCGCCCGGGGCTATGAACTGCTGGCGAGTACCGGCGCCTTCGCGCTCCAGCAATCTCTTAAGATTTGGTGAGCCGCCTATAGTGGAGAGCAGAACCAGGATAACCGCAACCCCGAACAGTCGCTCATCAAGAATTCCGCCCGAAACACCAATTCCAGCAATAATCAGTGCGACTTCGCCACGAGGTATCAGACCTGAGCCAATACGGAGCGCTCCAAGCTTATTAAAGCCTAGAAGAAGCGCTGGACCACCGCTACCAACGACCTTGCCAAGATTTGAGGCTACCGCAAAGGCTATTCCCAGGAGCAATACCTGCCACGAGAACAAGATTCGAACGTTTACCAGCATGCCCATGACCGTAAAGAAGATCGGGACAAAGAATGCCGATAGCGGCTCCATGTTCTCCTGAATGACGTATGCGATATCGGTCTTTGACAGCGTTAGTCCCATGACGTAGGCACCAATAATCATTGCGAGTCCGGACATTTCAAATACTCCAGCCAAGAGCAATGAGAGCCCTAACGCGAGTACACTGAAAACCGTTGCACTTTTGAATCCCTTGAGAAACTCGCCAATACGACGTGCAAAAATGAGCCCCAGAGCGGTAAATCCAAGCCAGACGCCAACGGCCAGGAAGAAAATTCCCGCGACCTCGCTCCAGTCGACACCACCAGTCCCGCTCTCGGTGGCCGCAATGACGCCAAGTGCAACCGCGAGACCGACAATTGCAAGCACATCCTGCACAACTGCCGAACTGATAATAGTAACGCCCTCGGGAGAGTCTATGCGCCGAGCTTCAGACAGGATGCGCGCCGGGATACCAACCGAGGCTGCCATACTCAGCACCCCAAGAAAGATACTCTGAGGAGCACCAATGCCAACTCCCATACCCACAGAGATCACACCAGCCCCTAAGCCAAAGGCCAGCAGCGCACCGCCCACTCCAATCACACTGCCCTTGACCGAGAAACGCAAAAACATAGCGAGATCTGTCTCGAGTCCAGTTGTAAACAACATGATGATGGCAGCGATTGTCGCAAAGCCGTACAGCTCGGTAGTAACAGGAACAGCACCAAGGACCAGTGGGAACAGACCGTCCGACAGAAACGGAACAGGGACTGACCCGAGGAGATAGGGGCCAATGAGTACACCAGCAACCAGCTCACCCACCAGGGATGGAAGCCCAATTCGTCGAAAAAGGGATCCAAACGCCCGTGCAGCAAAAATTATAATGCCGAGTTGCAGGGCGAGCACCGTCATTTCGTGGGTTAAACCGGCACCATGCTCACCGGTAGATGCAATGAGCGGCCATGAGCTACCAAGAAGGTACACAGAACCGAGACACAGTCTTTTCACTGTGCGAGATCGACAGGCGGGAATTTCATACAGATTCATTTGTTACCCACTATACGAACGACAGATACTGGTGTCAACGCGGACGAGGCGATACACGCGGGTGCCCTTTCAATCATGCTCCCAGTCGTGGCAAACAATCTCGGAAGAGTTATACTAGAGGCTATGATTGGCAAATTCTTTTGGCTCAATAACGAACTACGTCCGGTCGCCGAGGCGGTGGTTCCGGCCGACGACATTAACTTTGCCTACGGGTTTGGGGTTTACGAAGCCCTCAAGGTAAGAAAGGGACTCCTCTACTTCCAGGAACTGCATGTAGATCGCCTGTTGCACTCCGCACACATTATAGGCCTCGAACACCCGTATAGGGCTGCCGACCTAAGCCACGCTCTGTCGGAGTTATGCAGAGCCAATTCCTTGGAAGACGCAAACATAAAAATGCTGTTAATTGGAGCCGAGACCGCTGAGGCCGCCAGGTTGTACATCATGGCACTCGCACCGTTTTTCCCTCCACGCACCAGTTACCGCGACGGCGTACACACCATATGCTATCAAGCGGAACGCCCATTTCCGGAAGCAAAGTCTTTATCAATGCTGACAAGCAGCATTGCCTTTCGTTCGGCGCGCCGTGCAGGCGCTTATGACGCACTTTTGGTTGATCGGGACGGGTTTATTCGAGAGGGCACGCGCACCAATCTGTTCTACTGTGACATGGCTTCAAAGAAGATTATCTATACGCCGCCGAAATACAGCGTCCTTGACGGGGTTACTCGTAGAACGGTAATTGAGGCTCTCAATGCGGATGGAATAGAAGTGGTAGAGCGTTCACTGCATTCTCGTGAGCTGAGCAAGTTCTGCGGGCTTTTTCTCACCAGCACATCAAGCAAGATCATACCCATTGCTTCGGTAGATTCTCAGCAGGTGCCAGGATCCTCACTTACCCGGCGTGCCCTCAAGGTGTATAACTACTATCTTGACCGCTACCGGGAAAGCTTGGAAGGATAGCGAGGCAGAAGGAAAAATCCTCCCACCTCGCCGCAGGTCGTACTAACTACTCTTTCGCCTCAGGCGATTCCATGTAAGCGTTCTTTTCCTTCACGAGCACACCGGCAAGCACCAGCAGCGCGATCAGGTTCGGAGCCGCCATCAGTCCATTCAAGGTGTCCGCGATGTTCCAGATCAGCTCAAGACCACCAACAGCACCAACCATCAAGAAACCAAGAAAGAGAATGCGGTACGGCAGAATGATCTTCTTGCCAAAGATGTATTCCCAGCTCTTCTCACCATAGAAGGACCAGGTCAGCATAGTGGTATAAGAGAACAACACCAAGCCGAGAAGTACAATGGTACCACCCGGCCCCGGAAGCCCCGCATTGAAGGCAGCTGAGGCAAGGCTCGCGCCGGTCTCACCGGTTTCAATTACGCCGGTAGTGAGAATAACCAGAGCGGTCATGGTACAAACCACAATAGTGTCGATAAAGACTTCCCAGATACCCCACATACCCTGACGAGTTGGGGAGTTCTTGGCCTGGGCGTGAATAATGGAAGCGGCACCCAGTCCAGCTTCGTTCGAGAAGATACCACGCGCTATACCAAAACGTACCGCCATTGCTACTGCAGAACCCGCAAAACCGCCAGCCGCTGCCGCAGGATTAAACGCATAGTAGAAGATCTGGCCAAAGGCTGAACCGACTTGGGTGATATTCATAAAAATAACAACCAAGGAACCAATTACATAAATGACCGCCATGAACGGCACCAACTTCTCAGCAGTAGCACCAATTCGCTTAACACCGCCAAGAATAACCGCACCAACCAGTACGATTGCTACGCCACCGGTGACCCAGGTCGGGACCCCGAAGGCACTCATGGAGTCTGCCATAGTATTCGCTTGTACCATGTTACCGATACCGAGGGCTGCGACACCCGCGAGCAGTGCATACACTACAGCGAGCCATTTCCAGCCCGGGCCAAGGCCCTTCTCGATGTAGTACATAACGCCACCCTGGACGTTGCCATCGGCATCGATCTCACGGTATTTCACACCCAGAGATGCCTCACCAAATTTCGTTGCCATTCCCACCAAGGCGGACATCCACATCCAGAATATCGCACCGGGTCCACCGAGCGCTATAGCGGTGCTTACTCCGGCAATATTACCAACACCGATAGTTGCGGCCATTGCCGAACTCACAGCCTGGAAGGAGCTGATTGCACCGCCCTCATCTTCCTTGGCCTTACTAAAAAAGCGACCGAAACTCTGTCTCCAGGCCAGTCCAATCTTGGTGAACTGGAAGAACCCAAGCCGTATAGTTAAATACAGTCCGGTTCCCATGAGAAGAACCATGAATGGGGGGCCCCAGACAATTCCGTTCAGCCAGTTGTTAAACGCCAACAATGCTTCCATAATGTACCTCCGTCTCCCTTACAGTATGTCGAACACGAAATAGTAAAACTATGTCTCAATTATGGTCAACATAAACAACTCACTACGCAACAATAATTGTCAGATATCGTGTGTTTTCTTGTTGAAGAATCGAATTATTCGCGTCTTGCATGCAGTTTTGGGGCTTTGCTCGGTCGAGATTCCTTCGCGGGGACTTGTAACTGAGCAGCGTGATTGAAATAGCAGCGATACCCGAACTCCGTCATGAGGTAGACGGTCAGCGCAACCGCCGCGAATATTCCGAGCATAATTGCAATTTGATATCGAATAGCGGTAACCGGAGAGCTCCCGGAGAGAATCTGTCCGGTCATCATACCCGGCAGAAACACTACTCCCATTCCCATCATTGCATTCACGGTCGGCATGATTGCAGCGCGAAAGGCCAAAACCGCATAGTCATGAGCAGCGTCATGAACACTCGCTCCGAGCATGAGCGCACCCTCAATTTTTGTTGAGTTATCGCGTATCCCGACAGATAGACGCTCAAAGCCTAAGGAAATACCGGTCATTGAGTTCCCAATCAGCATCCCGCCCAGTGGGATAAAGTACCGTGGCGTATACCACGGCTCGACCCCTACAATCACTACCAGGAAAAACCCAACGCTACCGACAGTTCCTATCACCATTGAGGCAATAATTACGCGCTTCAGCCCGGGGGGAGTGGGCAACGGCACTCGCCGAAAGATATTGTGAACTGCAAATGCCTCCATCACCAGAAAGACGAGCAGCGTTAAGGCCAGGTTTGGGCGCTCCAGCAGATGCTCAAGCAAGAACCCCACCAGAACTAACTGAATAGACATACGCAGGAGCGCAACAAGTATCTCACTCAAGGCGCCGGTCTTTCGTGCAAGGAACAAGACGCCCAGCGCCAGGAGGTAGGCCGCAAGCAGCCGGATCACCTCAATTTCCACAATTCCATTCATGAACTGCCGTCCTGTACACAGCCATCTCGTAGCCTCACAATGGTTTGGGCATGCTCGGTAGCTATTGTCTCGGAATGGGTGACCATGATCACCTTGGTGGCTTGCTGTGCAGCCCCCTCAACCGCGTGCTTCACAACGCGATGAGCGGTTGCCTTGTCAAGTGACGATGTCGGCTCGTCCAGCAGTAGAACCTCCGGCTCAAGCAAGAGCGCACGTGCCAGCGCCAGCCGTGCGCATTCCCCTCCGGAGAGACTCTCAGGCAGACGATCGAGCTCAAGATTTAGCCCCATCGCCGCAAGCCTACCGTTGAGCTCATTGTCATCAGGTGCAGACCGACCGTGAAAGCGTAGACCTACAACAAGGTTGTCTCGGACAGTTCCTGGAAACATCACCGCCGTTTGCCCAAGCATAACGACCCGACGCCGCAACTCCACCGGGTCATAGGCAGAAAGATCTTGTTCCTTATAGGTCACCCCGCCGCTATCTGGGCTCAGTAGCCTATTTAATAGCTTAAGCAATGTGGTTTTGCCACTGCCACTAGGCCCGAGCAAAGCGGTAACCTGCACCGCGCCCAACTGAAGCCGCGAAATATCAAGTATCGTCTTGTACCGAACAGCTTCTAAGCGAAATAGCGGCGCTGCAACAACCATTCTGCGAGTATATGGCTGGACGCCTAAGGAGGGCAAGCTTGTGGTTCAGACCTTCTACCCGTATAATACGCGCACAGTATCGAGTTTTCACACATGAGGAGTGCATTGAATGGCAAATGAAAAGACTTATGCTATGTTGAAACCCGGCGTGCTTGAACGCAAAATTGTGGGTGAAATCATCAGTCGCTTTGAGAAGAAAGGATTGCGCATTGCAGCGTTGAAGTTACGGAAAATCCCCCGCGAACTCTGCGAGCAACACTATGCTGAGCATAAGGACAAAGCTTTTTTCGGCGAGCTCGTTAACTACGTTACCGGTGGCCCCGTTGTGACCATGGTCATTGCTGGCGAAGATGCAATTGCCACGGTTCGGAAGATCTGCGGAGCAACAAAACCTGCAGATGCTGCACCCGGGACAATTCGCGGCGACTACGGTGCAGTGGTTACGAAGAATGTGATTCACGCATCGGACTCTACTGAAAGCGCAGCCCGTGAAATCAAGTTGTTCTTTGAGGCTGAAGAGATCATTGACTACCCGACAGGTGATGACACCTACTTAGTCTGAACTGACGGACCGACCGGGCGGCTCCTGACAAAGAGCCCGATGGAAGGCCACCTATGGACAGCCCTCCTTGGATTTGGTAGTATACCAACCATTCCATGGCGCCGTACCCAAGTGGTAAGGGGGAGGTCTGCAAAACCTTTATTCACCGGTTCGAATCCGGTCGGCGCCTTCCTTCATTTATTTCCCTGTAGTTGAAGAGATTTCCGTACGACGCGCGGTGCGGCCCTGGGCGCCGCGTTGTCGTCATTTTTCATGAACGTTCTTGGGTGGAGCCGTGCTATCGACTGGCTCCCTTATCTTGGTCTGCCAGCCTGGTGGTACCAGTACATTGCTATCAGCATTATTCCGTGCCCCACAAACTCTTGCGGAGGGTTATTTAAAACCTCATCTACGGGAACGAGCTCCAGGTCGATTATTTCATTCTCGTCAAGCTCACGATCAGCTGCTGCATGCAATCTATAGGGCTCAACTGCAAAGAAGGTGGAAACGGTGTTGGTCATGAAAGCCGGATTCGGATTCGTTGCCCCGAGAAACCTTAGTTCCTTGGCTCCATAGCCAGCCTCTTCCCTCAGTTCGCGAGCGGCAGCCTCATGGGCGGTCTCGCCCTTGTCCACCATGCCTCCCGGAAACTCCAACGCCAGGGAGGCGCCACCATGTCTGTATTGTCGTGCCATGAGGAAACAGTCTCGCGACTGCTCATCTTTGACTACCGCAATGACGTTAGCCCAGTTCGGTGAGTTGACCAAGGTAAAGGGTTCCGTTCGACCGTCCGCAGCCTCATGAATTACCCGTTCAATGGTGAATATCTTGCCGTCCAGCACGGTGGAACGCTCAGTCTCTGTCCAGTATAAATGTGTGTGTTTCATATGGGTCAAAGTGTAGCCGCGTATGGGGCCTGCCTCAAGTGCCTGCCTCAAGTGCCTGCCGAAACAAGATCCAATATACACTGGGCAAAGCAGTTGACAGGGAAGCTGCGGAGCCCGCTAGATAGAAGCCATGAAAGCTACACTGCAAGACATTGTCGACCAGGTTCATGAGTCATATCGCACAATCGGCGGTATTAACCATATAAGCGGCCCAAGCCTACCTTCACGCAGCGTTGTTGTCGAAATAATGCAAGATTTCGAGTCGCTCATCTTTCCCGGCTACCGTGAAGAGGAGTCGCTCACGCACGAGAACTTGCGGCTTTCGATATCGGAACGCCTCAGCCGGCTGGCATGTGAGCTCACTACTCAGATCCGAAGCAGCATGAGGTTTAAGCGCGTAATCGAAGGCGAAACAGAGCCTGCCGAGCAAAGGGCCTGGGACGAGGCAGAAGATCTCACTATGGATCTGCTTGCGCGCCTACCACAGATTCGCGCCCGTGTTCAGAAAGACGTAGAGGCGGCCTTTGCAGGTGACCCAGCAAGTAAAAGTCATGAGGAAGTTATTCTTGCGTACCCAGGTGTAGAGGCTATTCTCATACATCGTATTGCTCATGAGTTCTGGATTGCTGGGGTGCCGCTCCTGCCCCGGATGATGAGTGAAATCATTCATGGAAAGACCGGAATAGATATTCACCCCGGCGCCACCATTGGCGACTACTTCTTTATTGACCACGCCACCGGAGTAGTCATTGGTGAGACAACCGTTATCGGAACTGGAGTGAAGATTTACCAAGGAGTAACTCTGGGTGCTTTGAGTGTGAAGAAAGAGGAAGCCAACAAAAAGCGTCATCCTACTATTGAGGACAACGTAACAATCTACGCTGGTGCAACTATCTTGGGTGGACGCACCGTTATAGGTCGCGGGTCAATCATTGGTGGAAATGTGTGGATTACCAACTCATTACCGGCTGGCAGTACCATTTACAACCGGCCAGCGGACTACATCATGAAGCAACAGGGCAACGAGGCCCCCGACTGGCAGATCTAAGCCGCGGCTGTCTGCCAGCCGCCAGCCGCCCCGCTTTCGCTAGCCGCTGACGGTCCGCATGGGATATTCCTCGGAGATATAGCTTTCTTCAAAGCCATCTACCGCTCGCACCCACTCGAGGAACTTCTCGGCCTCGGCCTTGTTGGTATACGGCCCCACCCGTAATCGGAAGAAGGTAGTGTTATTGTGGTCTATTGAGGTTATTCGGCTACCGAGGTTCTGCTCCTGCAGGCGAACACGTGCCTGCTCCACCCTATCACGACTTGGTGAGGAAATAACCTGGATCCAGTACTCGGTCACACGTACGCGCTGCTCGGCCGGTGCTGCAGGGCGAGGTGCTGAATCAGCACGTCGCGGTTCCTCGCGAGGTGCTGGTGTAGGCACGGGCTCGGGTGTTGGCTCCCTCGGTGTTGGTTCACGCCGTGTAGGTTCAGATGGTGCTGGTTCCACAGGAACGCTGGGACGAGTATCCTCGGTCGGCCTTGGCCTCCGCTCGCTGGGCAGCTGCGAGACGCTGTCGTCGACTCCATAAATGATAATGACATCATCATCTGCAACACGGGGTTCTTCACGGAGCAGTTCAACAGAGTCAGGAGCGGTCTCCGGACTGCGAATAAACTCAATAGGGTCGAAACTGCGCCGGGGGTCCACCCCTGCATCATGGGTGACGCTCAGCGGGTCATCGGTCGCACGCGGATAAAAAAACGCCATTCCGATACCGACCACAGCCGCAAAGGCCAATGTGACCGAGACAATTACAATTAGAACCTTGTGCTGCTCCATTTCGATCTTCCTTTCCGCGCTTGAGTTCACCCCGCAGCTCGACGTTGAAGAATGCTATCGATCCTTCTGTCCAACGAACGGCGCGAACCGTAGTTTCTCACAGTATCTATATCGACCACGTCAGCCGAAAACTTAGCGCTCAGTCGTCGCTGACGAGCAATCCTGCGCAAGACAGCCAGCAGCGAGAACTTATCGCGCCGTAGGGCCCGCAGCAGTCTGAGCGGTAGACATGCGTCGACCCACATGACAAAGTCGCACAGCCGATGAAGACCCATAGGGAAAAGCAGTGCCGCGTCAACAACACAGTTCTGCCCTGGCGCGTCTTTGAGTCGCTGTTCCACAATTTCCACCATGCGCGGATGAAGAATGGCCTCCAGTTCAGCCAGGGCTTGAGGATTAGCAAACACAATTTCGCCCACCTTTCTCCGATCAGGCAGCCCATCCTCACCAAGTATATGGTGGCCAAAGTGCTGAACCACCTTGTCCGACAGCTCTCGTAGTGCCTGATGTCCGGTCTTGTCGACATTGATCTCCACAAAGCCGCGGTCCACAAGGCGTTGCGCAACGGTGCTCTTCCCCGCACAGTAGCTCCCAGCTACGCCCACTACCACTCGCGCCTTGGCGCGGTTGCTTCCTGTCTCAGCCATGCTTAGTGCAGGTCTCCCCAGCTATAACCACTTTCAACATTCACACGCAATGGCAGTGAAAGCTCGGCGGCACGCGGCATTTCTTCTCGCAACACCGCCTCCGCGGCTTCTCGCTCGGCCTCAGGAGCCTCAAGAATCAACTCATCGTGCACTTGAAGCAGCATACGAGTCTGCAGTTGCTCGCGTTCCAAACGGTCCCGGACCAGCACCATTGCGCGCTTGACGATATCTGCAGCGCTCCCTTGAATTGGGGTGTTGACGGCAATGCGCTCAGCTCCGGCCTTAACCGTCTTGTTGCGGTTGTTAATGTCACGTACCAATCGTTGGCGTCCAAACATCGTTCGCACAACGCCCAGCTGTTCGGCCTCTGCGACCGTCGCGTCTATGAAGCCGCGAATACCCGAGTACTTAGCGAAGTAGGCGTCAATAAACTCCGCAGCACGCCCACGCGGTATACCCAGCTCTCCGGCAAGCCGGAATGCCGACATCCCGTACATCACCCCAAAGTTAATTGTCTTGGCAACTCGCCGCTGATCGGCGCTGACCTCTTCCAGTGCCACCCCAAAAAGGTCCGAAGCGGTGCTGCGGTGCACATCCTGTCCAGATCGGAAAGCGGCTAAGAGCCCCGGATCCTGCGACAGGTGAGCCAGCACCACAAGTTCAATCTGTGAGTAGTCGGCGCTCACAAATACCGAGCCGGTGTCAGGCACAAAAGCCGCCCGAATGCGCCGCCCCTCTTCATCCCTAATAGGAATGTTCTGCAGGTTGGGGTCCTTGCTTGAGAGCCGTCCGGTTGCGGTACCGGTCTGCACAAAATGGGTGTGCAAACGCCCGGTCTCGGGGTTCACGAGGGCTGGCAAGGTGTCAACATAGGTGCTCTTGAGCTTAGCGAGTTGTCGATATCGCAACACCTTCTCCGGCACCGGATCCTCGGCCGCAAGCTGTTGCAGAACATCGGTATCGGTCGAGTACCCGGTTTTTGTCTTCTTTATGGGCTTGAGCTTGCGTTCGGTAAATAGAACTTCCTGGAGCTGCTTTGTGCTGGCAATATTGAACTCGTGTCCAGCTAAGCGGTGGATCTCTGCCTCTATCGCCCCCAGAGACTTGGTCAACTCAACGCTGTACTCCTTCAGCACCGCTCCATTGAGCCCAATACCGCGAAGCTCCATGTCCGCAAGAATAGGGACAATCGGCATCTCAATATCCTGCATAAGCGACTCAAGACGCGCCTCGGCGAGCAGGGGCGACAAGGCCTCATACAGCCGCAGGGTGATGTCGGCATCCTCGGCCGCGTAGGATGTGGCCAGATCAAGCGGTGTGGTGTGAAATGGCCCAGGCTTCCCGTTTTCGCCAGCTGGTACGACATCGGCGTAGTGCAGGGTGCGCAGGCCCAGGAAGCGCTCAGCAAGCGCATCCATTCCGTACTGCGAGATACCCGAGTCTATGAGCCAGGCAGCGAGCATGGTGTCGAACATAATCCGCTTTATTCGCACGCCCCACCGCAACATGACCTGGTAGTCATACTTAATATTCTGGCCAACTACCGCTACCGGGTCCGTCTCAAGCAGCTCTCTGAGCGCCTCTCGAACCGGCTCTTCCTCAAGCACAACTCCGTCCGGCCCAAACAGCGGAATGTAGCATGCCTCACCTGGTGCAACACACAACGAGAAACCGACCGGCGTAGCCACAAGCGCTTCAAGCCCGGTTGTTTCACAGTCAAAGGCAAGGACTTTTGCCTGGCGCGCGCGTCCAATCCAGTCCTGTAACTCATCTATGCTCGACACCTGCTTGTAGCCGGATCTATCTGGCTCCTGTAGCTCTTTTGTTGGAGATAGGTCGGGCACCAAGACCGTGGTTTTCGGGCCAGCCGCAACGCGGGCGGCGCCCACGGCACTCACGGCGCGTAGTTGCTCAATGACGCTGTTCATTCCTCGCTCGGCAAAGAGCTCAAAAGCCTTCTCGGCAAAGAGTCGGTTAAGTCGCAGGTCTTCCGCGTCGGTGGGCAGATCTACATCCTGAATGAGCGTTACCAGTTCCCTGCTGAGCAGCGCCGAGTCACGCCCCTCTTCAAGCTTCTTCTTCTGCGAAGCCGAGGAAACATCCCCAAGATTTTCGTAAATTCCATCAAGCGTGGTGTAACGTTCCAGGAGGGCCACGGCGCCCTTAGCGCCAATGCCTTTCACCCCCGGGATGTTGTCCGAGCTATCGCCAACGAGCGAAAGGTAGTCTCTGATCTGCTCAGGATAGACGCCCCAGGCCGCGTAGACCTCATCACGGCCCAGGTCCTCAAAGGAACCGTCTGACGGCTTGAGGACGCGTGTGTTGCCAGCGACCAGCTGGAGAAGATCCTTGTCTCCGGATATTACGTAACACGCTCGCCCCTCTTTCCGACATCGCTCAGCAAGAGTGGCAATGAGATCGTCCGCCTCAAACCCGTCACGGCGTAGCTGCGGCACCCCAAGAGCCTCAAGCGCCTCTTCAATGAAGGGGATCTGCTCGGTCAGGTCCTCTGGCGTCTTGTCACGGGTGCCTTTGTACTCTGCATAGCGCTCATGCCGGAAGGTTGGTGTACGGGAGTCTAGAATCACCCCAAAGTACTGGGGATCATACTGCTGAAGAAAGGAAAGAAAAGACCGGAAGAATCCGAATATGGCCGAGACATTCTTTCCCTGCGAATCACGAAGAGGTCTGCGAATGAAGGCGAAGTAGGAACGATAGACAAGGCTGTAGGCGTCCAACAAGTAGAGCGGTTTCATAATCTCGTTAACCTCAGCAAAACCTCACCAATGAACAACCTCGCTCGGAGGTTCTCCTCCGGAGTTTAGGCGCCGAGGTCAATCATGGACGGCGCCCCTGATGAACCATAGGGTGAAGCTTTGCGGCTGGGAATACGGATCTGTTCAATAGATCCTTGGATTTCGGTCATGCGTTCCTTCAAGAGCTGCTGGTTGCGCTCGTTAGACCGCAGAACCTTGTCTCGAAGTTTGCTCAGACTGTCGCGGAGGGCAGGGATATCTTCTTCTGCCTCAGGTGCGGAGCTGGGGACAACGAGTTCGGAATACAACTGCTCTAGGGGGTCAATCACCTTCTGAAAGGCGTGAATCTCACCAACGATGGTACTTTCCATTTCTACCTGACGCTCAAGCAGGCGCCCATCACCACGCTCTATAGAGTCTTTCTCTTCATCAAGCAGGCTGAGGTAGTCCTGAAATCGATTTCGTTGTGCAAGAAAGTGTTCGCGCAGTCGACGTAACACGGCGCTGCGGCGATCTAGTTCATCCTGGTCAAGAGCTACATGAGCTGCATGTTCGGTAGTCTGCGTCATGGGTGTCCTCCCATTTTATCCCGCGAAGTTGATTCCAGCCGAACCGGAAGAGGAGCCACCCTGAACCGAACCGGGCATTCCAGCCACCTGCTGCCAGGCGCTACGGAGTTCATATAACATGGGACGAAGAGTTTTAAGCGGGCCAGCCTCTTTCTTCATGTTGGCGTCACGAAGGAGCCCATTGAAGTAGAGATAAAGGCTGAAAAGGCTCTGAGCGATCTGCCCTCCTTGATCAAAGTCCAAGGATGCCATGAGTTCAGTGACAATCTCCTGAGCCTTGACAATGGAGTTGTTTACCGAGTCTAAGCGCCGTGAAGTCTCAAGTTCCGAGACGGCCGCATCAATCTGTCGCAGCGCCTCGTCGTACAGCATAACGATGATCTGTCCTTGCCCCGCAGTCTTAACGCGGGTTTCGCGGTATGCGTTGACTGGATTCGCCCGATAGCTCATCTATTTCCCTCCCGTCTGATACTGTAAGTATCGACCACCAACCCACGGAAATTTACGCCTAATTTGGAAAAAAAAAGGCGATGTTCGGTCTATTAAAGCTTTGGTTTTCCTATTGTATCGCGCTTGGGCATGGGACTCAAGCGATTGTGTGGATCTAACGTGCGCGCTCCATGAGAGTGCTCACCGGCACGACAGTGTACCCACGATACATCAGGCTGTTGAGCAAGACGTCGAGCCTGTCAAAGAGATAGTCGTCGCGACC
>REEM01000006.1 GCA_007695055.1 Spirochaetaceae bacterium | reverse complement strand
GCCCACTATTTGGTTTAGGTTGTTCCGGACGCGGTGGTGTACCTCGTGCAGGAGGAGCTCCTTCTCGGTCAGCAAGCCTTGTATACGGGTTTCCAGCGCCTTGCGGGTGCTAATGTCAGAAATGCTTGAGGCAAGCAGAACCTTATCACGCAGCTGAACAAGACCAGATGAGACGAGCCAGGTGCAGTTCTCTCCAGCCCGGTTGCGCGCGGCAATTTCATGTGCCACTATCCGCCCCTTTTCCCGGTACGCGGCTTCAGCCTTTTCTCGTTCACCTGGCTGCCACAGTCCGAGATCGGTGAAGTTTTTCCCGCACACCTCCTCGGGTGCGTAGCCGGTTAACTCTAAGCACTGGGGGTTGGCATCCAGAATGATACCGGAGTCCGGTTCGGATAGAAACACCGCAGACGGAGTGTAGCGGAACAGCGCGTTGTACTTCTCATTTGACTCACCCAGCGCACGTTCGTCCTCTTGCTTGAGCAGGAGGACCATGGCGGGGCTTCCGGCTAAGAGAACAGTGAAAACCGGCAGGTAGAAGCTGGACTGGAGCGCGGCTTGTCTTACGGTGTAATCTAATACACCTTGAAAGCCGCTCACCATTCGTACAACAAACGTTGCCGAGATAACCGTGAAAAGCACCCCCATGAATCCAACCAAGGACGACTCACGAGTCCGCTTCAGTAACATGAATGCGGTAGGTATTTCCATGGACAGGGCGGCCAAGGCACCCACTGCAACGATGAGTGGGGGTGTCCGTGCAAAGACCAGAAATATCACGGATCCCACCACCGCACAGCTAACAAAGTACCGCTCTCTCGACTGCGACCGCTCGCGGTAGCTCAGAAAAGCAATGCTCTCGGCCGCAACTCCGAATAGCAGACTCATGTTTGCTGGCGCCACGGTTATAAGGTCAGGCCAGGTTCCCCGCGCACTGATAAAGATCCAGCCCATGCCTTGCAGGAGCCGGGCAAGCATGAAGTAGTCAAAGGCAACATGACGTGGACGATGGCGGCGGTAGGCTAGCAAGAGCGTCAGGAGCAGCAGGTTCCCAAAGCCCAAGAGGCTGGCCATTGTATATGTGTCCAAGCGCGTCAGGTTCATTCCCAATATCATACGCGCGATATCCGGACATTGGTAGCCAAAATACCATGATATGGCGTAGGAAACCGCACAAAGAACTACGCGAAGGGATTGAAGAGCGCTATGCCCAGGCTCTCAAAGTCCCTGGTATTGCGTGTCGCCAGTACCAGACCATGCTCCCATGCACAGGCAGCTATCAGTGCGTCGGCCTGATGCAGTTTGGTTCCCTGCAGTTCCGCAGCCGCACGGCGCTCACCGCTCCAGTGTGCCGCGCTGTCACTCACGGGATAGACGCAGCCCTTGTCCGCCAGGAGCCTCCGCAACCAGGCCTCTTTTGCGTAGAGAGATCGGCGGCGGAGTCCAAACACGAGTTCCTCAAGGCAAATCACTGATGTCGGAATTACGTTCAGCCGGGAAAACCATGAAAAGACCTGTGGATGAGGGTCTCTTCGCATCACCTCACTGATTACGTTGGTATCCAGCAGGTAGGTCACTTCCAGTCTCCGGTAAACTGCTCACGACGACTACTCCGCTGCGCAACCTCCGGGTCACCTTCTTGTTCATGAAGCTCGGCCAATTGTTCCAGCCACTCTGCCACTGTCTTTTCTGCGCTCAGATGGGAGTCCTTTGTGAAGCGGTCATACGAAACCACTACACCGACCGGCTTCCCACGCAGCTCCACGAGCTGTGGTGCCTCAGCTGCAGAGTGGATGAGTTCCGAGAATCTGCGTTTTGCATCTGCCGCCTTCCATACCTTCATGCTCACCTCATGTGTACAAGTATACTCCCTAAATGATCACGTTTCAAGAAAGGGTGGCCAGGGAAAACGTAATTCGCAGCACGCTCAGACTCGCGTGAGATAATACAACAAAACTAGTAATATCTCACGTGACCCTGATACTCCCGCGTAAAACGCCCAAACCGCACGCAGCACGAGCCGGGCACCGCGAGTGAACCGCACACAGCGACCTACGCCGGAGCGTGGTACACTGAGTATGGAAGGAGTGTGGCCATGAGTGATCAACGGAATCCGGCGGCCGGTGGCCCAGGGATTGTCCTTCTTGGGGACTCCATTTTGGACAACAAGAGCTACACCGAGGGCGAGCCTTCGGTTGTGGAGCACTTGAACGCCATTCTGGACGGCCAGGGTTGGGCTCAGAATCTGGCGGTGGACGGCTCATTCAGCATCAATGTGCCGGAACAACTCGCGAGCATACCGGCGGACGCTACCCATATCGTTCTGTCTAGCGGTGGGAACGACGCGCTGCAGTATGAAGGACTGCTTGGTGCCGATGTCGGAACTATGGCAGAAGCATTGACGGTGTTTATTGAGCCCATGCGTACCTTTCGCGCCGACTACGAAGCGTTGCAGTCCCAGCTCCTGCCGCACCGGCAGCGGGGTGTCCAGCTCTTGGTCTGTACCATCTACAACGGGAACTTTCCGGAGCCCTACCACAGCCTTATCCGGGTCGCCCTTGCGCTGTTCAACGACATCATCTACCAGCTCTCCCACGAGTACGACTACCCAACCCTTGAGCTGCGGCGCATCTGCACCGAAGCTTCCGACTACGCCAACCCCATTGAACCCTCAGGATCAGGCGGCCGAAAAATAGCCCAGGCAATTGCCGCACACGCCACGCTATAGAAGATTTTTCATAGGAATAGGAAGACGAAGCAGCGTGCACATTTCGCGGTAGTAAGGTGTGAGGAGCTACCGTGAAGAACAACGCAAAACCTGATG
>REEM01000038.1 GCA_007695055.1 Spirochaetaceae bacterium | reverse complement strand
TATCCGCGTCTTTCGCGGTTTTCGCGGTCTTAAGGAGGCGTGCTCGTGGGGATCTTTGATCGATTTCGGCGGCTGATCAGCTCAAATCTCAATGACATGATCAGTAAGTCTGAGGATCCCGAGAAGATGCTGAACCAACTCATTCAGGAGATGAATCAGCAACTCATCGACTCCAAGAAAAGTGTTGCATCTGCAATAGCCGACGAGAAAAAGCTTGAACGTCAAATCAACGAGACTCGAGCACAGTCCGCTGACTGGGAACGTCGTGCAATGACTGCAGTGCGAAATGACGAGGAAGATTTAGCTCGGCAGGCGCTTGAGCGCAAACAACGTCTAGACGGCGTCGCGACGGAGTTACAAGAACAGTGGCAGGCGCAGCATGATGCCGTCGAAAAGCTCAAAGAGGCATTGCGTAGCCTACAGTCAAAAATTGATGAGGCCCAGAGAAAGAAGAACCTTCTCATTGCACGTTCCAAACGAGCTGAGGCGCAACGGCGTATGCAGAAGACTATTGGGGGTATGAAAGATACATCTGCCTTCGAAGTTTTTGAAAAAATGACAACGCACATGGAACAGCTTGAGGCAGAGAACGAGGCACTAGAGGAACTATCACGGCTCGAACAGACCGACGACCTTGAGGAACAGTTCCGACGACTTGAAGGAACAACAAACAGTACCGACAGACTTCTCGCCGAGCTTAAATCCAAGATGGCTATAGGAGAGCCGGAATCCGGTTCCCAAACGAATGGGCCTGCCGCGGATCTGCAAGGAACCAACGCAGGAGACTCCATTGAAGCCGATCTAGATGAACTCAAGAGGCGAATGCAGGATGAAGATTGAGAGTCGTGGCGGTCCGACTGTACAGTTTCTCTTTACTGAACCAGAGTTAGAGACCCGTCTTCGGTGGTATTTTGATCGGGTAGATGACGTTAAGGTTCGTTTCAGCAATGACGTACGTCAGGCGGAGATGCCGGATGTACTGGTGTTTCCGGCAGCAGAACTATCTCAGGTTGTTGAGTTGGCAGGGTACGGTTGCTCCCATGTGCCGCGAATAGCGTATGGCCCGGCCACGTTGCTCAAGGCAAGTTTTGGTGCAGGTTGCGGTGACTTCTTGCGAGATCCATGGGACATAGACGAGCTTCACATCCGGCTAAGTAGATCCGTGACCTTTCGACGCTTTCGTGTCGGGGGACAGGTGCTGGAGATGGCGCCTGGGTATCTATCTGGACCAAAGAGCAGCTGTGGAATTAGCCATGGAGAGTATCTGGTGCTCCGCCTGCTGGTTGGCCATCCCGATGAGGTTGTTCCGCGTGAGGTCTTCTTCTACGCACTCCGCAGAGATGTCTCAACCGATTCGCGACTGGTTGATGTGTACATTTCTCGACTTAGAAAGAAGTTAGAGACTGCTGTTGGGAGTCTACCGGACGAGGCAGGCATACAGTCGGTTCGTGGAGTTGGATATAGGCTTATTTCGGGTAATGCAGTTGCAGCAAGTGGTTGTGAGTAACTTGTGGAAAACCCATCTAATCTACGGTGCTGTGTGCATTTAGCCTTGTTCTTGTTGCTAGCTTAGCTGTTTTCTCCACAACGACTGAGTCCCTTTCGGAAAAAGAGCGCAAATTTACGCATTTTACTTCGTAGTTGGTGTGCTTTTTGTTAGAGGTCGGATACGGACAATGCTGGCCTATGGGTCCTTGCCTGCGCCATGTACTGGCTTGGGATTGTGGATAACCTGTGCATAGTTTGTAGTATTCACCGTAGAACATAGATCCTGATTTCGTGTTCACAAAACTTGCGCAGCGTACCGCTGCATGGTAGCATGAGCGACCGTGAGAAGCGTTCTCCTTTTATCGGCACGAGTCATGGTACTCACCATATGCGTGTTGTTCATCACACTATCCATACTCCTTCTGTCCCATCTCAGTGAGTATGCTGGTATACGTGAGCCGGTTCCGCTGTTGGCGGAACTTCTGTACCGCGCTCTGGTTCCTGCGGTATGGGCAGGCAGCTTTCTTGTGCTATTCAGAATCGTTCGAACTCCACTTATGCCCGCTGTGGCGTTACCCTACCTTGCCATTTTGACAGCGGGACTCCTTTTTGCGGCCGGGCTGCTCAGCCTTGTGCTCCAAGATGTTGCAGATCACAGAGGTGCCGAACTGAGCACGCCATCGGCAGAGCGCTTGTATCAAATTGGCGGTGCTACGGTCTATTTCGGTAGTGTTGAGGGTATTCGTTTTGAGGATGTAGTTCTCCTTCAGCCGAGGGAGCAACCTGTGCTCCGGTTCTACGACGAGGCTATGCTTGATCCGGAAGAAAACGGGCTGCTGCTGTTCCACACTGCAGACAGACCGGAACTCCTTCGTTTTACAACTCAGGATCGGCCATGGGTATCTACCCCTGCGGCCCCGGGTTATCTCTCCCTGTTCCTTGCGGAGGTTGCTCAGGCGCGCGAGCACTTCATTGCAACCATACATTTCTCCCTGCTATCCGGCATTGTGCTGAGTATAGCCCTTGCCATCTATCTCTCTAGCTGTTTTGTCTGGATCCGCTATACTCGCTGGCCCTTGTTCAATGCGCTGATGAGTTTGTTGATTCTCCGTCTAACCATCACTCTGTACGCGGTCATATCTGTCCCTGCATTTGCCAACTTTGCGGTAACTCTGTTGCCGCCCCTGCCGGAGTTTCTCGTTGTCCCCTCAGCGCTTGGAGCCGCCGCCCTGCTATTTTCGCTTCTTGGTCTCCTACGGCCTCGCTATCGCGATTGGAAACGAGGGGTGGGTTATGCGTAAGCTCTTTCTACGCCTGCTCATTGCACTATGCTGCGTGTACTTGGTAGGGTTTGCCTTCCATTTTGCCATATCGGTGGTTCGATTCCCAGCCGACCAGGTAGATGCAGACACCGTACTTCAATGGCGGTGGATTTTCGGCTCTACCTTGGTTTCCTACCTGACGCACTTCATTCCTCTCCATATCAGCGGTGTGCTTATTGGCTTTGCCCTGTTGTTGGGTTCGTGGCACAGAGAGCACGAGTCATTGCAGCGACCGTTATATGAGATTATGCAGGTTGGAATTATGCTCTTCTTGGGACTTGGGCTTCTGTATAGCCTAGGGTACGGTCTGGGTCTACCTGTTGCGCAGGAGATGCAGTCGTCAGCCGTATCCGAAAGCCGTTTTGCGCGACGCGCTTTTGACCGTGCTGTTGAGCTGGAAGCTCGTGGTGAATACAGGGCGGCCGCCATGGAGTATCGTGCCTACTTGTCGGTTCATTCCCATGACCAATCAACTGCCCAGCACATAGAAAACATCTTGATCCGAGCCGAGAGGGACCCTCAAAACGCTGGCCGCCTGGTTGAGGATCGCGGTGAGCCTCGTTTGCCTCTTGGCCTGACCGGTGCAGAACTCCTGCAACGGTCCGAGAGGGCGTATGGCAGGGAGGACTATTTCACTGCCCACTACTACGCTTCTTTAGCTCTGCCAATGGGTGGCGAGATTGAGGCCGAGGGCAGGAGGCTATCCGCGCGTGCATATAGGCAGATTGAACGCATGACTCTGAGCCAACGTGAGGCTGAGACTGCACGCCTGTTTGCCGAGAAGCGTCGGGGGTATGACGCTCTATTAGCTGGACGCCCTATTGAGGCCTACTACATCTTTAAGGCATTGGGAGAAACTATACCGCAGGATCCTGATGTCCAGCGCTATCTACCCATTGCAAAGGAACAACTGGAGCAGGTTTCCTTCTTTGTAGATGAGCTAAGTAGACTTGAAGACTACTTGTCGACGAGTGGTGTTTTCTTTCGGCTAACAGATGGTGACGGAGCACAGCTCTTTGTACACATGAGTCTATTCACCCAGACCTCTGAGGGTGCATATGCACGAGGGATTGAGGCGCTACGACTTGATCCCAGTGGGAAGTTAGATTTTCATCTCCAGGCCCCGTACGGCAAGCTCATTGAAGGTCATTTGAGCCTGCAGGCTCTTGATCGTGACTTTCCGGGTTTCGGCTATGAGGCCAACTATCTTCGTGGCAACGCCTCGGACGAGGTCAGGAATCTACTGACGTTCAATCTTGATCCTGGCGAGCTGTTGACCCTTTCCTACGCTTCGGCGCCGCTATCGTCTATTCCTGCGGCAGTACTCCTTAACCTGGCTCCACAGGCCTCCGAGTTTGGATTTGCAGAGGAGCCAATCTATCTGGAACTATTTTCACGGCTTATTCATCCCTTCAGTTTTGTGTCACTTTCCTTTCTCGCGGCAGGTTTTGGGTGGCGAATGCGCAGCCGGTATCTTGTCCCCCCAGTTCTACCTGCGATACTTGCTGTTCCCTTGTTCCCCTTTGTTCTCTCGTATGCCTTTGCGAGTTATCTCTATCTGAACAAGTTGGTGCTTTCTGTGCTCATTGGTTTTGGCGGAGCTACGCTTGGGCTTTTGGCCACGGTTATGATACAGGCTATCGTGCTTGTTGGTGCTTTGTTGTTCATGGCCCTTCAGCCAGCCGATTGAGGGCCCTGTCGTGCTGCGCATTGATGCTGGTCGGTTGCGACCTTTGATATCGGCCGCCGCCCAACGTCCCATCTGGGGGCGAGTGGTCGGTGCGGTGGTGGGGCTAACTGCAGGTCCCTTCGGGGTAGCCCTGGGATTCCTGGTGGGATTCCTGGTCGACCACATGCGCATGCGCCGTGCTGCCGGATCCATGATTGCACGGTGCTTTCGCGGCTCGGAGCCCCTACCGACACGACAAGCGGCCGAGCAGGCGACCGGCCTCCCTGTTGAGATTGTGGCTTTCATTGGGTTGGGAGTTAGGGTAGTGGTTGCCGACGGATTTGTGAAGGATCTGCACCTTGGCACACTTCAACGGGAACTGCGAGGACGCTATCCACTGATTGCCAGGTCCGCGCGCCAAGTGGAGTCGGTAATGCAAGAAGCGGTGGTCCTGGGCACTCGTATCGATACCGCCCGCGTTGTAAGTCTTCTGGAGGCCGAGTCTGCGGTGGTGAAGGCTGAGATCTTTGGTGCCCTTCTGCGGGTTTCGCTCAGCGACGGACCGCACTTCACGCCTGTACGCATTTCACAGCTTGAAGCTATCGGGGCTGGACTCGGTCTTGACCCCGTCGATATAGGCATTATGCTGCGGCCCTTGCGCAGTCTCAATGCCGAGGCCCGCGCGGTGCTTGGCGTGGAGGCAGATATCGACCTGGCTGGGCTCAAGAAGGTATATCGTCGCTTAGCGGCGGAGTTCCACCCCGACCTTGCTCAGGGACTCACTGAAGACCAAAAGCGGATGACAAACGAGGCCTTTCTCCGCATACAGGAGGCGTATAAAATCCTCAGCAGGGAACTCGGGGAGGATCTTCACTAGCCGTGCTACAGTGTCTCTTACGACGAGACTCGCTCAATTCGGGCCCCAAGAGCCTGCAGTCGCACCGTTAGGTTCTCGTAGCCACGTTCAATCTGATAGACGTTGTGTATGGTACTGGACCCCTCAGCACAGAGCGCCGCGAGCAGCATGGCCATACCTGCACGTACATCGGGTGAAACGAGCTCCGAACCGCTCAGCCGTGAAGGCCCGCTGACAACAGCTCGGTGCGGGTCGCACAGAACAATTCTGGCCCCCATACCTATGAGCTTGTCCACGAAAAACATTCGCGACTCAAACATCTTCTCATGTACCAAAACGGTGCCTTCTACCTGAGTAGCAACAACCGTCATGATGCTGGTGAGATCTGGTGGGAAGCCAGGCCATGGGGCGTCGTCAATTTTGGGAATCATGCCACCCATATCGGGATGAACCCGAAGCTCCTGATGAGCGGGAATGTGCAGGTCCTCGCCATCGACCTCCCAGTAAATACCAAGTTTGGCAAACGCAATCTTGACCATTTTCAAATGGTGCGGGGCTGCGTTCTCGATAGTGAGTTCTCCACGTGTAACGGCGGCAAGTCCAATGAAGGATCCAACCTCCATGAAGTCTGCGCCAATAGTAAAGTCCGCCCCGTGCAGCTTTTCTCGTCCTTCAATACGCAGGATGTTTGAGCCAATTCCACTGATTGATGCTCCCATTGCGTTGAGCATGTTGCAGAGATCCTGTATGTGAGGTTCAGAGGCGGCATTTTCAATGACGGTATTCCCCTCGGCGAGGACTGCTGCCATAAGGGCGTTCTCGGTAGCGGTTACCGAGGCTTCATCCATGAATATGTCGGTTCCCTTAAGCTTGTTAGCGGTGAGCCTATAGGCGCCGTCAACTTCAACACGCGCACCAAGTGCGGACAGGGCCAGAAAGTGGCTGTCAAGGCGCCGGCGTCCAATCACGTCACCGCCGGGTGGTGGGAGCACGACCTTGCCGGTGCGCGCAAGCATAGGTCCGGCGAACAGGATTGATGCCCGGATCTTGCGCGCGAGGTCGACCGGAAGCTCCGAACTGACAATGTCATGGGTGGTCACTTCGTATTCACCCTTGGTCTCAAGCCGCTTCACTGTGGCCCCGAGCTTTTCAAGGATTTCAAACATGACATGCGCGTCTTCGATATCTGGTATGTTTCGAAGACGGACGGTCTCATCTGTGAGCAAAGCTGCCGCGATACAGGGTAGGGCAGCGTTCTTATTTCCTGCGGCGCGTATTCGTCCCTTTACGGGGATACCGCCTTCAATCTGGTATCGATACATGGGCGCATGGTATCGACGGGCTCGGCGGTTGTCAACAGACCGGTAAAAAAATACCGGGTGGTGGAGACTTTTCCTGTCTTCACCGGCGCCAGCATGCGTATGCCTAAGGCCCGGTGAGGAAGTAGGGCGAGTCCGAGAAAGGGTCCTCAGCCATTCTAACACGGGCACGGTAGAGCCCCTGATGCGGCCCAAGGGTCCGTACATAGATCTCAAAGGAAGGCGAGTCAACGAAAGGGAAGGGACTCTGCAAGACCCGAGGCAGGATGTATCTATGAGTAAGTTCAGCATTGGTGTCGCCGGTTGGAAACGGGTGCTCAGCCTTAGCCTCAAACTCCTCCGTCACCGGTATGAAGGTACGTTGCAGCACGGTCGTGGGCCTGTCGACCATGTGCGGAGGCAAGGCAAACTCAATGAAGGCTTCGTACTCATGGTTGTTGAGCAGTGTCTCGCAGTGTTCAAGGAAGGAGTTCAGGCTGCGAACTACCGCCAGTGATTCATCCCCACGATACTTCCCACCATCCCAGGTATAGCGGGTGATAAAGGTCTCCATTCCCGAGCCTTGCTCATAGGCAGTCTGATATCGAAGGAGGTCAAGTGTCCCGTGTTCCCCAATCTCGGTGGTGCGCCAGCGTTCAGAGTGGGTGTTGCGAATAGTCATGCGGGTTGGCTGCTCGGCCCCCGAGCCGTAGATCAGCCATTCCTCAATGCGTCCTGTGCTGCGCATGGTCTCAACAATCACTGCGTTCACTGACGTGGTTGCCTCGGCTCGTGACAGCCGCCGAAAATGGAGGCCTTCGAATACCGGCGGATCGCCAATAGAGTAGCGACCGCGCTCTTCCAAGCGATTATAGCTGCTTTTGTAGACAAAAACGAAGAGCTCGGGTGAGCTTAAGCCGCGGACATACAGGCGCGAGATATCGGCGAGCACCTCAAGCCGGTTCTCTACGTTCTTTCCACGAACAGCCGCAATGACTACATCGACCATACCTTCCCCATGGAGATCACGAACCAGAGCATGTGCCTCGCCGTTTGAGAGGATGGGGGAGTAGTCGTCGGGCAGAAGTTGGAGTGCCCGGCGCACAATGTATTCCGAGTCGGAGAAGGGTGTCTCACCGGCTGCACGTCCAATGAAGACAAGCGCGTTTAGGTGAAGTGCAACCAGGAATAGGGGCAAGAGGAACCGAAGGTGTTTCAAATTTCGACTCCCTCTCCAAGCAGAATCATGCTTGTATCATACTCATCTTCGAGGCTTTCTGCTACAATTTAGCTCAGAGGCTGGTTTATCATGAAAGTAATGAAATTTGGAGGAAGTTCGCTTGCGGACGCGGGTCGTATAGCGGCTGTTGCCGAGATTGTGCGTGCCGAGGCAGCTGCCGGTTCGGTGGTGGTTGTGCTTTCGGCTATGAAAGGGATCACCGATACTCTCCTGGCTGCGGCCGATCTTGCTGAGAATGCGGACCCGGAGTTCCGCTCACTCTATGAGCGTGTGCTGGACACCCATGAGAAGGCAATCAAGACTTTATTCGCTGCCGAGCCCCCTGTTCCGGAAGACTCAAGCGAGGATTTTTCCCAAGCAGGACAGCTCATGGGGAAGCTCACCGCGCTGCATCATGAGCTTGGTGATATCCTCCATGGCATTGAGTTGGTGCGGGAGTGTTCTCCGCGAAGTCGCGACCTCATAGCAGGATTTGGCGAACGGATGTCCTGTACGCTTATGAGCGCCTATATGAGTTTCCTGGGTGAAAATGCGGTCATGGTCGATGCACGGCGGGTTATTGTTACCGAGGCGGAGCACGGTTCAGCCACCGTCTTACTTGAGAAGAGCTTCGAGCGTGCACGGGCACTTATACATCATGACCAGGAACTGCCCATTGTCACCGGCTTTATTGCAGCTACCGAGGACGGTGTTACGACCACCCTTGGGCGCAACGGCTCGGACTATACCGCGAGTTTATTGGGCGCTGGTCTCCATGCCGATGTAATTGAGATCTGGACCGATGTAGACGGAGTGTTGAGCGCCGACCCGCGCCATGTTAAAGACGCTTTTGTCATTCCAACTATCACTGTGGAAGAAGCTATGGAGTTGGCCTATTTCGGCGCCGAGGTGCTACATCCTTACACAATGCTTCCGGCTATTGAGCGCCGGGTTTCTATTCGAATTAAGAACACCCTCAATCCCCAGGCCCCAGGTACCCTTATCACTCACGAGGCGCGCGGCGAAGATCGCGGAATAGACACCATTACCGGAATAGCCTCTATAGGAGATGTCGCGCTCATTAATGTTGAAGGCGGAGGCATGGTGGGTGTACCGGGAATTGCATCACGAGTGTTCTCTGCGCTTGCAGCTGCCGGAGTGAACATAATCATGATATCTCAGGCTTCTTCCGAGCACAGCATCTGTGTTGTTTGTCGGCGGCATGACGCGCAGCCCGCAATGAAGGCGCTTGAACGAGAACTCGCTCAGGAGCTTGAGTCCCGGCGCATTGGGCAGCTCGAGCTCATCCACAACCTTGAGATTGTTGCCGTCATAGGAGCCTGCATGCGGGGGACTCCGGGAATTGCCGGGAAAATTTTTAGCGCCTTAGGAGAGGCAAAGGTGAACATACTCGCAATAGCCCAAGGCTCGTCGGAGATGAATATCTCTTTTGTAGTGGAGATGGCGGCGCGCAAGCAGGTATTGAACGTGGTTCATTCCGCATTCTTTACAGGTTCAACGCAGGAACCGACTCAGGGAACACCTGCAACGGAGGTGAAGGCGTGAGTCGTTATGTGAGCACACGAGACTCCTCTATCTCAGCAGAGTTCCGTAGTGTGGTGTTCAGGGGCTTGGCGCCCGATGGCGGCTTGTATATGCCGACTGAGACGCCAATGCTTGCTGAACTCTTGGAAGATTGTAGCTCCGATATTTCTTTTGTTGAGCTCAGTGAACGTGTGCTGCCGGTTCTCTTTCCAGACGATATTGATGCGCACACCGCGGCAGGTATAGCCCACAATGCGTTTCCTTTTGCCCCTGAGATACATCCCCTCCATGAGCGGCTTTCGGTACTGGAGCTTTTTCATGGACCATCATGCGCTTTTAAGGATTTCGGCGCTTCGTTTCTTGCTCACATGATGGAGCATTATCTGGGCGAGGGAGGAGAGAAGGCGGTAATCCTCACCGCTACCAGTGGCGATACCGGTAGTGCTGTGGCTCGCGCCTTTCACGGGCGTGAGAATCTGGAAGTAGTTATCCTCTACCCCTCCGGCCGTGTAAGCCACCTCCAAGAACAGCAGCTTACCACTCTTGGTGGGAATGTGTGCGCACTGGAGGTGCAGGGTTCCTTTGACGACTGCCAGGCAATGGTGAAGGAAGCCTTTCAAAACGAGCAGGCCCGAGAGCGTTTTTCTCTCACCTCTGCCAACTCCATCAATCTGGGTCGACTGTTGCCCCAGGCGCTGTACTATCTCTACGCAGCCGTTCGTTTGCGGTCGCTTGCCTCGGAGTTAGTCTTCTCTGTACCTAGCGGGAACTTTGGCAACCTGTGTGCGGGTGTATTGGCGTGGCGTTGGGGGATGCCAGCTCGAAGATTCGTGGCGGCGACCAATGCAAACGATGTTGTGCCCGAGTATCTTGCAAGCGGCGTGTATCGGCCACGAGCCTCGGTGCAGACCCTTTCCAACGCAATGGATGTTGGGAACCCCAGCAACTTCGAGCGTCTAGCCTCGATCTTTGCCTCACTCGAAATGCCCATGACCGAGATGATGGAGTCTGAAGTTGCGGATGATGAGAGCACGCTTTCGGAGATTCGGCGAGTACATAGTTCTTACGACTACTTCGTGTGCCCCCATACCGCTACCGGCACGCTAGCTGCGGAACGATATCTTTCACGGAATCCTCATGCGCATGTGATTACGCTGGCAACCGCGCATCCAGCTAAGTTCGTTGAAACCGTTGAGCGTGCCGTGGGTGTTGCGCCCGAGATACCGGAGCGACTCGCTGAGTCCTTGCAGCTTCCCAAACAGGCAACCATGGTTTCGCCAAACTCAGCAGGGCTCCTTGAGTTTCTGGCCGACCGATATGGGGACAGCTTTCGCCGATCCTCAGTCTGAGCGACTGCTGTCGAGCGGTTCAACTCCGGCCTACTCAACGTAGAGGCGCAAGAGCTTTTTCCCTTCAGCATCACGGAAAGGATTTGCGTTGTTCTTGAGGAAGGTCCTGTAGGTGCGGCATGCCTTGTAGTATCCCTCTGGCCCACGGAAGGTGGACGACAGATCGCAGCGGTAGAGTTCAAGCAGTAGTGGAAACAGCGTATTTGACATGATGGGTCCGCTACGATGTACCGGCATGCGTGCGACCGCGCCAGGAAACATGTGATACCGAATGAGAAAGCGAACATCCTGTACAACGGACTCTCCATATCCCAGTTGCCTAAGAAAGCGGGTCGCCGCCTTAGCCCCAAGCTCTGCATGGCTCTCGAATTCATTCTCCTCACTGCGGCTTGAAAGTGGTTTGCCAATGTCATGCAGTAATAGCGCAAGCGACAGACGGAGGTCGGTGGATTTCCGATACCTCAGAGTCTCAAGCGTGTGCCGCCAGACATTCCCCTCAGGGTGATGCTCCTTACTGTGCTCGGTGAGATCCATTGCCGGTAGCTCCGGCCAGAACTTAGCAATAAAACCCGACTCCAGGAGGAAGTCAAGAGCCTGCTGAGGATGTCTTCCGGTGAGAATATCTCCAAGGAGGAGACGCTGCTCCTCAACAGGTACTGATTCATGTGTGGCATCCAAAGCTGCATGTGTTCCCGGATCAAATCCGTAACGGGCAATGAGCACTGCGGTAGAACATAGATCTCCGGAGCCGTCGAGCCTGCGCTCCCGGATTGAGTGATACACCCCCCGTTTGTCCAGATATCGGTCGCCAACCGGATCATAGAGGAAAGAGAACACCTTGGGTTCTTCCTGTGGAAAGGCGGTCTGCTCCTCTAAACATCGGATGTAGACTCGTGGGCTTATCTCGGTGTGGACGAGAGGGGCATTGTACTCCGGCTTCCCGACCGCGACATCCCACCCATGAATTCCGGGAAAATCTGGCTCGTCCATGATACGCACCAGCTCGACAAGATCGACGCGAGCGTAGATGTAGCGGTGATAGGGATTTGAGATGTCGAAATAGGCGTCAAGCGCCGATGTCCCCGCCCGGTAGTACTCAATTCCGGCCGATTGCAGTTGTTCCTCAACCACATCTACTCCTGTGCCTCTCACTGCCTTGTGAGCACATCCTTGGCCTGCTCAAGTTCTCTGGCTACCTCCAACTGGAACTCCTGCAGCAAGGGCTCCTGCTCGGGAGGCAGGTGGGTGCTTCCGTAGTCCGGGATGATCCTCATACCACGGTCCATATCTTTACGGCGTGAAGCAGCTGCCCGTTCCGGCAAGAGCCCAAGAATGTCAATATAGCGCAGGAAAAGCTGGCGCTGTTCTGCGGTTAATGAGCTGTGATCGGCAGCCTTTTCCTGTGCCAGTTCTCGCCCTTCCACTACGGTTAGATAGTCCTCATAGGCGGCAATTGCAGGGGCAAGGTCGTCTCCACGCATGTAGTTCTTTCCGAGTGCGGCAAGGTCCTTGGGAAGATACCACGCAGCCTCGGGTAGGCTGCGGAGTTCTATGAGCGCCGCCCGCACAAACTCGGCTATGCTGGGTCTAAAGGGACTTGGATTGAAGTCCTTTTCGACAAATGAACCGGCGCGGCGTTTGAGTTTATGCTCGGAACGAATGACTGCGTAGAGGTTCTCACGCAGCATCCACCCGGGAATGATGCGGGTTAATCCTGAGCCCGCTCCCGGCGGCGGGGTATCCTCCAGAATCAGCGAGAAAGGCAGCTCGAGCCGTTGCGGCAAGGTGGTTACGCCGGATGCAAGTACGGTGTACGGTGCGCGGCGAAAATGTGCGGGAAACTTTACCACTGTGTCCAGACCAAAGAACATGCCTTCACCAGGATGAATCTCCTGATCCGGCATGCGTGATGTATGGTTAGACCCCACATTTGCCCCGTATCCCAGGTTTCCACGTCCCTCGGGCCAGTAGGCGGCAATGAGCAGGGAGCTATGGTGCATTCCCACAAAAGGTCCAATGAAGCTCGCTGTAGCCTCGCCCGCCGCGACTACGGTACCCCCGGCAATAAGGCAGTCCCGTATGCGTGCACCGTCCTCGGCGCCCGAACCACTGAGCAGTATGGATGAACGAACTCGCGCGCCGGAGTCTACCGTAACGCCCTCCTGCAGTACTGAGCCTGCTACGCCAGCCCCGCCGCTTACCCGTGTGCCGCTATCCACCGCCGACAGGAGCACGGACTCGGTAATGTACTCCGCGCCGTCAATCACGGTAGTGCCAGCGACAAAGCTATTGCGGAGCAGCTGGCAGTGGTTTATCCATGAGTCGGGGCCAAGGAGGCGGTATCCTTCTGCCAATTGGGTGCTGCGTGTGCTGCGTGCCTGCTCAAGTACCTTCAGGCAGTCCGGATCTCCAGGATTCTCCGCTATCAGACCTGCGAGTTCGAGGGTTATTTCCGGGAAAAAAGGTAGCGACCGGCCGCCAGTTTCCAGTCCGGCCTCCACACAATTGGTAGGGCTCAGCGCATTTGCAGCGTACAGCTCCGGGCTGTCTATACGGTGCTCTGGTGGTGTTGCCACAAGGCGCGACGCAGTAATGCTACAACCGTGCCCAATGGAGTAGCCAACGAGCGCTGGGCAGTGGTAGAGCGCCACAGAGTGGTCTACCACACAGTCCTGAAGGGTTGAGTTGTAGATACCAGCTGGGAACGGCCTATACCCGGACCCGGGCTCGGCCCCGACCCCAGCCCCTATGTCGTGCTTGGCATTGTGAGCACTATCCGCGTTGGGCCCCATGAGGACACAGTGCCCCAAGAACTGAGAGCCGTGTACTTGGTCCGGATCAAAAAGGGGCCCCAAAAGCAGTTGGCTCCAGTCTTCACAACTGTTTCCGTTCGCCTTCAAAAGCCGAACTTGCTCCGCATCTGCGGGCTTACAGAGACGCACTACTTCCTCACGTCGAGCGCTCAACAAGGCAAGCATCTGTGAAACCCTATTCATTTCGGACGCGTTGAGGAGTAACGCCATGCGTTTGCTTGCGGAAAGTTCGGAAGCTGTCATAGTGTGAGCATGCCGGGGCCAGCTGTGCTCGTCAAGTGCGGGCCGGTTCACGCGTAGCCGCCAAGGCTGATCTTCCCCCCCCTCATGCAGCAGGTTGTACAGAGTATCACTAGAGTGACTCAAGAGGCTTGCCGAAAGCCTGGTGCAGGGATATGCTCGGGCCATATGAAGCTCAAAAGCGTAGTAATGTACGAGTCCGGCACCGAAGCCATAGCCCAAAGTGGCCCCCTTGCCGATGCTACGGCTGCCGCTGCTACGGCGGCTGTGGTGTCCCCGGAGCCTGCGGTTCCGGGTGAGGCATTGGAGATCTATCACCTTCGTACACCGGATGATTTCCACGTTCATTTGCGTCAAGGTGCGGCCGTAGCGGCCTACACTCAGGATCTTGCTGCTGGTTTTGCGCGCGCCTTGGTCATGCCCAATACCTTACCGCCGGTTGCGACTGTCGAGGACCTTGAACGGTATCGTAGCCAAATTGTCGAGGGTCTTGGGGCAAATACCCCCCACTTCCAACCGCTTATGAGCTTCAAGCTTGCCCCGCGCCATGACGCACAGGCGGTAGCGGCGCTCGCTATCGGTGGCGTAAAGGCTGGCAAGCTCTATCCGGCCGGTGTCACGACGAACTCCGAGGACGGTGTTCGTACCATTGAGTCCATATTTCCGGCTCTTGAGGCAATGCAGGAACACGATATCGTCTTATGCATTCATGGTGAGGCCCCGGACGCTTTTTGCCTGGATCGTGAGACGGCTTTTCTTTCCAAGCTGGAGACTATAGTCACGCGATTTCCGAGCTTGCGCGTGGTGCTTGAACACCTCTCTACCGCGGACGCCGTACGTGCGGTGCGTGATTTGCCACCGCGCGTGGCGGCTACCATAACCGTGCACCACCTCCTCCTGACGCTTGACGACCTCATTGGTGGTGAGCTCCGGCCACATCACTTTTGCAAACCGGTAGTGAAGACACCGGCTGATCGAGCGCTGCTGCGTGAAGTTGTACTAAACGGCGAGTCCAAGTTCTTTTTTGGTTCGGACAGCGCTCCCCATACCCGTGAACATAAAGAGTGTGACTGCGGTTGTGCCGGGCTGTACACTGCACCGGTCTCGCTGCCTTTGCTTGCCAGTTTTTTTGAGGAGCACATAGGTACTCGAGGGCTCGGCGGCCGTGGTGCCGTTAGCAGCTACGGTGGCAGCGAGCACGCAGGAGGCGGTAACGGGAACGGTGGAGGCAACGGTAGCGGGAACGGGAACGGTGAAGCCGAGGCCGGGGACGGAGCTACGGTCCACAGTACCGCTGGAAAGGCACATTGTCCGGCATGGGTAGAAGCGATGGAAGCCTTCGTTTCGCGTTATGGGGCGGAGTTCTACCAGTTGCCTCTGAATACCGGGCACTTAAGGCTTGAGCGTCGGCCGTGGACTGTTCCGGCAGAGTATCACGGGGTTGTTCCGTTTTATGCTGGCGAAGAACTCCAGTTTCGCGCACTAAGACAGTACTAGAGAAGCGCATCCTTCACTTGCCTTGTACTCAAGGAGTGCGTACACTTGGCGTGTCATGCCTTGTGGCCGTTGTCTGCAAGGCTTTGCGAAAGAATCCCACATACTACATGAAGAACTTCAGCAAGGAGATCAACGATGACCTTAATCCCCTCTATCGACATACTAGGCGGAAAATGTGTACGACTTCTCCAGGGTGACTTCGATGAGGCCACCGTCTATGACAAGGATCCAGTTGCTGTAGCTCGCGAGTTCGAGGCGGCAGGGGCCCAAAGAATTCACTTAGTAGACCTCGATGCAGCGCGTGGTGATAGTGGACTAAATCGATCCAAGATCCGAAAGATTCGACGCGCGGTGAAGTGCACTTTGCAGCTTGGTGGCGGGATCCGTTCCGAGGACGATATAGAAGAACTGCTTGATATTGGGATAGATAGGTTCGTAGTGGGCACGGCCTTTGCCCGGCGGCCAGAGATTGTTGAGGGCTGGACCGCTCACTATGGTGGAGTTTTCCTGGCAGGTATTGATGCCCGCAACGGCAAGGTACAGGTGTCGGGCTGGGAAGAAGACTCGGGGCTTGACGACATCACGCTTGCAAAACGAGCCCGGGAGTTAGGGGCCTGTGGGATCATCTACACGAACATTGAGAAAGACGGTGCTCTGCAGGGGCCGGATATTGCTCGCACGAACCTCATTGCCGAAAGCTGTGGCTTGCCGGTTATTCTGTCCGGGGGAATCTCCTCGGCTGAGGATGTAGAGAAGGTGATCGCCGAGGGACACAAGAATATTGTTGGGGTTATTGCTGGGCGCGCAATCTATGAAGCTAAGCTGGATCCGGCCGCTTTTTTCGCGAAACGGCCTTCAAGTTCGGAGGAAGTAAGCTGGTGATTCCTCTACAGGAAAGCGACATCAAGGCTCTGGTCATTCGATCTTCCCATGGCGATGTCGTCGCTGCCGCCTTGCAGAACGCAAAGGCGTTCCGCAAGAGCCTGGAAAACAATGAACTGTGGGTGTATCAAGCTGAGGGCGGCCGGGTGCTGCCCTACAACAACGGAAGCAATGAACTCCGGGAGCTGCATGACCGGGGCACCTGGTATGAGGCTGTTGTATCCCTCTCTGGAAGTGGTTCTGGAGAGGGCGCAGCAGGCGAGAAGCCCTTGCAAGCGCACGGAGATCACGCCGCCACCGCAGTTGTTGATTCTGCCACCGGTGCTGGACCTGGTGTAGAGACGCTTGACCACGGAATGCAGTCAGAGGCAACGCTTGAACGGCTCGCAAACATTATTGGCGCCCGGCGTAGAGACATGCCGGAAGGCTCGTACACCAGCTACCTCTTCCGTGAGGGTGAAGACAAAATTCGCAAGAAGACTGGTGAGGAAGCAATAGAGCTGATACTTGCCCAAAAGACCGAGGACATTCGCAACGAAGCCGCGGACTTGATCTACCACCTCTTGGTTCTGCTTGAGGTGTGTGATATTCCGGTACAAGGGGTGATGGATGTGTTGCGCGGTCGCGAATAAACCTGCGCCGCGCAGCTATCCTATCTCGGTATCAAGCGTATTCTGAGAAGAAGGCTCTATTGAGAACGTGAAATAGACTCAGCAATTTTGTCGCCCATCTGTGAGGTTGAGACCACGCTGTCCTTCCCGCTTGTGCCTGCAATATCCTGAGTGCGAAAGCCGGCCTCCAGTACCGAGCCAATAGCCGAGAAGATCATGTCGTATGCATTGTCCATGCCAAAACTGTACTTCAGCATCATTGCTGCGGATAGAATTTGGGCAATAGGATTCGCTATACCCTGGCCAGCAATATCCGGGGCCGAACCACCAGAGGGCTCATACAAGCCAAAGCTACCGCCATCGGACGGCGCCCCAGCAAGTGAAGCACTCGGAAGCATTCCCAAGGATCCAGTAATCATGGCCGACTCGTCCGAGAGAATGTCACCAAACATGTTTCCACACAAGAGTACATCGAACTGCCTTGGATTACGGACCAGCTGCATAGCGGCGTTATCCACGTACATGTGGTTCAGCTGAATATCCGGGTAGTCCTTTGCGACCTCGGTCACTACTTCGCGCCAGAGAACCATGGACACCAGTACATTCGCCTTGTCTATGGAGGTCACAGACTTGCGCCGTGTTCGTGCCGCCTCAAATGCAACGCGTGCAATGCGTTCAATCTCGGGTCGTGAGTACACCAGCGTGTCATATGCGCGGTCCCCGTCACGCCCTTTGGGGGTGCCAAAGTAGATCCCACCGGTAAGTTCGCGTACAACCAAAAGATCAAGTGAGTCGCCAATGACCTCCGGGCGGAGTGGCGACGCATCTCTGAGCGCAGGAAATATCACTGCTGGCCGCAAATTCGCATAGAGACCAAACAGCTTACGTAAGGGCAGCAATGCTGCGCGTTCGGGTTGTTCTTCCGGCGGCAGGTGCTCCCACTTTGGGCCGCCAATTGAGCCAAAAAGTATTGCCTCTGAGGCTTTGCATACATCTACCGTGGACTGCGGTAGGGCTTCACCATGATGATCAATAGCAACTCCACCAACATCGGCCGGAGTGCTTTCCATCTCAAAACCCATACGCTTTCCGACCACCGTAAGTACTTTCTCGGCCTCGGCCATAATCTCGGGTCCAATTCCGTCGCCCGGCAGGACTGCAATCCGTAGTGTCCGCATGATACGCTGCTCCTTTTTTTGCAAACTCTTTATGCCCAGATCTGCGCCCGCAGATAAGGACGCTATTCCGGTACCTGGTAGTTCATCCGCCGCCAGATTCCATAGTAGGACGGAGATTCGCCAGGCTCGGCTGGGGGTACAGGGCGGGCTTCAAACATAAAGATTCCGCAGTTCCGGGCCTCCACCATTGGCATCCAATCCTCGCTGCCGTTGCCAAACGTTTCCTTAATGATCCACTGGAGAAAGCCCCCGTGACTGACACTTAAGATCTCGGTATGGCCTGCTTGTGATAGTTCTATCAGGTGTGCCCAGACCCGACCCGCACGGCGGCGGAGTTCAGCGTTTGGCTCGGCGTTTGGTACCGCGGCCCAGCTTTTGGCCTGAAAGGCCCGAAACTCACGTGGGTGCAGGGTCGCAAGATCCTCATACCTAAGGTTAGAGAACATCCCAAGATCAAGCTCCTGAAGATCGGGGAAGATTTCCGGCTCCGGCAGCTCTCCTCCGAGCCCAATCAGCAATGCAGTCTCGCGGGCCCGACCAAGCGGAGAACTCAGAAGCTTGGTTATTCCACGCCCGCGAAAGAAGGGGCCGGTGCGGGTTGCCTGAGCTCGACCGGCCGGAGTAAGTGGCGACTCGGTGCGCCCCTGCATGCGGCCGTCTAAGTTGGCTTCACTCTCGCCGTGGCGCACAAAATAGAATGTAGTAGCTGCGGTTAAGGTCTGGAAACTGGGTCTCATGGTGTGTGCCTTGTTAGTTATACCGAATGATGATGTCACGCTCGACCGAGTTATCATTGTACTTGATCAGCAGTGTCCGTGAGGAGGCAACGTAGTTCCGGCCCTTGATATAGGACTCAAAGAACGGGTCGTTGCGCCAGACTTGTCCGAAAAGCTCCATCTCTGCAAAGGGGTCAATCCCCTGCATGATGATGTAGTGGGTCCGGTTTCGTGGATATCGTACAGTGAAGCGAGTCTCGTTCTGAACCTGTTCAACCGGGTCGAAATCTGCAATCGTGTACAGCCAAGAGCCGGGTCCCAACTCATCATGGAGCGAGATGAAGTACGGATAGTTGGGGTTCTCATGAATATCCTCATACAATGCTTCCGGACCCAAGACTCCCTCCGAGCCGTGAAGCTCATTGGAGCGTACGAGAAGAACCCGCGGAAGGAACCCCTCCTGGTCGGCTAGGGAAAGAGCGGAGCTCACAAGGTTGCGGCCAGCCCGCCGGAGGACCGCATTATCCTGAATCTCTCCGAGCTTGTTCAGGAGCACTCCGGCTCGCACCGAGTGCTCGAGCTCAATCTGTCCGGTACCGGTGCGGAGAAAGAAACCTTCCTCTACCCGAATAATCTCGGGTAGTATCTGCTCCTCGGCAATGCTGAAGAAACGTGACATTGGAGTGGCCATCCCCAGGCCAAGATCGCGGCTTTCAATAGCTGCCCGAAAGACGCCAATAGCGGTTGGCATATCTAGTTCGCGGGGGTCTATGCGGTCGGCCATGGCCATGAGGCCTTGAAGCAACTCACTCCCAGCCCGGTCCCGAGCAAACTGGAGGATATCTGGTGTTCTAAACACGCCTACGTCGTTGTTGCGCACTCGGCGCAACAACTCACTTGCACGCGCCGAGTCTGCTTCCAGGAATCGAGCACGAACGGTGTTGAGGTCGCCAAGGAAGGGGCTTGAAAGCAGACCGACCTCATTTGGATGTTGATCTGCGGCTCGCCGCATGTTGTTAAAGGCACCGGTGTAGTCGTTGCGATACCATGCCTCGGCAAGGTAGGCAGTGAGAATACGCTCGTCAAAGGTTGGTGTAGCCCCAAGTCTACTCCAGGTACCCGAGCCACCGTTGAAACGGGTGTCACCCCAACCCCGATATGCTGTGTCGATATAGGCGTTCCGTGCGGCCAGGTAGGCTTGGGATGAGATCTCAAACTCACCGTCCTGAAAGAAGCGCTCAGTTACGCTTTCGACCTCTACGGGTGCCGGAAAGTAACGCACGGTCTGCAGATCTACGTCGCCAGGGAGCTCAATGCGGCGTTCTTGCTCGTTGACCCGTGCCCGCGGTGGTGCCGCAAGGTAGAACCCGCGGCCGTTGTGATTAACCTCAAACACCCCTGAGGAGTCCAAGGATCCGCTTGCCCCGGAGGCAAATTGGTAGGGTAGGAATAGCTCGGACGCCGGTGCGGGGTCTTGCGGCAAGAAAGGTTGTACTGCAAGCTCATTGAGTTCGTCGCCAACAACCGCAAACTGCACCGAGATATCTTCGCTGAAGTGGACTTCAAAGCCATTGTCAAGCGGGGTGTATCCTATGAGCGCGAGTTGACGCTCGGTATTCTCGGTGTCACGAATGGTGAGAGGATTCTCAGAAGAAAAAGGAAAAACAATTCCACGGTAGCTGAGCTGAAGCTCACGTATAGGGGCCCGCTCCATATCGGTATGGAGTTCACGTCTCCCACTCAAGGAAAGCCCTTGTCGTGCATCGCTAAAACGCTGTGTCGTAGCAAATTGTAATGCAACAAGTCCAAGGAGAATGAGTATGTACACGGCCGGTATAAAGAAATAGGCCTTCTTGATCCGAATCTTCATTTATTTGCGCTCACATAGTAGGGGCATTGTAAAGGTAGTCTATCTAAGAGCGCGAGCCGTCGCAAGGGGGCTTTGCCGCCTGCCCCGACTGAGCTTGTTCGTGGGTGCTCTCTATGGTGCTTAGCTACAAAGTGGTGGAAACCTGTTGACAAGGCCTCCAAATACGGAAAGAATGCCATCGTACAGTAACTTAGAGCATGATTAAGTACTATACAGATTTGGGGGTGTAGCTCAGTTGGCTAGAGTACTTGAATGGCATTCAAGGGGTCACGGGTTCGAGTCCCGTCACCTCCATATCTTCAGCTATTGTCGAAACGTGTAGAACAAGCCCAATGAGTAATGAGGAAAGTAGAAGTCGATTCTCAGGAGATCTCGATGACGACCTTGCGGATCTCATTGGCGTTGAGCACAACGACGAGATGCCGGACTTCAGCGAGCTCTTTGGTGATGAAGGCTCCGGAGACGACGGCCTAGAAGGCGTAGAGGCCCACGACACCTTTAGTTCCCGCGGCTTTACGAAACCCGAACAGCTTCAAGCAGAACCACACGACCAGTTTAATAACAAAGACTACTATAAGAATGTCCTTACCGGCGAAGGTGATGTATCCAAAAAGGTTCACTCGCTGCTGAGTTCGTTTCTGAACTCAAAGACCTCGGAGGATCGCTCGCTGTACCGAGGTCGCCTCATACCTGCTTACTGGGATCTCCTCGCTGGCCTTGCTCGAAAGATCAATGTACTCTCCATTGAAAAGAAGCTCTTTCTACGGTTTTCTGTGCTATTGCCGACCATGATTGATGCTGAACAACGTGACATCCTCTCAAGGGTTGTACCTGAGAACAAGACCGGCGAGCCAATCTACTACGTAGATGAGTGGCTGACTCTTGTTGCCCGTGGTAGGGTGAACGCCTCGGCTACCGACGAAACCAAGACGGCGGCACGGCAGGCCGGGCAACGGCTGAATGCTCAACTCGAGAAGACGCGCGGCAAGTTTCAGGCCCAGGCGGCGCTCATTCGCAATCACGCCGAGGAGATGGAGATTCTTGAGAACGCGTTGAGTAGCCATGCAGACAGCCTCAAAGAGGTAGATGTTCGTGACGACCTTGGTGGAGTCAGGCAACCCTACGATGATGGACGCAAGGCCTCACTCACCGAGATCGGAAACCTCACGCGCAAGCTCGCAACCATGAATCGTGAACTTGAGCGTCAGCTCCGTGAGCTTGAGTCGCTTCAGGAGCAACTCGACGAGCTGACCGCCAAGGACGCAGATGCAGATGAAGATGAGGACAACAACTATCGCTTTGACGCAAAGACGGTGGTAGATGAGTTGAACACAGTGCGGCAAATGGCCAAGCTCGTGGTCGGGCGTCAAGGGAATCATTTCCCGCTCCTTCTGAAGCAGTACTATCGTGGGGGCATTCAGGACTTAGGCACGAGAGAAAACGTGATAAACACGCTCATTGGCATAGAGTATCTGGATCCCGGTATCTTTCTTCGCACCTTTAAACAACAGACCAACCGAATTGTGCCGAACATTGTGCTTATTCCATGTTATGGCGAGTACGGCGTGTGTTGGGAGCCGTTTGAGCGCTTCAATCGTGCCGGTAGTAGAGGACGCCTTGCCGTTGCGATGTACCCTAAGGATCTGAGGGTGGCAATCATTGCGGCGGTCGGAGACCTTAGATGGCAGGTCGCTAAGGAAAAGGCTCAACACTACTGGATGGAGGAAGGCCTCACCGGTTGGTACTACCAGTGGTTTAGCGACCGTAAAATGAAGGGTGATGTCAAAGATGCCTTCATAGGCGACTACATACTCTGGATTACCAAGGAGAGCGAAGGTACACAAAAGCTTGATCGCGAGGTGCGGGATATTTTCTGGCGATATCTACCCTTTCCCCAAGATGTGAAGGATAAGCTTAAGAACCGCGGATTTGTGTACCAGGAACTTTATAAGAAGGACCAGAATCGCGCCATGTCCGACGGCTACTGAGTGTCCGACGGCTACTGAGTTCCGTTCTTGGGTTTACCTTTGGGGAACACAGGGTCAAAGTAGCGTTCCATATCGTAGCGCTGTGCAAGCATCCGCATAAGATGGTAGTAGCCGAAGTAGGTGAATACCGCCACAACAAGGAACAGCCCAACGAGTACTGGAGCCCCATATTCCGGCGGAATGTGAGGCGCTCCGAAACGTCCGTAGAGTAGGACCAGTCCAAAGTACAGCACCGCCATCACTACGAGGTTCAACACTGTTGCCGCAAAAACCAGGAGTATGGTGTTAAGTCTCTTACTCTTAAACTTCACGGTCTATCTTTTCCTTGTCCTGTTCCGAGCCTTTTCCACGAAACTCGTCGCGCAGCATTGCAACGAAGAGCAGGATACCTGCCATAACAACACACGCATCCGCTACATTAAAGGTAGGCCAACGCTCCATTCCCAAGAGTCCGTAGAAGCGGACATCAATGAAGTCCACTACGCCGTCCGGTCGGAAGAGGCGATCTATAAGATTCCCTGCCCCGCCACCCAGTATTCCGGCTACCGCGTAGCGATACAGCAGGGGCAGATCCTTGGTGTGAAGGTAGTAGGCGAGTAGGGCGGCAAGCACCAGGAGCGGAACGGCAGTGAAGAGAATTCCTCGGAACGGATCCGGCAGATCGCGCCCAATGCTGAACGCAATTCCAGGATTGCGGGCGTGAATAATGCGAAGGAAGTCACCAATTACCTCAATGATCTCTCCGCCTGCGTAAATGGGCTCAATTCGCAGCACCACAATGTGTTTGGTGATCTGGTCAATTATCGTGATGAATGGGACCAGGAATAGGGGCTTCAGTTGTTCACGGCTGATCATGATAGTAGGTCTTCTCCTGAGGAATGGTTGGCGCACACCGTTCAGAGTCCGGTTGGTACGTCAATGAAGCTCGTTTCGAGCCCCAGGTCTTTGGTTATTCGTTGCCCAAGCGCGCGCGGCCCCCAGACTTCCGTTGCGTAATGACCGCCAAAAACTACATTAATTCCGGCCTCCATGCAGCGATGGTAGACGGTGTGCGAGGCATCACCGGTGATGTAGAGGTCGAGTCCTTGCTCAATTGCTTGTTCCACCTCAAAGACCGCACCACCCGAAATAATTCCCACACTGCCGACCATTTCCGGGCCAAAAGGAAGAACTGCAAGCGGATTCCCAAGGTCGGCAAATAGGCTGGCAACAAGTTCCTCCCTGCGAACCGCAGGATCCAGGCGCCCCGCAAAGCCTATGTCGTAGCCATGATACTTCCCAAAGGGTTTGGTCTCTTTGAGATGAAGAGCCCTTGCCATTTCAGCATTGTTGCCGAATTCAGCATGCATGTCCAAAGGCAGGTGTACTGCGTAGAGCGCGATATCGGCATCTATGAGCTTCCGAATGCGTTCATAGTGCTCACCGGTTAATGGGAG
This sequence comes from Spirochaetaceae bacterium, assembly GCA_007695055.1. Lineage (GTDB taxonomy): Bacteria > Spirochaetota > Spirochaetia > DSM-27196 > SLAA01 > SLAA01. Next base: position 27,514 of record REEM01000038.1, on the reverse strand, counting down.
CACGCGCCCCCAGTACAACCCATGATGCACGACAAGCACATCGGCACCCCATTCCGCAGCGCGGTCAAAGGTCTCGGCACAGGCGTCAACCGCACATGCAACTCGGCGGATATCCTGTTTGCGTCTTCCCACCTGAATACCGTTGAGGCTTTTGTCGACAGTTTGCATCTCATCAATAGCCAAGTTCGACCGTAGATAGTGATCCAGTTCTTGAAGTAGCATGACGGCAGTATAGAACGCCTGTTCGCTTTTTCCAAGCCACCTTAAAGCACCGGAAGTCTGGCGAGCGAAACACCAGGACTCTGGCCAGCTGGGGCTGCTTTGGGATATGATACAGGTCACATGATTGAGAAGAACTACAGCACCGACTCGCAACCTGGGAGTTCCGGTGAAGAGCTACCCGCAGAACAGCGCTTGAGAGCACAATCGCAGGACTACAGATTCACCATTGATAGCGAAGAAGTTAAGGCTGGCATAGCTGCTGCTGAGCAGAAGCCCGAAACAACCTTCGCTGGACTGCCCGACCAGAGTGAGAACGGCGAGTTTGGGATTATTGGCCAACCCCGGGCCTTGAGGGCCCTGCGTATGGCACTAGAGATACGCAATAAGGGCTACAACGTCATAGTTACCGGCCCATCCGGGGTTGGTAAACGGACTGCTGTTGAACGCGTGCTTGCCGAGTTCTCTGGTGATACATCGGGCCTGCGTGATATTGCCTATGTCCATAACTTCAGTTGCCCCTACGAGCCAAGGGTTCTGTATTTCGAGCCCGGAACCGCTCGCGAGTTTCGGGCAGGCCTCGGCGACTGTGTGGCTCAGATACGACGCAGTATTGAACTGCTCACCGAGGATCAGAAATTTATCTCGGAGCGTGACGCCTTGCTTCAATCGGTACAGACCCGTGAAGCTCAAACAATTGCAGAGTTTGAGGATCGGATAGGCCGGGAAGGTTTCCGGGTGGTTGCCTCACCTGGAGAAACAGCTAAGGCTGAACTCGTGCCCCTATTAGAAGGGGAACCAGCGAGTTTTGCAGAGCTCGAGCGTGAGGTTTCATCGGGTAAACGTGATCGCGCAGGTCTGGAAGAAATCCGAGCACAGTATTACGCGTATCTGGAAGAGATGCATCGCATCATGCTGCGTCTCCGACTGGACCGTGAGAACATAGAAAGCCAGCTTGCGGAACTCCGCAGGAAGGCCATTGAGCCAGAACTGCGTGCTGCTACAGCTCAGTTGAGGGAACGCTTCTCGGCGCCAGCCGTGAAGACCTATCTAGATGCCTTCACCAAGGACATCTTGGAAAACCTGCAGCTATTCATGGTTGAGGGTGAGACTGTAGGAGCGGAGGCCGCGGGAGGCACCGAGGCCTCGGAGCAGCTCCAGCGATACGGCGTGAATATTGTGGTTGATCACACCGACTCCAGATCTGCACCGATTGTATTTGAGAGCAACCCGGACTATCAAACAATGTTCGGTAGTATTGAGCCTATGCATGGCGGTGATGAGTCGGCTGTTCCCGGCTACCGCAGTTTACGTGTTGGTGCGGTTGCCAAGGCATCCGGCGGATTTCTGGTGCTGCGTGCCGAGGACCTCTTCACCCAGGAAGAGGTCTGGCAGGCCTGTAAACGGGTGTTGCAGGACGGAATAACCGAGATTCGTACCGTACCCGGCCCACAGGCACAGGCGGGTTTTCTGAGGCCGGAACCAATAGAGGTCCGCTTTAAGCTCATTGTAACTGCCGCCGAGCATGTATACGACGCGCTCTATTACGGTGATGACGACTTTGGAAAGCTCTTCAAGGTCACCGCTGAGTTCGACTCTGTTATGCCACGCAACGCCGATACCACCGCACGCTACATTGCGTTTGTGCGTATGATTGCGGCCCAGGAGTCGTTGCTGGAGCCTGAACCCAGTGGGATTGCCGCTATTCTTGAGCAAGCAGTTCGGCTTGGTGAGTTCCGGAATTTGTACAGTACCCGCTTCTCCCGCATTGCTGACGTCCTGCGTGAATCTGACTACTGTGCCCGCCGTAGCAAGGACAGCTCAATTTCGCGCGAGTCGGTTGAGGCGGCGGTGTCCGAGCGCGCGTATCTTTCAAATTTGCCGCAAGAGAAAATTGACGAACAGATCCTATCCGGGGAGTTGCTGGTGGCGGTTTCCGGCATGGCGGTAGGACGCATTAACGGGCTCGCAATACTTGACCGTGGCTACTACGCCTTTGCACGGCCCATGCTTATCACAGCACGCACCGCACCCGGAAGCGAGGGCATTGTCAATATTGAGCGCGAGTCCGGACTTTCTGGTGAGATTCACGACAAGGGAGTGTACATACTGGAGGGATATCTCCGTTCAAAGTATGCCCAGGACTTCCCACTCTCGGTGCGCGGCTCAATCTGTTTTGAACAGTCCTACATCGAGGTAGATGGAGACTCTGCTTCCTCAAGCGAGGTCTACGTGCTCCTCAGCTCCATTGCGGAGCTGCCCTTGCGGCAAGATATTGCAGTAACCGGTTCGGTCAACCAGATGGGGCAGATACAGGCCGTGGGCGGCATCAACGAGAAGATTGAAGGCTTTTACGAAGTCTGCTGTAAGCTGGGCCTCAGCGGCTCGCAGGGGGTTGTTATTCCCCGAGGTAATCTTGCAAACCTCATGCCGTCACGAGCCCTTCAAGCGGCTCTTGATGAAGGAATGTTCCATGTGTGGTCGGTTGCCACCGTAGATGAGGCTATGGAAATCCTGACCGGGCTGGAAGCAGGCGGACGTACCTTAAAGGGTGGTTACCGTGGAGGCAGTGTGAATGCCTTGGTGGAACGACGTTTACGGGAAATGGCTCAGCAGATGAAGAGTTTCGGAGCTTTGTAGGGCAACATGGAGAACAAGGTGTGAACTTTGCCGTGATATCCATGCAAAACTTGACACAAGGGATATGGAGTCTATAATCTTCAGTAGCAAAATAAACTAAAGGTGCTGGTCGAGTATGGCTAAGAAAGTAGATACACAGAAAATCCTACAGGCTGCCAGGAGCGGTATTCCCATTACCGTAAAGACCTACACCCTGCCTCATGAAACCGAAGTGCAGTTAGAAGACGTGCTTGCCGTGTTCCTCAATGAAATGGGGCAAGAGAAGTTGCGGGACCCTTTGGCCTACTGCTTGCGAGAGATTGCGGTAAATGCCAAAAAGGCCAACACAAAGCGCGTTTACTTCCAAGAGAAAGGCTTGAACATGAACTCCGACGCCGACTACCAAGTTGGTATGGAGAGATTCAAGCAGGAAACACTCGACAATATCGACTACTACTTGAAGAAGCAGAAAGAGGCCGGTCTTTACATAAAAATTACCTTTCATGCACGTGGAAACGAGCTGGTAATTTCGGTAGCAAACAACTCTGAGATCAATAAAAAAGAACAAATTCGCGTATATGACCGCATTGCGCGTTCACGGGCATTTGACTCCTTGGAGGAAGCGCTCACCACGGTGCTAGACGACTCCGAGGGAGCTGGACTGGGTATTGTAATACTGGTTCTCATGCTCAAGAAGATAGGACTTGATGAAGACGCCTTTGATATTGATTCGCGCAACGGCGAGACTATTGCCGAGTTGAACATACCAATGTCCGAGGTGCGCAGTGAGAACCTTGACATGATTTCACATCAGCTGGCCAAGTATATAGAAGGTCTGCCACGGTTTCCTGAGAATATTACCAACTTACAGAAAGCAATATCAGACCCGGACTCCGAACTGAATGAAATAGCCCGCCAGATATCCACGGACCCGGCTCTTACGGCTGACCTGCTCAAGGTTGTCAACAGTGCACAGTTTATGCTTCCAAAGCGGGTAGATAACATTGTTGAGGCTGTGAAGCTCGTTGGTTTGCGAGGGCTGCGCAATCTGCTTTACTCATACGGAACTCAGAAGATCTTGGGTGTGGACACTGCTGAAACGAAAGAGTTGTGGGAGCATTCGTACCGCACTGCCTTTTATGCCTACAACCTGACCAAGAATATAACCCGTAAGAAACACCTGTTAGATGATGTATACGTTGGGGGCATTCTTCATGACATGGGGAAAATCATTTTCTCGTCAGTGCATCCTGAAGTCCACGGTAAAATGGAGGCCTTCTGTCGCGATAAGGGACTGTCGGTAGAGCTCTTTGAGGATCTGGCCAACGGCGTCAATCATGCAGAGATAGGCGGGATTGTTGCTGAGAACTGGAATTTTCCCGACGCCTTAGTGAATGCCATTAAGTATCACCACCACCCGCTTGATGCACCTGATGAGTTCCAAGAGGTTACCCTTGCGGTGTACATGGCAAATACTCTCTGCCACTACAAACAAGACAGCCTTTCCTTTGACCAGGTCTACCTTCCAGCACTGCGTGAGTTCCGAATGCAGAATGAAGCGGATCTCCTCAAGGTTGAGGAGCGACTCACCGAGGCTTTTGACCGCGACGCGCGGGCTTAAACACCACGACCACCGCTATCTGGCGCGCCACCAGGACAGAGCTATACCCGCCGCAACTCCTACATTGAGGGTCGCTTTGGCCCCATAGCAGGGAATGCTTACCCGGTGGGCATCCGGGGCGGCAAGCGTTGATGAGTCTATGCCTAGTTCTTCGTTACCCAGCACCAGAACTCCCTGCCGCGGAAACACAAACTCGCTAATAGGAGTTCCGCCGGTTTCCAGGGCCACAACCGTTGACTCCGGCTGCCTCTCCCTCAGCTCGCTCAAAGAAATGCGCGTGATTTCAAGCATGTGGTGTGCTCCCATTGCAGCTCGCAGGCAGCGCGGGTGCTGTTCATTTGAGCAACCCGGAGACAGATAAAGCTCCCGACACCCGAAGGCGGCTGCGCTGCGGATGATTGATCCGACATTAAAGGGCGAACGCAGATCCTGAAGGTACAGGCTGATGTCGGCGAGGGCGGCCGTTTGCGGTCGGGTGGGCGACTCAAGCAGGGTGCCCGACGCAGATTCATGTGGCTGTGGCAGCAGCGCAAGCTGCTGGTGCTGCGTCTGCTGGAGCGGTGGAAGAAGATCCCAGTCGGCTGGGGCTATGCCACACAGGGTCTCAAGAGCGGCCGCTGCGCGGTCACAGAGCCACTCAAGGCCAGTCTGCGTGGTTTCTTTGTCTCCTGCCAGCGCTGTTGCCAATGCAGCGAGCGATACCGAGGCCTCCCCGGCAGTGGCGTCTTCCTGGCCGAGTTCAGCGGCCGCGTGCAAGAGCGTCACCATGTCAGTATCCGGCTGTTCGCCACGGCGAAGACACCGCTGCAGATCAAGCACCATGCGGTAACTTTTTCGTAGTCGAGTGGAGTAGGGTAAACGACGGAACTTACGTGGCGAGATCACAGACTAAAAGGCAGCCTTAACCATTTCGTAGATGTCCTCGGAAGAATGTGCAACCGGGCTGTACCCGCTCATTTCGAATCCGGCCGCGATCTCGGACATCTCGAACATGTCGTCCAGGCGAATGTCGAAGTCCCGTAAGCGTGATGTGAGCCCTAAGCGCCCCATCATCCGGCGCACCGCGGAGGCTGCACGGCTGGCGTCGTCGTTAATGTCTAGACCGTCGGCTTCCTCACCAAGGGCTTCCGCAACCTTTACGACTCGGTCGGTTCGTGGTGCTACGGCATAGTCAAGCATGTGTGGCAACAGTACAGTAGCAACCCAGGCCTTAGGTATGGCGTATTTCGCATTGATAGCATAGGTTAGAGCACCCGCGGGTCCCTGCACCGAGGACGACAAAGCAATTGCGCAGGCCATGCCTGCCTCACATGCACGAAATCGCCCTCGAAGATCCTCCGACTGTTTGTGTATGAGTTCAACCGCATCATGGATGGCCCGGCAGCTCTCCAGAAAGAGGGTCTCGGAGAGGAATGTGTTCCTTTTTGAAAAATACCCCTCGCAGGCGGCTGCCAACGTGTCCAGAAGAGCCGCGCCGACCGCCTTCTTTGAAAGGCTCAGGTTAAGGCGCGGATCTACCAGCACCTCACGAATACTACTTGGCCCCAGACGTACCGAGCGCGCAGTCTTTGCAGAACTGTCGACAAGTACAACATCCTCGGTAAAAAGAAAGTGATCTCTGATCGCGGTGGGAATGGCAATACATGGGAGCGCAGCCTTAGGATTTGGCACACTGTTCAGGAGCGAAGCGCTACTGGCCTCCTGATTGGGAGCGGCAACCGAGGCACAACGGGCGGCCAATACCGCATTCATGCCTCCAAGCCCAATGACCATTTGAACCTTTCCAGCCCGAGCAAGCCCTATTGCCTCATCCACTGAGCCAACGTGCGCACCGCTCATGAGCTCATCGTGGAGGATTACATCTATACCTTTCTTTGAAAGAAGGTCTTGTACTCTGCGAATATGCCCTGCATCACGAAGATTAGGTTCGGTAACAAGAAGAGCTCGGGTTCCGTAAGACGAAGCTATGACGCCGAGTCTATTGAGTACGTCAACGCCGAAAGTGATTCGCGCGGGTACATGAAAAACGCTATCCGGCATCAGCCATCCGCCTTGTTAGGTCCGTTCTGCCACTGTGGCCGATAGTCGGCCTCAAGGGCAGGCCAATGCATTCGTCGGCCATGGGCTAACGCAGGATCTTATAAGTCAAAGACATCCATTATCCGGTCGGCAACTACACCAAGAATCTTGTTGTCGATATAGTTGGGATCCTCAAGTTTTTTTGCAACTTCGGCTATACGGTCCGCCCGTACGTCTTGTCCGGCGCGTACAGCATCTTGCGCTCGTAGCAACTCCGACTTGAGTCGTGCTTCGTCTGAGAATGCGATTGAGTCACCGCTTTCTTTACGACGAGCGTTTGCATCGCCTTGAGCTTTCTGAAACTTTTGCACCGGGTCTATCGGACCAAGCCTGTCGATTGTCATCGCAGAGCCTTCCTTTCAATAGTAGTATCGGCATGCGGTGTCTTAATTTTAACGCTTTTTCGCACCTGATACAAGCAGTGCAAACTCACCCTTAACGGAATCACGTTGGGCGAAGTCGTTGTGGATCTCAGCGCTCGTGCCAAAACGATACTCCTCATGAATTTTAGTCATTTCCCTGCCAAGTATCAGTTGCCGATCTGGTTCGGCATTGGCAATCTCGGCCAGTGCCGCAACAATACGATACGGTGACTCGTACAGGATAAACTTATCACCGCTGACAAGCAACTCTTGTATTCTAGATCGGCGTTTTCCTCGTTTGATCGACAAAAAACCTTCAAAAATTACGGTCTTTCCTGGGAAAGGGTCAATACTCAGGATTGCGGCGAGCGCGGAAGGGCCTGGAATAGGTACCACTTCATGGCCAGCCTTGTAGAGCACCTCAACCAGGGCACTGCCTGGGTCGCTAATTCCTGGAGTTCCGGCGTCGCTGACATAGGCTGCTTCGCCGTCCTCACCCAGGCGTTCGCAAAGCTGTTCTGCAACTCGGCGTTGGTGCTGCTGTGGGCAGCTCCAGAGTTCTGCTCGAATATCGTAAGCTTGGAACAGCTTGCGGCTATGTCTTGTGTCCTCACATAGGATAAGATTCACGGAATGGAGGATTTCAACCGCGCGGTAGGTTATGTCTTTCAGATTTCCAATTGGTGTAGCAACTACGTATACACGACCCATGAATTGAGTGTAGTCGCCCTCTCTCGGCTTGCCTATCCCCCTATTGTACGACTACCATTTGCGCCGATAGGTCACCAGGAGGCTCTACTATCCATTTTTTCGTACTCACCTTCGTTGGTATTGTGGTCGCGCTCCTGATCTACAGTTTGCTGCGTTTCGGCAAAGGTGGTGGGGTAGTTCGTGGCAAGACGCACGCGAGCGGAGCAGCTGTTTCCGGCAACAAGGGACTTGAGGTTCTGCGCCCATGCCCCTTGTGTCGTACCATGCTTCGGCGAGGCGAGCGAGTGCATACGGTCGTGTATTCGGGCCCTCCTGCCCCACAAGGTGTGGCCCGGCGCGGTGAGGTGCGCGACGCAATTACTCACATGTTTGGTTGCCCTTACTGCAAACCGGGTTCCTCATCTGCAGCCAATGCTCGCACCTGTCCGGTTTGTCGTGCTACACTCCCTAAAGATGCTTACGTGGTTGCCCGTATGTTTGAGCGCGAGGGACGTAAGCATATTCATGTCCTTGGGTGTACGGAATGCCGTAGCGGAGCTCGACGAACTACGCCCAAAGGCTCGACCGAGGTCCTTGGTACCAATGATGTGAACAAGGGCCCTCCGGAAGGGTGAGGCAGGTAGGTCGAGGCAGGTTAGCAGGTGGGAGATTATGGTGAAGTTGATGAAGCAAATAGGTTCCCAGTCCCATAGATACCCCGTAAGGCCGTGTTCGAGTCGTGCCGCCGTGTGGCTAGGCTGTGTACTGTTTATGAGCCTGGCGCCCCAGTTAGCGGCTCTGGGGTACAGCGAGATTGCTGGCGCGCGTTATTTTGGCATTCATACAGTCTCAATCAACAGCCGGACGCTATCATTGCTTTTTGAAGCCGACCCGGACGCCTTGTACATTTCGGTAGAGGGGGTAGATCTCCCGACCCGGTACCGTATAGAGAGTGAACGGGACGGCGGCGTGCTGCGGATTCGGGTGGTAGGTGATGACTCACCGGGGGCATCTCTAGATCGTGCGCGTGTCCATCTAAAGGTGCCGCCGCATCTCCGCATAATTGCAAACACGACCTATGGCGATATTTCCGTGAAAGGTGTTAGTTCCGGGCCGCTACAGCTCGTATCGGGCACAGGCAGCGTACATGTCATGGACTCAGTCGGTGATCTTGTGCTTGAAACTGAGTCCGGAGAGCTGCAGGTTGAAAATGTCAGCGGAGAAGCAGTCTTGACCGCCGGACAGGGGGAGATAGTGGTGAAAGGGTTCCAAGGGGCCCTTACGGCTCACACAACCCTGGGTGCGCAGCGGTATTCAGATATGCGTGGAGCATTGTCAATCTCGACCAACTCCGGGGATCTGTTCCTAGAGAATGTCGAGGCTGAACTCAGACTGACGAGTACCCATGGAGCCATCTACGCCGACCAGCTGTTGCTGACCGGACCCTCCGATATCCGTTCGTTATCCGGTGATATGCGACTGCTTCTGAGAAACCCATTGGCGGAGCTGCTGATGGATCTGCAGGCTGGGATACTGGGAAGACTTATGCTCAACGGGTCTGAGGTTGAGTCCGGTCTACAAACGCCCGTTCAGGATACCGAGTACACCGAGAGTACCGAGGCTTCTGAGAACGCCGAAACCACCGAAACCACTGAGAAACTGGCGGACTTACGTGTGTATGTAGGCGCCGGAGTACTGGAGCTCTACACCGACGGGGGTGGACAGTGAGCAGTCGGGTTGCGCAGTCCCCTGGAACACGGCTTCCGGTGGGGCTTAAACTCGGCTTTGGTGTTTGTGATCTTGGGGGAAACCTCTTCTTCACGGTCATGGGCTTCTACATGCTCTTTTACCTGACCGACCATCTGGGATTGCGAGCTGGACTTGCCGGTACTGCCCTCATGATTGGTAAGGCATGGGATGCGGTAACCGACCCAGCGGTAGGATATCTGTCGGATAGAACTCGAACACGTTGGGGTCGTCGCCGGCCGTACATTTTCTTGGGGTCCATAACTCTTTTCTTTGCCATGATTCTCATGTTCACGAATATAGGCCTCACAAGTCAGATGGGGCTATTTCTGTGGGTGGGCTTCACCTACTGCGTGCTGAACACGGCCTACACATTGATCAATATTCCTTATGGGGCCTTGACCCCCGAGATCACCACCGACTTCTACGAGCGGACCGTGCTGAACGGGTACCGCATGGTTTTTGCTGTGGTGGGCACCTTTGTAGGTGCTGCCGCCGTGCTGCCGCTCTTGGGAGCCTTTGGTGGGGGTGATCTCGGCTGGACCATGGTAGGGGTGGTCATGGGGGCGGTGATGGCGGTAACCGCGCTGATCACCTTCTTCACGGTAAAGGAAGAACCACATCCTCCCGCGGGGCCCGGGATCAATGTATTTCGTTCCTACTTCGAGGTGCTGCGGATGAAACCATTCGTGACTGCGCTTATTCCATGGGCCTGCCATATCACCGGAATCAATATTATTCAGGCATCACTTCTGTACTATTTTCGGGTCATTTACGGCTTTGAGGCCGGATTCCAGATAGCCTTGCCTATACTTCTGGGTAGTAGCATGTTCTTTATTCCAATCTGGGTGAAGATATCCAGCCGGATTGGAAAGAAGGCCAGCTATAATATTGGAATGGGCATTTTTGCGGTCACCGTAATTTGCTTTTTCCTGTTCGGTCATTTGGCCGGTGTGGAGCTTGCATATGTGCTCATGTTCATTGCTGGCATAGGATTCGCTACCCAGTACGTCATGCCCTTTGCCATAGTTCCGGATGTAGTTGAGTATGACTATGCGGATACCGGGGTGCGGCGCGAGGGTGTCTTCTACGGGCTCTGGACCTTTGTGAGTAAGATGGGGCAGGCTTTTGGTATTGCACTGAACGGTTGGGTGTTGACCTGGTTTGGGTACCAGGAGTCAGTGGCGGGCGTGCCTGCTCCGGTGCAGACCGAGGCAGCTCAGTTTGGCATTCGTCTGTTGGTTGGGCCCATTCCCGCGGTCTTTTTTGTCATTGGGATTGTGGTGTTATTGCAGTATCCCATCAACACGGTGAGGTACCAAGAAATTATGGATAGGATTGCACGACGCGATGCAGGCGCTTCGACTTAAACTACTCGCCATCCAAGACCGGCTTCCTCGGCGACTGCGACGAATTGTTGTGTTTTGGCGTGCTGTGGTGCGTCGCTACAAGGCAGATCGTGGCGCGCTCCTGGCAAAGGGACTTGCCTTCAGCTTTGTCTGGGGAACTGTCCCTCTGCTGTTTGGCGTATTTCTGCTGCGGCTCGACTCGCCCTTGACGCCTCGGGTTCGCGCCTTGATCTCCGAGCAGGTGTTGGGTTTTCTTCCTCCGGACATGCGCTACGACCTCCTTATGCAACTATCTCGTGTTGGGGGCGGCGCCTTGCCTGGGGTAATCACTGTGTTTGCGCTCATAATTGCGGTCATTTCCATGTTTGACTCGCTGGAACTAGCAATGTCTACCATGCTCGGCAGCCGGCGGCGGCACGCTCATTTCCGCAAGGTAATCTCACTGGGTCTTATGGTTGGTGTTGTCACATTGTTCTATGCCGCCGCGGTGGCCGCCCCACTCGTGCGCTTACCAGTGGAACTGACAAACCTCACTCCGGGACTCAACACGTGGTATGCTCACGGAGTTACCGGCCTTCTCTTTGCAGTCATGTTCTATGGGCTCCTACGCCTATTCGCGAGGCGCCCACTGAGGACTAAGTCGACCTTCGTCGTTTGTCTTGTTGCGGCCTTTGCCTGGCAGGTTGCTGGCAGGGTTGTAGGAATTGCTATGAGGGCGGTTGGTTCCCGTTATCTGATTTACGGAGCAGTTGCCTGGGCCGTGATTTTTCTTATGTTCATGCGTATATTAGCTGATATCATTATTCTTGCAAGTATCGTCGTCGGGCGTTTCTCTCCAACCGAGGAAGAGGAAATTCTCCGGCTCTTGGAGTCGAACAAGGAAGTGGCTCCGCAGCAACTACCCTGGAGGGTTACAGGAAATGAGTGACGACACCCTTTTTGACAAAATCCTGCGCAAGGAGATTCCGGCCGAGGTTGTGTATGAGGACGAGCATGTTCTTGCTTTTAAGGACATCAACCCGCAGGCGCCGGTACATGTGCTGGTAGTGCCCAAGGCCAAATTCCGCAACGTGAGCGACCTCAAAGACGGTGATGCTGAAACGGTGGGCCGTTTTATGATTGGCGTTTCGCGCGTTGCCGCGGAGTTGGGGCTAACAGAGCGAGGTTTCCGAGTGGTTTTCAACACCGGCCCGGACGCACTGCAAACCGTGGAGTACATTCATGCCCATATTCTTGGCGGGCGTGGCATGGAGTGGCCACCGGGTTAAGGGCCCAAGGCGGTGGGGCTTGCGGCTGTGCTTGCACGAGGGCCCAAGGCGGTGGGGCAGTTTGAAACGGAGCAGGCTCCCAAGGCAGCGGGGCTTGCAGAATTAGCGTTGCTTCGATAGCATCCGCTCAATGGAGAGCATGAAACGTAGCGTAACTTGCGGCGAACTGCGCGCCGCCGACCTTGAAAAAGAGGTTGTACTTAACGGTTGGGTGCATCGCAATCGCGATCACGGCGGAATACAGTTTATTAACCTCCGGGACCGATACGGCCTTACGCAGGTTGTTATCGACCAGGACGCTCCCGAGGTTTTGCACAGTGCGGGTGCGGCATTAAAGCCGGAATACTGCGTGGCGGTGCGTGGTCGGGTGCGGGCACGGCCGGATAACATGAAAAACTCGGAGATGACGACCGGAGATATAGAGGTTGCCGCGACCGAGATCCACCTGCTCTCAAAGTCCGAGGTTCCCCCATTTGTTATTGACGAACGGTCGGACGCTAAGGACGACCTGCGTTTGCGCTATCGCTACCTCGACCTGCGGTCTTTCTCCATGCAGCGCAAGATCAAACTGCGTCATGAAGTCATGTTGAGCGTCCGCGAGTATCTGAGTGGTGAAGGGTTTTACGAGATTGAGACCCCAAGCATGATCCGTTCAACACCGGAAGGGGCACGTGACTTCCTTGTTCCCTCACGTCTTCATCCCGGTAAGTTCTATGCCCTGCCTCAGTCGCCACAGCTCTTCAAGCAGCTGCTCATGGTCTCAGGATTCGACCGCTATTTCCAACTTGCTCATTGTTTTCGGGACGAGGACGCACGTGGTGATCGGCAGCCAGAGCACACCCAGATCGATGTAGAGATGAGTTTTGTCGGGCGCGATGATGTCTTTGCGGTCATGGAAGGCATGTTCTCATTTGTTTTTGAGCGATGTCTTGATGTGCGGCTCGAAACTCCCTTCCCCCGCATTTCCTACCATGATGCCATGAACCGTTACGGTAGTGACAAGCCGGATCTGCGCTTTGAACTTGAACTGCAGGACTTTGCCGAGTTTGTACCCAAGGGTGAGTTTTCTGTTTTCCAACAGGTGCTTGAGTCCGGGGGTGCGGTTCGCGTTCTCAAGGCCTCAGGCTGTGGCACTTACTCACGCAAGCAGATCACCGAACTTGAGGAGACCGCAAAAATATACGGGGCTGGCGGACTCGCCTGGATGAAGGTAACGGATCAGGGCCTTGAGGGTGGTGTCTCGCGGTTCTATGAAGGGGTAGCGGCCGAGATTATTGCAGCCTATGAGGCCAAGCCGGGGGATCTTCTGCTGTTTGTTGGCGCCGACTGGCGAACCGCCTGTACAGCTCTGGGAGCGGTGCGCTCCAGACTTGGGCATGAGCTTGGACTGATTGACCCCTCCTTGTTTCGCTTTGCCTGGATTGTGGACTTTCCGCTCTTTGAATGGAACGAGGATGAACAGGGATGGGACGCAGCACACCACATGTTTAGCATGCCGCAGGAACAGTACCTGGAAACCATGGAGTCGAACCCTGGTGAGGTCAAGGGAGATCTCTACGACTTAGTGTGCAACGGTTTTGAACTAGCATCTGGCTCAATTCGAATTCATGATCCGGAACTCCAAAAGCGCGTCTTTAAGATTGTTGGCTTCTCTGAAGAGGAGGCCCACCGCCGCTTTGGATTCTTGCTTGAAGCCTTTCGGTATGGCCCACCGCCGCATGGCGGCATAGCCCCTGGTCTTGACCGACTTGTCATGATTATGGCTGGTGAGTCAAGCATCCGTGAAGTCATTGCTTTTCCCAAGAACGCGGTTGCAGTCTCGCCCATGGACGGCTCGCCAGCGGAGGTTGATGAGCAGCAACTCAGGGAACTGGGGCTGCGAGCAACTGCCGAGGCAGAACAGGCCAGAGTTCAGGGGGAGGGTGCCGATGTATCGAATCCAGACGCTTAATACCATCTCGGACAAGGGCCTGAGTCTTCTTGACTCAGGGCGCTACTCAACCGGCGCCGAGATGGAAAACCCGGATGCGTACCTTATTCGGAGCACCTCTCTCCATGATCGCGAGCTTCCTTCACAGCTCAAGGCTATAGCCCGCGCGGGGGCCGGTGTAGACAATATCCCTCTTGACCGCTGCACCGCCGCCGGGATACCGGTTTTCAATACTCCGGGTGCCAACGCAAACGCTGTCAAAGAGATGGTAATTGCGGGACTTCTGCTGTCCTCCCGTCGCATTTGCGAGGGGGTGGACTGGGTGCGCAGCAACGCTCACAAAGGTGAGGAGCTTCCCGCGCTGGTAGAGCGTGAGAAACGGCGCTTTGGCGGGCCGGAGATTGCTGGCAAGACCCTTGGGGTTGTTGGGCTCGGCTCGGTTGGTGTTTTGGTTTGTAATGCCGCCGAGCAGTTAGGCATGCGCGTCATTGGATATGACCCCTATATTTCCATACCGAACGCATGGGATCTCTCCCAGTCGGTAGAGCGTGCCGACGAGCTGCAAACTTTGTACGAACAGGCCGACTACATTAGCATTCATGTTCCCTTGAACGAGACTACCCGCAACATGATAGATGAAGACAGCATCCGGCTCATGAAGTACGGAGTCCGAATCCTGAACCTCAGCCGTGAAGGCCTGGTGCAACACAATGCCCTCATTACCGCCCTTAAGGACGGGAAGGTAGCCTGTTACATGAGTGACCTGCCGGAACCTGGGCTTGCCGGGCAGGAGTCAGTCCTCCTTACTCCACACATTGGCGCCTCAACGCCGGAGGCCGAGGACAACTGTGCCGTTACAGCGGTGCGACTGCTCAAGACCTACCTGGAAACCGGCAACGTTGAGAGTTCGGTGAACTTTCCGCGCTGTAGTATGGATCGCGGGGGACGACATCGCATTACTATTGCTAACCGGAATGTCCCAAACATGGTTGGGCAGATCACTACCTTGCTCGCGTCTGCCGGGCACAACATAGAAGACCTGATAAATAAGCACCGTGACGATGTAGCGTACAACATCATAGATCTGAGTGAAGCACCAAATGAACGCACCATGAGCCGCCTCAGTGAGATTGAGGGGGTGCTCGCGGCCCGTTTGGTGTACTAGAGAGCACGTTAGCAAGCACACGTTTGCAAGCAAGAGAGGGGAGAAATGAAGTTTCTTAAGGTAAGTACCACACTATGTGTCTCGGCTTTTTTTCTTTTTGTGACGGCCACGGCCTGGGCTGATGTCCCCCAAGCGAATGGCCTGTACGCACGCATTGTTACGAACCGCGGTGAGATCGTGCTCGAGCTGGAGTTTGAGAAGGTGCCACTCACCGTCGCAAACTTTGTGGGTCTTGCAGAAGGCAGTCTGGAAACAGACCGGAGGCGTGGTGTTCCGTTTTACAATGGGCTGGTGTTTCACCGGGTCATAGACAACTTCATGATACAGACGGGAGACCCGCTGGGAAACGGCACCGGCGGGCCAGGCTATACCTTTCCTGACGAGATACATCCGTCGCTGCGGCATGACCGCCCCGGCGTACTTTCTATGGCGAATCGCGGCCCGAATACAAACGGCAGTCAGTTCTTCATAACGCATGTCCCAACTCCCTGGTTGGACGGCGGGCACGCTGTCTTTGGCTACGTGGTTGCGGGCATGGATGTCGTGAATGCAGTGCGTCAGGGTGACCGAATTGAGCGGGTAGAAATTGTCCGACGCGGCAGTGCTGCCGAAGGTTTCAGGCCCGACCAAACCATGTTTGACCGTTTGCGCACCGAACGACGTTGACCGGTGGCCAAAAAAAGCGGCCCCCAGTTTCGTTGCTCAAGTTGTGGGCATCTTGAGGCTAAGTGGTCGGGGCGATGTCCAAGCTGTGGTGAGTGGAACAGTCTGCACGAGGAGTCCTCGGCAGGGGTAGGGGCCGCCGCGGGGAGTCGGCGAGGTGCCGCCGCAGGCAGTGTCAGCGGTCGGGCTGCCCGGCCGCCAGCGGTGGCAGCAACTCTCGCTGAGCTACCCACCGAAGAAGGCTCACGCATGAGCACCGGTATTGGTGAGCTTGACCGCGTCTTGGGCGGTGGCATGCCGCTTGGTGCCGCAGTCATGATTGGTGGTGAGCCGGGCATTGGCAAGAGCACCCTTATGCTGCAGGCCGCCGCGGGCAGCGGCCGTCGCGTGCTCTACATCACCGGCGAGGAGTCTCCCGCTCAGGTGGCCATGCGAGCACGCCGACTTGGGGTGGAGAAGGCAAGCGTAACGCTGCTTGCCGAGACCGACACCGGACGAATTGCGGCCGCGCTCGACAAGATTCTTCCTGAAATGTTTGTGATTGACTCGGTACAAACGCTTTTCTCTGCCGAGGCCGGAGACGTGCCGGGCACAGTAAACCAGATCAAGTATGGTTGTTATGAACTCATAGACTGGGCGCGGGCCCACAATGTCCCTGTATTCTTTGTGGCGCATGTAACAAAGGACGGTAGCATTGCGGGGCCTAAAGCCGTGGAACACATGGTGGATGCGGTGCTGTACTTTGAGCAGTCCGAGAACGACCTGAGATTCGTTCGGGCCAGCAAGAACCGCTTTGGCGCTGTGGAGGAGGTGGGGCTCTTTGCAATGCAGGCTGAAGGTTTGGTGGAGATCACCGACCCGACCGCGGTGTTCCTGGTGCGGCGCAGTGGGCGCATGCCAGCCGGCATTGCGGCGGCACCGGTCTACGAGGGCTCACGTATTCTCATGTTGGAGTTACAGGCCTTAACGGTTCCTGCAAAAGGTGGGGTGTCCCGCGTATTTGCCGACCGGGTGGACTCGCGCCGAGTGGCGCGCATTGCCGCGGTGTTGGAGAAACACATAGGCCCGGCCTTCTCGAACCTGGACATCTATGTGAATGTCGCTGGGGGAATGCGGGTCGCGGATGTTGGGGTTGAGCTTCCTTTGGCCTTGGCGCTGTACTCGGCCTACAGTGGGCGCCCGGTGCCATCCGATCTCGCCTCGGCCGGTGAGTTGAGTCTTACCGGTGAACTCCGCCCAGCCGCTCAGTTTGACCGGCGCCGCAAGGCGGCGGCCGCGCTTGGCTACTCACGGTTCATTGGCCCCAAACAGGTGCGTCAGGGAGAACCGAGTCCCGAGGACTGGGAAAAGACTGAGAGTATCTCCGAGGCAATTCGCCGAGTATTTGGTTCCGAGTAGTCCAGGCCTACAGCCGAGAAACTCCCGACCGGCTCGGAACCCGCCTACGCCGCGCCGGGGAACAGCAGCGGAATGGCTATGAAGGTTCCTATTGCGCTTCCAATGGTGGTGAAGAGAAACACCAGCAAGATGCGGGTGATTCTGTTGCGGAAAAACCCCCGCAGTCCGGTTATATCGTCCTGAAGATTCTCAAAATCCGATACCCTGGGTTTGCGAAAGAACGACTCCAGAATGCCCGCGACAAAGCCCACTCCAATGGTGGGATTCATTGAGGTAATTGGTGCCGCCAGAAAGGATGCTATGATTGTCAGCGGATGTGCAAAGGCGGCAGCGGCGCCAACCGCCGACAGAGTGCCGTTAATGAGCACCCAGCGCGTGAGTGAGCGAAAGCCCGCGTCAAAGCCTCCTTGAACGAAACCCCAGGTAATGAGTCCAATAACCGCCGCCGGAACAAGGTAGGGGAGCGCCTTTGTAAGACGCGAAGGGGGTGGAATAATATCAAGGTCGTCCAGATTGGTGTCGAGGCTACCCTCGGTCAGCATCTCCAAATGACGGACTATTCCAGGGACATGACCGGCGCCTATAATGGCCACCAGTTTTGATCCTTCTGCCTCGAATATGCGGGTGGCAAGGTAACGGTCTCGCTCATCTATGAGCGCCTCTTTGGCATGCGGAAGATACTCGGCAAGTTCCTCCATCATGCTTTCTACCGTTCCACGGCTCTTCAACTGCTCAATTTCCTCGTCACTGAGTTTCTCGTTGCTGAAGACCGACGCCAGCAAGGCCGCCAGCATCTTGTTCTTGCCCCACAACGAGCTCTTAGCCCAGGCTCGGCGCAATGTAATCTGAATCTGCCGGTCACAGAGGCTGAAGGGAAGCCCTAGTTCCTCCGCACAGCGGATAGCTTCAAGCATCTCGGCTCCAGGTTTAATTCCCAGGTCCAGCCCCATGCGTTTCTGGAACGAGGAAAGAACCAGGTTGCCCAGAAGCAGGAAGCCTTGCTTGCGGCGCAGGACTTGATAGATGTCTAGTGACCGCCAACCGTCGGGCTTGGTAAGCGACTCATATCGGGCCGCATCAATTTCCACGCAGACCCTATCGGGAGACTCGTTGGTGATGAGTTCCCGGGTCTCATCCACACTGGCGTGCGAGACGTGTGCTGTACCAAGGAGGACGATCTCACGATCCTCCCCGTCGGCGCCGGTGTAGCTGAGTCGCGTTAACGAGTCGGATGTCTGTGTTACCTTCATGGTGTGTTACTCAATTCCAAGGGCGCTGAGGAAACGTCGTCGTAGGCCTTCCTCGCCGGGATAAAGATCTGTGGGAATGGCACCGCCACCCATGTGAATGTGGCCGCCGCCGGAGCCTATGCCGTTGAGGGCCTCGCGCACTACAACGTCACTCGGATAGCGGTGGTCTTCGCTACGAACCGAGAGCCTGTAGGCGTCGCGGTCGGGTTCGACAACCACTACAAAATGAATTTCGCGGAGCCCAAGAAAGAAGTCAGCAACCAAGGCCATAACCTCGGCACTGCACTCCTTCTGAATGGGTACAAAACAGAACCCTTCAGCCACTATGCAGCTGTTTATGGCCTCACGAAAAACGCCCAGGTCCCTCAACGAGAGAGAGTTCTTGAGGAGTCGGCTACCTGTTTCCCAATCTCCCTTAAAGAAGAGGGTGGAGAAGGCCTCAAGATCCAACTTCGATACACCGCGGGTCATAAAGGCGGTATCCATCATGATACCCATCAGCAGCGCGGTCGCCACCGAGGGATCCATCTCCGCCCCGGCCTCACGGTAGTAATCAAAGATGATCGTGCTACAGGAACCGTAGTTCTCGCGTATATCAAAAAACTTGCAGTCGGGTTGGCGCGGTGGGCTGTGGTGGTCAATTACCCCGACAACCTCTCCGGGAATGCCGGACATGTTTTTGTTCCCCACAAACCCGTCCACAATGACGATCTGAGCGTCGTCTTCCAGTTCAAGACCCACCGCGGTAGCAATGGGAATTTCCAGAACTCGCACCGCTTCTACCAACGAGTCGCTCTGAATCTCTCCGCCGTAACAGAGGGTTGAGGTGAGTCCTTTCTGACTCAGCAGTCGCGCAAGACCAAAGGCCGCCGCTACCGCATCGTGATCCGGAAAGTCATGAGCCTGAATAACAATATGACGATTGGTATCCAGGTGCGAAATAAGCTCCGGCAGTCCGGGCATGGTGATCACCTCTTGTCTCGATATGCATCGAGGTCGTGTTTGGCAAGGCGCGTCTCAATGAGACCCGGGATGCCGTTTTCCTCTGCCAGCCGCATGACTGCGTTGGCGGAGTTGTGTCGTTCCTGTATTCGATACTGCGAGGCCAGAAAGAACTGAAGCCGGGCTTTTGTAACTCGGTCCTGTTCGCGGTCAACCGTACGAAATATTAATGTATCCGAGGTGGGGTTCATATAGTATCTAACCATTTGGTGGAAGGGCCCGTCTCGGCGTATGTGCTGAGTTGCGCGTCCAAGGTAGTCTGCAGCGCGCCGTTGCTCACCCGCACGCTTGAGCGAAAGGGCAGCAAGCAGCGGCAGGCTCTCATTGCTTTGGTCCTGCTCCGCCGCTTTTTGGTACATTTCAAAGGCTTTGCTCCACTGCTCGGTCTCGTAGTACAGCGTGCCAAGCGGGGTATAGGCAGTGTGGTAGTCGGGACGGATTTCAAGTGCCCGCTCGTAATCTGCAATGGCTTCGGCTCGCATGCCCAGTCCATCCGCAGCGCGGGCGCGGTAGGCATATGCCAGGAAAATGCCTGGGTCTTGCTCAATAACACGAGTGAAGTCGGCGCGGGCGCCTTCAAGGTTGTTTCTTTGCAGACGAACGCGGCCTCGGTCGAGATAGTTCCAGACGAAGTCGGGCTCCAGTTCAATGGCCGTGTCTAGATCTGCCTCGGCTCCATGGAGATTCTGCTGCAACATCCGACTGCGACTGCGGTCAAGGTACGCAAAGGAAAAATCCGGTTCGACCTCAATCGCGCGGCTTAACACCTTCTCCGCTTCTTCATGGCGGGAAGTCCGCATGTGAACATTCCCAAGGCCTATGAGGGATACAAAGTCGTCTGGGGCGCCTTCAAGGACAGCTTCAAACTCGGTTCTTGCTTCACGGTAGCGGCGTTGTTCCAGAAGCAGTTCGCCAAGTGCCGCATGGGCTCGTGCGTCGCCCGGCACGAGCTCCAGTACCCGTCGCAGGCGTTGTTCCTGTTCTTTTTTGTCTCCACGATAGCCCTCAAGCAAGGCGCTGAGAAATAAACCGTCTACGTTGTCCGGATCACGACTCAAGGCCAGTTCAAGATTACGCGCTGCTTCACTCAACTCTCCAGCGGAGAGGAACAGTCCTGCGAGGAGTACAATGGTATCCGGTTGGTCAGGGTCGTCGAGGCGGGCTTCCTGGTAGGCCCGGATTGCTTCTTCAGGGTCTCCGGCTGCAACGAACAAACTAATGCTTTGGTAGGCATCGAGTTCAAGTTCGATCTCGGGTTCTGTTGGAGGTGCTTCCGGGATTGGCTCCGGAGCCGTTCGGCAACCAAAAAAAAGCGCCGTCACTACTATCAGCGCGGCAGTGCTTCGTAATTGAATCATACCGGCCCATGATAACTATGCTTTTTCTTTAAGACAAGGGTGTAGACCAAGGTAATTTTGCGACGGGAAAAGGCTCCTCCTACTCCCGCCGATAGTGTTAAGCTATAGCTACCTTCTCTGCGGGTGCGGGGCAGATATATCCCGTGCGGAGACAGGCTTCCAGGAGCTCGCGAGCAATGAACTCGCTTGACTCCTTAATCCGGCCATTGCTGATACTGGTGATGAGAATGTCGAACCCGTCACCATGGTCGGCAAGCACGCGAATGTAGGTCTCTACACCGTCGATCCCCTTAACTTTGTACCGAGCTCCATGTGTTGAATCTGTCATCCTTTGTGTTCCTCCCTTTCTTATTATCGGCGCAGTTGCTACGATCGTTTACGTTTAAGAGGGAGGGATATATGGGCGAGTATCAAGATGCCGTGGCAAAACTCATTGCTGAAGCAGGGCAGGGTTGCAATTTTGTGTTTCCTTCCGAGACCGTTGCTCGTGATAGGAGGAACGCTGCTGCTTCTCCATCCTCGGCTGGCACTCCAAGCAGCGCGCGGGCGGTTCGGGCGGACCGGTTCCTGTCCTGGGACAGCTTTAAGGAGTCTGCGTTCTTCCTCCGATCTGAACGCCGTCCCGTAAACTCCCTCATTCGTCGGCTCTTTGCCGAGCTGCTTACCATACAGAATCTTGACGAGCCTTTTCTTGAGGCACTTGTCCCACGGAGCTTTGCCGCCAATTCGGGAGCCTTTGCGGAGTACATCTCTTTGATCCTCCCCTCGCTTGCTGCTCTGTTGGACGAGACACAGGAGGCCGACACACCCATTCTTGGGACCGCCTTATTTGAGGACTATCGACGGCTGTCTGCTGAGTATCAGGAGTTCCTGGATCGACATGGACTTTTTGAACCCGCATCACTCCGGCCGGAACGGCTATCACCGGCGCGACACACCTACATTTTCTTTTCCGACACCATAGACGACTTCAGCATGTTTAGCTCGATTGTCGCCGACTGCAAAGATATTCGTGTGGTACCGACTGCCCATGTGCCCTTGCCTGAGCTGAGAGTGTACGGCACGGCAATTGAAGAGATTCGGGCGGTGCTAGATGAGATTGAACAGGCGCTTGATAGCGGTGTAGCACAACACGAGATCATGCTGACCATAGGCAATCCTGACTCAATCCGCCCCTTCCTGGAGTCGGAGGCGCGCCTGCGTGAGATACCGCTGCAGTTCCGAGGTGGGGCCCCGCTCACTGACTCCATTGGAGCCGGTATCTTTCCACGTCTGCTCGAGGCCGCAGAAGGTGGATACACCGTTGCTGCACTTGCCGCACTCATTCGCAATCCGGCTGTGCCGTGGCGCAACCCTCAGGAAATGTACAGCATGCTCGACGGGATGGTAGAACACGGCGCCGAAGGACGCGCGACCGAGGTTCGCACTCGACTGAAGACTGTTGCCAAGCACAACCCTCGCAACGGCGCCGCCCTACTGGGGGCCTTTGAGCGTTTCTCTCGCCCTCTTGAAGCCATGGGCAGGGCTGGTAGTTTCCGGACGCTACAAACCGCGGTCATGGAGTTTGGCCGAGAGCTGTTGGATTCGGGCGCATGGGACACCGAGAGTGAGCGTGTCTATGAGCGCGCCTTGGTTCTGCTGCAAGAGCTTGTTGGCGCGGCCGAGTATATAGGCGAGCACAAGCTGCATGCCGCCCGCATCTGGGTGTCCTTACTGCGCAAGGAGTCCTATGTTCCACGCCGCCCTGCCTCCGGTATTCCGGTGTATTCCTATAGGGTGGCTGCCGGGAGCGCCCCGCGGCTCCACTTTGTCATGGGAACAACTCAGCGCAACTGCCGCCTCAAGAGCGACCCCTTTTCCTTTGTGCGTGAGGATCACAAAGCCGCGTTGGGACTGTCCACCACAGATCAAAGCGAGGCGGTGCTCCGCCTGTATGCTGCGTCGGGCGAGCGGGTGGTGTTTAGCGCCTCAAGAGATGGCTTCCACGGAGCCGAGTTGCCAGAGCCCGCCTTCTCACTTGCGAATGCTGCTCATGCATTTCACCGTGACCGTAGTAAGGATCGATATATTGACGAGCTGTCCGATCCGCTCTCGAAGCAGGCTCGGTATCCGGTACAGCAGTTGTCTCGGAGCAGACTCCGGGATTTACAACCGAACTCCCGCCCGCCGGGGCTGAACCTTACACCGCTTTCTGCGGCCTTGCGCGAGGCCGTGACGCCGCGCCCGCGCCCGAGCTCCCAGTCCCGCGTCGCCCCGGATAGCACCGCCCCGAATAGCACCGCCCCGAATAGCACCGGAGGCCTGGCCGCCACCGAGCCGGAAGCGGCGCGCATTGCGCTGTCCTCCGGCCCCATTGAGGCATATCGCAACTGCCCCTTTGGGTATCTTTTGCAGCATGGACTGAAACTGCGTGAAGTGAGCTCCGAGCGGGAGTACGAGTCTGCCCTTGATACCGGAACGCTCTACCACCGAATTCTTGAGGTGCTCTTTCGGCGTATTGCTGCGGAAGCTAGCTCGGATGGCGCATTTCGCAGCTCCCGACTCCCTGTGTACAGGACCTATCTCGAGGACGCAGTTCGAGAGAGCTTGGAGTCCTGGGCTCCCGCACAGCTGGCGTTAGATTCGGCCGCCTATCCTGCAGTCGCCCTCAGAGCTGGCGACTATCTTGGTGCACTCCTTGAACAGGAGGTCGAGCTCCTTGAGGGCGCCTCGGTCATGGAGCTTGAGAAAAGCCTGCATATTGCGCTCGCCGAGCTTCCGGTGCTGCTTAGCGGGCGAATAGACCGGATAGCGGCCTTGCCCGACGGTGAGTACGTCTTTCTGGACTACAAGCGCAAGAACATTCCTAAGTCCAAGCAGCTGACCCCAGGCGAGCACGGGCCTGAGAGTCTTCAGCTGCCACTCTACGATCTCATGCTGCGAGAGGAGTATGGTCGGCCAGCCCAGGCTGCATACTATGTTGGGATTGAGTCCACCAAGTATGAAGCGGTATTTGGGCCAGCCGAGCGCAAGAGCTATTTGGACGCGGAGCATAGAGAAGCGGCGGTAGAGTCTGTAAGGGCTCTCATACAAAGCTGTGTCGCCGGAATACAGGCGGGCGAGTATCAACTGCCTGACGCCGCCGGATGTGAGAACTGTGACTTCCCCGGGATATGTCGGGCAAAGTTTCATCTTCAATTCGCCTAAAGCTCCGTCACTAGCAAGGAGACAACACAATGCAGATGAGTGCGGCACAACAAACCGCTGTCAATGAACAGCGCAACACCGTAGTTCTTGCTGGGGCAGGGTCGGGAAAGACTCGTGTCCTGGCTGAGCGATACCTACGGCTCGTCCTGCAGGACCGCATACCAGTGCGAAGCATTCTTACGCTTACCTTCACCCGCAAGGCTGCCATGGAGATGTACGAGCGCATTTACGCTGGTCTCGCCACTCACTCCGAGGACGAGTTTGTTCGGCGTGAGCTTGAGCGTTTTGATGAAGCGACCATTGCAACCTTGGACAGTTTCTGTTCCGAGGTAGCCGCGAGCGCAGCACCTGAGTTTGGCCTGCCTCCCTCCTTCACCGTTGACCCCGCGGCAGTATCTCAGCTTGCCGAGGAAAGCAGCCTCGCGTTTCTTAGGGAGAAGTCCGAGCATCCGGCGCTGAAACGGTTGATAGCCGAGCAAGGAGTGGACGCTGCATTGCGTGGATGCTTCGTGCCGCTTGCTACACAGTTGATGTCGCCCGCTCGTCCCACCGACTTCGCGGCACTGCTCTCCCTCCAGATGAAGACCCTGGAAAGGGACATAGCCCGCGCGCGAGGCACCATTGCTGAACTGTTGTATACCATCTCACACATTGACGGCCCGGCACCGCCAAGCTTGAGCGGCCTTATTGAAAGCGCTGACAGACTGCGGAGTGATCCGGCGTGGGGTGAGGGTGACTGTAGTCCAGAAGAACTGGCGCGAGCTACATCGGAGCTTGAGAAGTTCAGCGGCCTGCGAGGCCGCCAGACAAGCAGCGCGGCTGAGTCATACAAGGAGTTGCAACCGGTTCTCAAACAGGAGCGGGAAGATCTGGCCGAGGCGCTCGCAACCTTGGAGTTAAGGCCCCGGCTTGCCGAGCTATTTAGCCTCTTTGGCGAGCTTCAGACCCGCATTCTTGAGCGCAAACGTTCTCAAGCAGTGTTGTCATATCGCGATGTTGTGCTTCTTGCGGTTGAAGCGCTCAGGCGTTCATCTGAGCTGCGGAGCTACTACAAGAAGCGATTCCGCGCACTGCTGATTGATGAGTTTCAGGACAATGATCCGCTGCAGAAGGAGCTGCTGTATCTTCTCTCTGAGCGTAACGATCTCTGCAGTGATGCAGTTCCGAGTGCAGGCGAACTGGAGTCGAGCAAGTTATTCTTTGTGGGGGACGACAAGCAGTCCATTTATCGCTTTCGCGGAGCCGATGTCGCGGTGTTTCGCACGCTTGCAGAGGAGCTGAGGGCGGTGGGTGGGGTTATCCTGGAACTTGCGGCCAACTATCGCAGCGAGCCTGCGCTGGTGGAGTTCTGCAACCAGGTGTTTCCTGCTGTTATGGAGGCGGCCAGTGAGCAGCGCCAACCATGGGAGGCAGAGTTTCGTCCGCTTGAGTCACGTGAGGCCACTCCGGGAATTGAGCCGGAGATATCTGTGTATGCCTACGATCCCTCGCAAGACACAGCTGAAGAAGGGGGAACGGAAACCGGAGGCGAGGACGAGCAGCTGGCCGCCACCGACGACACCGAGGCGTATTTCGTAGCCGCTACCATTAGTGAGGGTATTCGCTCTGGCCGATGGAGCGTTGCGGAGGAAGACGGTACCGTGCGCCCGGCCGAGTACCGGGATATTGCAATACTCATGCGGTCTGGCTCAAACCAAATTCGCTATGAACGCCTCTTACGGCGCTTTGGGGTGCCGTACAACTCAGGAGACGTCCGCAGCCTGTTCCTGGAGGCGCCGAGTTACGACATCTACCATCTTCTGAGACTTGCTCTGTACCCGGAGGAATCTCTGTCATACGCAGCCGTTTTGCGCGGGCCATTGGTTGCGCTCTCGGATGAAGGCATGGTGAGAGAGTTGCTGGAGTTTAGGGGGCTGCCCTTTGGTGCTAACACTCATGAGGGTGAGGACGGCCAGCGTTTTGCACGTGGGGTTGAGATGTACTCGGCGCTGCGGGACAAGGCGGGGCGAGTTCCGGTTACCGAGCTGTTGGAGGACATTTGGTACCTCTATGGCTACCGCTACTACTTGGTTGCTGACTCGGACTTTCACCCCTATCTGGAGTACTACGACTACCTCTTTGCGCTAGCTGCCGGGGATCCGACGCAAACCGTGTGGGAGTTCCTGGCCGTGCTGCGTGAGAACCTGGGCGACTACAAAAAGTTTGAAGATGCCTCCATTTTGCGCGAAGAGGAGACGGGAGTTCAGCTGCTGACAATACATCGATCCAAAGGACTTCAGTTCCCCATTGTTTTCCTGGCCAATACCGGGAACAAAGGCCGGAACTCGGACGGTGGGGCGCCATGCTACATTTCCGACCAGTTTGGACCGTGCTTGCGCCTCAGGTCCGGTGCGCGCTTGCAGGACCAGGGAGCCTCAAACTATTTCTACCGGCGCGCCAAGGATGAAGAGTCGGCCAAGGATACGGCCGAGCTCAAGAGGCTCTTGTATGTGGCGCTGACGCGGGCTCAGTACCACCTGATTGTGACTGGCGTCCTCAACAAGCACGGCGCGAACACCAGCAACTGTCATCTACTCATGCTCCAACACGCTCAGGTGCCGCTCAAGCCCATAGCGCCGGTCACGCAGAAACAGCTGCGGACGGCTGGACTCAGTCGCGCCGCAGCTAAGCGGTTTACGGTCGCAGTCGAGGACTTGCCGGAACCCGAGGCGGTTGTGCGTCGCCCTGCGGAGCGCTATGCCTTTGCGGTCAGTGAGCTGAATGCGATGTATCGCGAAGCGGCCGGACTCGGTGCCGAGTCGGGTGGTGCCGGAGAGCGGGCTGCGGCCCCGCGTGGTGCCGTCGAGCGTACCACCGAGCATCCTGGTTTGTTTGACTCGCTGGACACTGTTGTCCCCGGACCTTTTGAGGCTCTCCTTCATGAGCACGGTCTTGAGGCAGCTTTCGGCACCTATGTGCATGCCTTGCTTGAGCGGGTCTTGGAACCAGGCCCCTCGACAGGTTCCGCCCCCGAAACAGAGCCTTCTCCCGGTGGGCCGGTAGAGCAGGATGAACGCCTGAGCAGGCAGCTTTTTTCCAGGCTGAGTGAGCCAGAGCGCGCACTGCTGCACACCGAGGCGGCAACTGCCGTGGAGTCCTTTCTGGGATCGCCTTTGGGCATGCAGGCCATTGCAGACCCAAATCGCGAGACCGAGTTGGAGTTTGTTTACCGGGCCGAGGCCCCCTACGAGCATATTGTGCTGAGCGGAAGCATCGACCTGTCATTCCGGTATCGCGGGAAGCGGGTCGTGGTGGACTACAAGACCGACCTTGTGGAAAAACCGGAGAACTATACAGTGCAGTTGGAGTTGTACCGACGAGCCGCGGCAGAGCTGTTTGGCGAGGAACCAGAGGTGTTTCTGTACTACCTCCGTTCCGGACGTGAGCAACTGGTGGCGCCACAACCGGAGCTGCCGGAGCTGGCCCTTAGGACGGTTCTTCAGTGACGGGGTCGTCGTTGCTCTGACCCTCGGCAGCGGGCGGGGTAGCTGGCGGGGCCGCGGGCGGGGTAGCCGGGGCAGCCGGGGCAGCCGGGGTTGAGTCGTGCGTTGAGAGGCCGGTGTACTCCTC
>REEM01000007.1 GCA_007695055.1 Spirochaetaceae bacterium | reverse complement strand
ACCTGGTGCTCGATGTAGGAATAAGCATGAGTGACACCTACATAGGTGGGCCAGTGGCACGCACTGCGCTTCAGGCAATGTATGCAGCGTCACGCAAACTTGGCCGGGAGGGAGTCCTTGCGGTTGTGAACTCACTCACACAGCCAGCTCTGCCTGGCAGCTTTCGAGCGGCAACGGTGAAGTATCTTGTGGAGGGGCGGAGCGACAATGCAGAACATATCTTGGCCTCTTTGCGAGAACAGGAGTATACTGAACTAGGAGACGACATGATTTCATTAGCAGAGAAACTACGCAGGGAAGGCAAGTTAGAAGGCGAGGCCGACGGGCTAAAGAAGGGCAAGGCCGAGGGTCTGGCCGAAGCGTTAATCCGCCAACTTCAGAGAAAGTTCGAACTCTCGGCTTCTGACTTAGAGCACATCCGCACCGTTCGCGACGTAACAAAGCTGCAAGCGGGACTTGATGAGATCATAGAGCCCGGAGCCACGCGGGAGTCCGTTCTGGAGAAGCTGCACTCGTAGAGCCGCGATCTGGGCTACACCTCAAACTTCTCCAGCAACCGCCCCGGCTGTCCGCGCCCGAGACACCAAGTTCACACCAAGTTCGCGGAGCGCCACCTTGCCGCGTTCGGTTAGGTCGGTCACAAAGGCAAACTGCTGGTACGGGTCAACCGGGTAGGCGCGAAC
The DNA here is from genome assembly GCA_007695055.1 of Spirochaetaceae bacterium. Taxonomy (GTDB): domain Bacteria; phylum Spirochaetota; class Spirochaetia; order DSM-27196; family SLAA01; genus SLAA01. Next base: position 2,153 of record REEM01000007.1, on the reverse strand, counting down.
CCGATAGTGGGTTCCCCATGGGGTCTCGCTGGCCACAACGACCGGTGGGCTCTTGAGCTGGGTGTAAGGGCTGGTGAGCGCTACATCGCGAAGGCGCAGCCGCACTACCTCGCTCTCATGATTCGGGTCGATGTAGAAGTTTGCAACACATTGAAGTTTAATGCTGCCGCTGTTCGCGTTGTGAATGAGCGTGTCCCAGAGTTTGCTGTGAGGTATGAGAACCAATGTGTCGTCCGGAGTCAGAATATTGACAGTACGAAACTCAATACTCTGTACCTCCCCGTAGACCCCGTCCACCGAAATCCAGTCCCCGGGACGATACGGCGTCTCATAGAGTGCAAGGGTACCCGCAATCAGGCTGGCCGCATAATCCTTAATTGCAAACCCCAGCCCAATTCCCAGCAGCCCAAACAGTGCCACCATGTTTTCCAGTGTGGGCTCAAGCAGGCGACCAAGCACCAACACCACCGCAGATATGATAATGACCAGCCTAATGCTAGGAACGAGCGCCAGCAGAAGCACGCGGAGCTTCCCTGGTAGCGGACGAGCAATCTTTGGGAGCACCCTTTGGTCGACAACTAACAGCACCCAGGAAACGGCAATAATGAGCACAATTCGTACAAGGTTAATCTCACCGAACTCGCGGAACAAACCAACAACATTTTCTGCAGCTTCCATCATCTCTCCCTCTTATGCATCGTGCTTTTACGCGACGTCGGCCGTCAACTAAAATTCGTCACACAGGTAATCGCTGGTTTTCAACGCGGCACGAACGGTCGGGTAGCCATATGCCGTTACGTACCACCTACCGTCGGTGCGAGCTACGAATTCCCTCTCGGCAAGAAAGTGCAGCACCTCGGTTATAGATGCCCTATCAAAAGGAAGTGTTCTTTTCAGTCCAACTTCACTAAGCCCGCCATGCAGCAAGAGAGCCTGCAGCACAAAAAGCTCGCTTTCACCGGACCCCTTGGGTAAGGCTGGCTGCAGCATATCTTCCCACGGAGTTACCCATATCGTTGCCCATTTTGATTGGCGCGACGCAGCGTGGCGCGACGCAGCGTAGCCCGGCTTGGCCTGTTCAAGCTCACTCTGACGCGACTCGGCCTCCTGCTCCCCAAGCTCCTTCTCCGGCAAGGTGCGCAACGCACGCTTCCAGTAGGCGCCTGCAACGCCAACATTACCTCGACTCCGGGCAGCAAGGCCGCGCCAGAACCCGTCGGCGGCGTCTACATCGTCCCCCTCCTGACGTTCAGGAAACAGATACGCACCGTTGTCTGCCTGACGGAATCTGGCCCGCAGTCCATGCTGGTCGAAAATATTCTCACTAAATAACTCTTGCAGGCGTTGCGCGTCAAAGGCCTTCGCGCTCAGAGTAAAAGAGGAACGGTTGGGCAACACATGTTGGAGATAGGCCCATGCCCAGCTGTCGCATCCGACAATCCCGCGACCCAGATCACCGGACATCATTCCACTCAGAAGTTCACGCACCAGACCGAGGCCCGAGGCGTGCCGGAGAAAACACCGCTCAAGCTGGGGCAACACCCACGGGCCTTTCCTGGGCCAAGCTCGCAACCATTTTGAACTGTCACCGAGAATTGCTTCAGTCGTAGGTTCCTTGAGCACCGAAACCTTGTTGGCACCTGCCCAATGCCGGAGAATTTCCTCGCGACCTGAGTAGGGTGGTGCCACATAGAACACAACTGACGTAGAAGGCGTCTCTGTTTCCAGCCAGGGCCGTACCCGCTGCTCAAACAGCGTTGCAGCCTGCTCCCAGTCTGGAGCCGGAACGGCCTTTGTAAGCCTCTCTCCACTCAGACTGAGCAAATCGTCTGTGGGATCAAGCGGCGACTCTTTCTTCTTCTCACCCTGGGTAAGCCTGTGCAGAAACCCAAGAAAGCGGCTTCTCACCCGCACCACATCCATGGACTCGGTCGGAACGGTGTACTCACCTGAGGGAGAAAACTCCCAATAGGTGTTGGAATCATTTTTTTCCGCGGAGTTCGTACTCATGGTCTCAATATCGGCCTGTTCTGCAGGTAGTCGAGCGACATCGACCTCAAATCCTTCCAAGAACCACATGCACAAACGGAGATTGCCGATGGGCGTTGCAAGCTCTATCTTATGGAAAACATATGAAGAGGTGAGCAATGAGT
>REEM01000224.1 GCA_007695055.1 Spirochaetaceae bacterium | reverse complement strand
AGCGGATCAAGGGTGTTGGGATTCTGGTTGAAGGTGAAGAAGGCAGACCCAAGGGTAGCCCCACCGTTAAACACGGTATAGTCAGGGTTTGGTTGTCTTAACAGCGTATCAAGATCTTCCGGCCGGGTGGAGTAACTGTCTCTACTCCCGTCACGGAACATAAGAAACTCGCTATTCTTGTCCGGCACAATCCGGTACTCAATCCGCTCAATGTACGGGAGACTGGTGCCAGCCTCGTCCGTTTTCCAGTAGTTTGGGTTGCGCTGCAGGACGACGCGGACTCCCGGGTCATACTCTATGAGGTGATACTGCCCCACCGAAGGAATCTCACGCACAGGTGTATCTACACTGAAGAGATCAAGCACTCCCTCGGCTCCACCTGCTTCCTTTGCTGGTTGGAAGATGTGGCGCGGTCCAAACTGCATATTGGTAGAAAGAATAGGGTTTGCAACGATCCGCGGATAGATAAAGGCAAAGCTCCGGTCGTCTATGCGTTCAACCTCAATGCGAGCAGCAGTCCCATCCGGCATCTCAATAAACTGCCCCGCATAGCCAGGCAGCTGCAGTGAACGGTCACCGTTAATCTCATTGTACCAGTAGACAACGTCGTCCGAAGTCACTTCCACCCAGGTGTCCGGGCTGCTGTTTGGGGTCGTCCAGTAGAGCTCGTCACGGAGTGTATAGACAACGCGAAGGCTGTCGTTGTCTTCGTCCGCATGCACCTCAAAGGTTGCCAAGGCCGGGGTAAACTCGCGCTTGTACGGATCATAGTCGGCAAGAAAGTCAAAGAGTGGGTCAATGACGGTTCGGGTATCTCCATCACGTGCGGTAAGGGTGTTAAATGTGCGTGGATCATTATTAATGCTCGATATCCAGGTGCCGCCTACGGCACCCACCCGAAATGGCTCCTCACCTCCAGGGCGAGAAACAGTTCGCTCCAGTATTGTTTCACGACTGTCTATACGACCGGTTACTATATCGTCCTCATGGATCTCCTCCCCTCCACCACAGGCTCCAACCAGCAGCAGCACAAAAAGGAGCAGAGAAGTCACGACGGCAAATGGGGGGAAGTTTCGTATGGATCGGTTCACAAGCATCTCCTTGCGGGTTGTCATGAATAAATATACCAAAATACAAGGAAAAACCAAAGGCAGGAAAGAATGGATCTGAGCTATTCGCTTCGACTTATCTCGGCACTGCCTAGAGCCGGAGGTACCCGCACCTGGAAATGCGTAGCAAGCGCCTGGAAGGCCTTCCGTACCCGCGAACTCCGGAATGCCGGAAACACATCTGCCGCACGTGCTACGGCAAAGTAGATGTTCTGAGCTTCATGCAAATCTAGTTTAAGTTCAAGTCCCTGGAGCACCTCAAAGGTAGAGACCAGATTCTCGAGCATCTCGGCCGAGACTTCTTGATCACGAAGACTTCGCATAATTGCTCCAATGCGGTTCCCAATCTCAAAAAGCAGGTCTTCACCGGTAGGTTCAAATGGCCAGCGCCGGAACTCCTCTACCGCACTACTCAAGGCGCCTATATCAATCAGCCCCTCTCCTTGGAAAACTGAACGCAGATCGGTGTGGAGTATATACTCCACTGGAGCGGCCAGTGCATCTGGAATAGGCATTTCAAGGTCTCTCATGGCTCGGAGGATCGAGTAATTCGAGTCAAAAACCCGCCTATAATTGACCTCTACATCCTTATAGGTGAGATCAAGCAAGCGCCGCATTACTCGTCTCTGTTCCTCCTTAAAGAGATTCCAAAGTAGATAACTCTGTCGGCCGAATGCCCTGTCCAGCATGATAATGGCACTTGGTATATTGTTTTCCAGAAAGCTGTTCTGAACCGCGTTCAGGGTCCGTTGGAACCCGGGTTTCTGATCAACACGCTTTACCCCACCAATGACGTTATGGTCGCCAAGATGAAGAACGGCAAACATGACCTCGGCCTCATCGTGGGTGATATCTGAGCGTAGCAGCAGAGTGCCTGAGGCAAAACGGTACTTTCCGGCACGATGTCTGATAAAGTCACTCCGGCGCACATGAAAGTAGGAGAGACGAAATTCGCTCTCCTCGGTTTCATGGAACAAGGAGCTCACCGCATAGTGTCCGGCAACTCGGTCCAGGGTGACCACCGCCCCAGCAACATGGCGCTCATACACCGCATCTCCATGTGCCAGGCCCGCAATATTGCTTGGCGCGTCTTTCAACTTGGTACGAAACAAGGGCTCCAAATCCTTGTCTGCCAATGTCTTGGCCAGCTGCATTGCGCGTGCTGCATACTGAAGAATCTGAATGGTTTCGATACCCGAAATCTCATCAAAAAACCAACCGCAACTCGTGTACATCAGCAGCGCATGTCGTTGCATCTCCAACGCCGAGAATACTCGGGCCTTCTCTTTCTCACTCAGTTCGGCGCGGGCCTCCTCCTTAAGGAACAGTGCCTCACCCTCCGGTGAACGGTCGACCATGAGCTCGATATAGCGATCCCGCGCCCGCCATGGAAAGGACAGGTACGACTCTACAATCTCTTCATACAACGACTCGAGTTCATCTCTCAGCCAATCAAGGGTCTCACGCAATGGGGCACGCCAGCCTTGCCTCCAGCCCGGTTTCCCCCCTGAGTTGCAGCCACAGTCCGAGCGCCACCGCTCCACACCATGCATACAGCTCCATGAGCTGTTCTCAATAATCCGGGCTTCCCACCGCGGGGGAACTAACTCCAGGTACTCTCCATACACCGTAACTCGCGCGGACTCCCGCTCCCGGATGGTGTTCAGGCAATAGCTGAGGGCCATTTCGCCGTTGCGGTGATGATGCCCATAGGTCTCGCCGTCGGTCGCGATATG
>REEM01000199.1 GCA_007695055.1 Spirochaetaceae bacterium | reverse complement strand
AGGAACAAGGAACTCGGTCAACTCCTTCAACGGAGGAGTGGCTATGCGGCCGCCGTAGAACTCCCCGGCCATTGGGTTATCAATGACCATATAGGTTACTATTCGGGGGTTGTTTTTAGGAAATATCGCCAGGGTAGATGCGACAAAAGCGGTGTCGGAATACTGCCCAATAGTAGGGTCAAAAACCTCGGCTGTACCGGTTTTGGCAGCGATCTGCACCCCGTCCACAGCAATCCGTTGGGCCGTACCTCCAACGGTTGAGCTGTACATGTACTCGAGCATTCGTTCAGCAACGGCTTGAGAGACAACCTGGCGAACTGGCTCACGCTCGGTTTCGTACTGAATTCGTCCATCTGCGCTCACAATGCGCTTAACAATTTGTGGCTTCACCAAGACACCCTGGTTTGCAAGCACACCGGCCGCAGCCATGACCTGCATTGCGGTCACACCAATTTCCTGGCCAATAGAGATCGTCTGCCGAGATCGTCCACTCCATAGCTCGGGGCGGCGCAACAAGCCACGTTCCTCACCGCTGAGCTCCAGACCTGTTCGCTCGCCAAAACCAAAGCGACGGAGCATGTGGTACAGGGAGTCTGAGTCCACAGTATCGGCGGCATACGCCGCCCCAACATTGCTCGAGTACTTAATAATCCCTTCAGCGTTAATTGTGCCATAGTTGCCTAAATCCCGTATAAGGAAGGACCCCGAAGCGTCGCTATAACCCTCGGCGGTCTGAAACATATCCTGCGGCGATACTCCTCCAAGGTGCATAAATGAAGCAACGGAGAATACCTTAAAGACCGAGCCAGGCTCGTACACCCGGGTGGCCGGGCGGTTGCGGCGTTGTTCCGCGTCATAGCGTTGGAATTCGTTGGGATCAAAACTTGGAGAGGAGGCATACGCAAGGATGTCGCCACTGCGGGAGTCCATTACCAACAGCATGGTTGAGTCGGCGTCATGCGTCTCGCGAGTTTCGCGGGCAATCCGTTCCGCCTCGGCCTGTACTGCTACGTCAATTGTGAGAAACACCTGATCCCCAAAACGAGATCCTCCGGGTCTCGGAGAGAGTACATCGTTCAGGGAGTATTCCACCCCGTCGAGCCCTACGTTATCTACCCCTACGTACCCAAGGAGGGCCGCCGCAAGTTCTCGCTCAGGGTAGCTCCTACCGCTGTCTGGACGCAGTGAGATTCCGCGCAGAAGCCCCTCTCGCCGGAGCGCCTGAATCTGCTCTGACTGTCCGGGTGTCAGATTACGTCGAAGTATTACGTAACTGAGCGAGGAGTCGAGTCGTCGACGAATGTCTAGGGCGCTTGTATCCAGTATTTCCGCGAGTAGGCGTGAGGTTTCTTCAACATCTCGCAGGTCGGGCGTCCAGGCGGCGACGGTGTCAAGTTGGGTCTGAAGCGCAAGGACTCTTCCGTTGCGGTCTAGAATAGGCCCCCGTTCAGGTAGTGTTGGAGAGGCTGAAGCCTGGCCGCGCGGGCCACTCCCGAGCATGAGTTTGCCGTATTCATAGACAAGTGCCAAGCTGATAACACCAAGAAGAACAAACACTATTTGATACCGCAGACGTGACATTACTGATTGTCCCTTTCATGCAGGCCTGCCTGAGGCACTAGAATAACTCGCCCCAGGACGCTTGAATGTGGAACCAAACCAAAATGGCGTGAGTCTCTAGATACCGGCAGATTATCGCCGAGAACGAAGACAAAGCCGGTGGGTATTCTTTCATAGCGTGACAGTTCCCTCGCAATGCTTGGTTCTAACAGAAATGAGTTATTGTTCACTGTCATTTTGTCCCCGTGGATCTGAATGCTTTCATCTACTGCTACAGCCACGCGCTTCATGAGCCACTGTTTACCGTCGGGAGCTCTAAACACAATGATAGCATCTCTTTCCGGGCTCTTCCATTGTATAAGATACCGCTTGGAGAACGGAAGTCGTAAACCATATGCGACCCGAAGCACAATTACCGTGCGCCCGCGTGCTATACCCGGCTCCATTGATGCACCGTCGACCGAAATAGGTTCAAACATAAAAACGCTAAATAGAATAGCCATTACCACAGCAACGAGAATTGCAGGGAGGGGAGTCCAGGTTGGGCCTTTCTTTGCGGCTCGAGTTATCATCGAGTTTCGCGGCTTACTATAATATGTGCTTGTAAGATTGTCGATATGTAGACTACTATGATATCGGTAATTGAAGAACAATCCATAAAACGCCGTGGTCGCATGACCTTGTCGCGCATGAAGAAACCTCTCTCCGGTGGAGGAGATGTGATAGATCGCATTCTGCGGTTTAAGGCTACTAATCGGACTGAAGGCCTTTTGGCAGTAGCCCAACAACGGACTACTGCGCGGCGTCGGCGTCGAAAGACCGTAGCTACCCGGCAACAGCTAAACTCCTCTTACTCCTTTGAAGGAGAAAAGACCGGAATTGTCGCGCATATTCGAGCTCATTGGGGCACCTTGATCGCCCGGTATCAGCGCAAACGGCGTGTCTCGCCTACCTCAGCAACCAAAAAAGCCACATTAGGCTACGGGGCGCCGCGCTCATTCGTTTCTCGCTCATTCGCCACACGGCCATCTGCCTCGCGCGCGTTCGGCTTGGGGCAGGTACAGCTTTCGGGCCTACCTGCAGTCCTCAACGGAGCTGGTGGAGCTGTGAGTCTTGGTGCACATCACCTTGTAGGTGCTATTTCCGACAGGCGGCGAGATCTTGATCTTGCCTTCCTTATGGCTGTTATCTTTTCTGCCTTTCTCATTGCCCAGACCATGGGTCCTGGGAGCCTCATGGATGAGCTTTTGACTACACGTTCGGTCTACGGTCTTCCTCAAACCGCAGAGATTCGAGGTGTACTGTCTAACTATATCGAACCTCGTAGCGATTTCGACGTGATAGGTGAGCATATACAGGTAGATCCCGCACAGTTCAGTGCGCTTGAAGTGAGCGATTACCGAATGGTCTCCGGTGATACACTGTCCGCTATTGCATCACGGCATGGTCTGCGAATGGACACGCTTGTAAGTTTCAACCAGCTCGATGATGTACGGCGTATGCAAATTGGGCAGGAGCTACGTATTCCCAACCGCGACGGACTGCTCTATACCGTAAAGCGCGGCGATACTTTAGAGAGTATTGCTTTAAGCTACGGTACATCGGCAACTGCTATTCTGGACGCAAATGACCTGCTTAGCACCAGTATTCGTACCGGCGAGGTGCTCTTTGTACCTGATGCGCGAATGAATCAAACCGAGCTTGCGATAGTACTCGGTGACGCATTCAGGTGGCCTGCACGCGGCCGATTTACCTCAGGATTCGGCATGCGGCGGGATCCCTTCACCGGCGTGCGCCGTTTTCATAACGGTATAGATCTTGCAAATGTTCCTGGTACACCGGTTGTGGCAGCTATGTCGGGCACTGTGGTTCATGTTGAGAGCCAGCCAGGAAACTACGGACGGTTCGTTATTATCCGACATGATAAAGGCTATCAAACTCTGTACGCACATCTTGATTCGTGGAGTGTTCGGGTAGGGCAGCGTGTAAGCCAGGGCCAGCGCATTGGTAACATGGGAAATACCGGTCGCAGCACCGGTCCGCACCTGCATTTCTCAATTATTCGAAACGGAACCTTTGTAGATCCGATGCGCTACTTAAACTAGCGCATCGGCCCCTCTGCGGCTCAGCATGGTCTCTATGGCTCAGCACCGACGTTCTCTCCCGTCCGGTTCTCGCGCCGTTGGCTTCTATCCCCGCCCGTGACAGTGCTTGTACTTTTTGCCGCTCCCGCATGGGCAGGGGTCGTTGCGGCCTACCTTTTCCATCCCTCGGGTGACAACGCCCGACGGTCGGGCAGCGCTGGCTGGCGCTTCGGCGGTTGCTGTTGCTGTCGCCGCACCAGCGCCAGCAGGAGCAGCGCCCGCCGCTGCGGCAGCTGCCGCACCACCACCAATCATCTGCATACCGGAATGCACCTCTGTCGTTCGGGAGACAGGAGCACGGTGGAACCGTTGCGGCTGTAAGGTCTCTGCCTTAATTGCAAAGAGCTTCTTGGCCACCGCGGTACGAATGCCGTGAATAAGCTCGTCAAAAATCTGAAAGCCTTCAAGTTTGTACTCGAGCAGTGGATTCTGCTGTGCATAACTCCGCAGGTATACCGCTTCTCGCAGGGCTTCAAGATTCTCCAGGTGATCTTGCCAACGGTTGTCAATGTTGCGAAGGTATTCAAAGCGTACCGCCACATTAAAGCGTTCTGAGCCTGCAATTTCGGCCTTCTCCCGCAGGTTCTGCTCCATTTCTGCAGTCAGACTCTCTACAAGTTTCTGTGGTGGTAGTTTGGCCAGTTCCTCCTGGTCACGCTCTGACACAAAGAACAGCTCTTGTTTCAGCTGTTCAAGGAGGTTCAGGAAGGCTGGCTCATTCTTGCCGCGGTCCGAAAGATACTCGGCTGCGGAAGACTCAAGGATTTCCGTTGCAGTATTGAGCACTCGTCCGACAAGATCGGGAGCATCTAGTATTTCGTCGCGTTGCCTGTATATGACCTTGCGCTGTTCGTTGAGTACATCGTCATACTCAAGCAGGTGTTTACGAATGTCGAAGTTTCGTTCCTCAACCTTTTGCTGCGCCTTTTCTATGCTTCTGTTAATGAGGCGGTGATTGAGGGGTTCTCCCTCGGGGAGGCCCTTCTCCATGAGCGACTTGAGATTGACCGAACCCTTACCAAAGAGCCGCATAAGGTCGTCATCCATGGAGAGGAAGAATCGGGACTCGCCCGGGTCACCTTGACGTCCGGAACGACCACGCAGCTGATTGTCAATACGGCGCGACTCGTGGCGCTCGGTACCCAGCACGTAGAGGCCGCCAGCCTGCTGTACTTCCTCGTAGTCCTTGCGCCAAGCTGCAAACTCCTTCTCATAAGCGGCCTGGTACTCCTCCTCACTTGCCTCGGTACCGACCTTGCGGCGGGCACGGAACTCCGGATTCCCACCCAACTTGATGTCGGTTCCACGTCCTGCCATGTTCGTGGCAATCGTAACCGACCCCTTGGCGCCTGCCTCCGCTATAATGAGGGCTTCACGTGCATGGTTCTTGGCATTCAGCACTTCGTGGCGAACGCCGCGCCGTGTGAGCATGTGTGCGAGTTTTTCCGAGCGTTCAATTGAGACGGTACCAATCAGCATAGGCTGACCCTTGTCAGTAGCCCGTTTTACCTCTTCTGCAATGGCGGTGAACTTCTCATTCTCACCAACATAAATGACGTCGTCCTGGTCAAGTCGTGCCAAGGGGCGGTTCGTCGGAATTACGACAACATCAAGACCATAAATATTTCCAAACTCCTTGGACTCGGTCTCGGCGGTACCGGTCATTCCCGAGAGCTTCTTGTACATACGGAAGAAGTTCTGGAAGGTAATGGTAGCGAGGGTGCGGTTGCGTTGTGCAATGCGAATGCCTTCCTTGGCCTCAATTGCTTGGTGCAGCCCTTCGGAGTAGCGTCGTCCGTGCAAAATACGCCCGGTAAACTCGTCGACAATCTGCACGAGCCCATCCTTTACCACGTACTCGGTGTCATGGTGGTAAAGCTTGTGTGCCCGTACAGCCTGTGTTACATGGTGAATGTATTCAAAGTTCTCCTCGTCAAAGAGCGACCCATTAATTATCTTGCGTCGTTGGAGGAGGGCTTCAAGGTGATTCAGTCCTTCATCGGTGAAGCTTACACGCTTACCCTTTTCATCAAGTTTGAAGTCACCCTCGGGCTCATCGGGATAGTCTCCGGTCTCAGGGTCCTTGGCGCACTCGATCAAGTCGCCAATGATGCGGTTTACCTCGGAGTATTTACGCGTATCGTCCTCGGTTTGCCCGGAGATAATAAGTGGAGTCCGTGCCTCGTCAACGAGGATTGAGTCGATTTCGTCAACAATACAGTAGTTGTGATGCCGCTGTACCTTACTGCCCGAATCAAAGCGCATATTGTCACGCAGATAGTCGAATCCAAACTCGTTGTTGGTACCGTAGGTAATGTCGCAGCCGTAGGCTGCTTGCCGTGCTGAGACCTCCATCTGCGAGAGTATCGCACCGACACTAAGCCCAAGGTAGTTGTAAATGGGCCCCATCCATCCGGCATCACGCTCGGCAAGGTAGTCATTGACCGTGATAAGGTGCACGCCCTTACCCGAAAGCGCGTTGAGATAGGCGGCAGTGACAGAGGTCACTGTTTTTCCCTCACCCGTTTTCATTTCCATGATCTTGCCTTGATGCAAGACAATACCACCCAGGAGCTGCACGTCGTACAGGCGTTCGCCCAAAACACGACGGGCAGCTTCGCGTGCGAGCGCATAGGCGTCGGGAAGCATATCGTCCAACGACTCGCCGTCGGCATACCGTTGACGGAGTTTGTCGGTTTCTTTAGGGAAGTCTTCTTCCTGAAGAGATAAAGCCCAGTTCTCACGAGCATTTATTGCATGGAGAATTGGTAAGAGTCTTTTAAGATCGTGCTCGCTTTTGGAGCCGAAAACAACATCGATTAGCTTTTGAACCATGACTCACTGTAGCCGAATTAGGAAAGCGGGGTCAAGATTGACAGATAATAGCGGCGACAGGTATTATCCAAGGCTGTGACACGAAAAACACCCCCCCCCCTTTACATGGCCTTTTGGGGCTCGGCAGCCATTATCCTCCTCCTCTTGCTTGGCAGCTGTAGTCGGTCGCAGGTCGTTGCGCTCGAACGCGAGGATCTTTTTGAACTTGCAATTGGTCGCATGGAAAGTGAGCTCGACCTTTTTCATGCACCGGGATCTCCTCTGCAGGCAAAAACCCGTATTGTGATGCGCGACGGTATGTTTGCTATTGCCAACGGCAGTGCCAACAAGATCATGACCTTTACCTCGTTCGGCGATCTGGTATCAATGGTGTATAACCCCGATGACAACCCACGACCGGTGCTGGTACAAAGTACTCAGCGGGATGAGACTGTGAGCAACCGGCGGGCCGTACCGTATCACTTCACCCAGCTTGGTGAGATTGCGCTGAGCTCCGATAACACGCTCCTGGTGGAAGACCGACTTCCTTCCGAACGAGCAAGTTACGACGAGGATCTCCAGGTCAGTTTAAACCGACTGGTACTGCGTTTTGGACGAGATGGTACCTTGCTTGACTACCTTGGGCAGGAGGGCGTTGGCGGAAGCCCCTTTCCTTATATCGAGAGTCTTCACACAACCGATCGTGATGAGATTGTAGTGATTTCGCGTACGCTCGATACATGGCTCATCTTCTGGTTCAACGCAGCGGGTGATCCCTTATACACAGTCGAGATCCCAATGGACAGGCTTCCCTTTCCCGACGATGGTGGTGACTATATTCCTACCCTTGAGACTATACTGCCCGACAGAGAGTTGCCGCGTCTGTACCTGAGTTTGAACTACTACTACCAGTCTCAGGATCCGGAAACAGGCGCTCGCTACGGTATAGAGATCTTTGCTTCGCGCGTGTACTGGCTCGACTTAGAGAGTGGGCGTTATGAAGGGTATGTCGATGTCCCCGAAAATGTGCACAACGTTGTTGGAAGTAGTATCTTTGAACGCGAAGAGGTGCGCCATCTCTACGAACTGGTCGGAGTGGCCCCGGGTGAGCATTTTCTTCTGCTGAGCAGGGAGGACGAACGCCGCTCACAGCTCCTGGTTATGAACAGCTCCGGGCGAGTTCTTGGACGGCGAAATATAGTGGTGGACGACAAAGGCATGTTTTATCGCACATTCCATGTTTCCCCGGAGGGCATTCTTACCGCGCTACTGGCAAATAGAGACGGTGCGAATGTCGTCTGGTGGAGGAGTGATCGTCTCATGCGTAGTCTTATCCAGTAAGGTCGCCAGCAAGGGGGCATTGTGTACGCAGTTCCAGACTCGGCTGAAATGTCAGACATCGACCTTGAATCTCAAGAAAAATACGGTATCTCGGGTTTGCTTCTCATGGAGAACGCCGCTCGTTCTCTTTTGGAAGGACTCGTGCAGTTTGTCCGCGAGCAGGGATACACCCCGGAGAGCGTGCGGATTATGTTTGTTGCTGGCCCCGGAAACAATGGGGGTGACGCACTTGCGCTTGCACGCATGTGGCTGTGTCTTGCTGGCGGCAGCCCACAGCTACTCCTCACCGCTGAACCCAAACCTGGCTCCTCATCTGCAGTTCACCTAGAAATCTTGCGACGGCTCGGTGTGCCCATTCATTGGGACGCAGGTCAGGAAAGTGAAGCCGCGCAGGTGCCAGCCGGGGCCGAAAGCGAGGCAGCACGCTTGGCCTTGGAGTCAGCGCAGGTGATTGTGGACGGCGTGTTTGGCACCGGTTTGCGAGGTAGCCTCCACCCTGCGGCGGTGTCATTACTGGAACGAATTAACCGTGCTCCGGCTTGCCGTGTCTCCATAGACATTCCGAGCGGCGTATCTGACGACTTTCGGGGTGACCGCGTCGCTGTTGCTGCTCAGCTCACCCTTGCGGTTGAGCTCCCTAAACTCTGTTACTACACCGAGCTCGCGCGCCCACTGTGTGGTTCTATTCGCATGGTTCCTCTTGGCTTCCCTCCGGCACTCATACAGGCAGAGCTCAGCGCCAAAGCGGTGACGGGGGCGGAACTCAGCACCCACGGCCGCCGAGCCGTTCTGCTTGAGGCAAAGGACCTTGCCGGTTTTGTCCCGGATTTCGACGCCTATGCACACAAGTATCAACGGGGTGCGCTGGCGGTGTTTGCCGGTTCGGAGGAGTACCCGGGCGCGGCGGTTATGGCGTGTAATGCCGCTCTGCGCAGTCGGGCCGGGTACGTGCAGCTTTTCAGTGAGGCTGCTGCGCTGCAGCGGATGACGTCGCTTGATCCCGCCGTCGTTGCTTCAAACTCCGGCGTTGGGGACAAGGCTCCGGTAGCTGCAGAGTTCCGCACCTTCAAATCAGCCATCGTTGGCCCTGGTTGGGGACGAGCTCATGATAGGGTGGAGCAGCTGCAGCGCTTGTTGAGAGCCCTGCCGCCCGGTGTGATAGATGCCGACGGATTGTTCGCTTTAGGGCGGCTCCTTGGTGAGAGTGCTTTTGGCTCCGAGTCTCCGGTAGCTGGCTGGATACTCACACCACATCACGGTGAGTTCGAGCGACTGGGCTTTGGGCCGGTACCGCCGGACGCCGCCTCACGCCGGGCCATGCTCGCTGAATGCTCCGCATCTCTCGGTGCGGTTGTGGTACTCAAAGGCCCGGTTACCTGGATCATGGCGCCCGACGGGCGTTGCGCGGTCTACGACGGTGCAGATCCGCTTCTGGCAGCAGGCGGGAGCGGTGATATTCTCTGCGGATGCATTGGCTCCTTCCGCGCCGGGGGCGCAGAGGCCTTTGAGGCCGCGTGCGCTGGCGTTTTGACCTTGGCGGCGGCGGCTCAAGCCGCGCGTAACCGTTACGGAGTGTTCAGCCCAGGGGATCTTCCACCTGAGATAGGGCGGGTGATCGCAGCCGCCAAGAGTTTGCGGTTTGAGAATGACAGCGACGTGGGGAAACGGGACATGCTATGAGTTCACGCGAGACTAACGACCCAACCGGGGCACCGCACTTTCACTACAGTCGCGCTGAGCGACTCGGTTACGATCCGGCGGCCGAGAAAAAGAAAAAGCCGGAAAGCATTTTTAAGCGGAACAGATCTCTGGCAATCATTCTTATTGATCTAGCGGTTATTCTGCTTATCTACTTCCTCTACATATTTTTCCTTGCTCCAGATGCCAGTACGGCGCGGATGAGCTCCTTCGAGTTTCGACTCCGGGCTGTGCAGTTTGGAGATGATGTACTGGTGACCCTTGCTGTCGAATCCTTAGCCGAAGCTGGCACTCCGAGCGTTGCCGGGGAAGGGATAGTAGAGGTGGTGTTGAGTGATCAAGACGGTGTGGAACTTCTGCGTCTGATAGAAACACCTCCCGAACACGGTGGAGAGCGGGTGATTCGTGAGATTATCTCGGACTACAGGCCGCCGCGCGAGCAGGGGCGTATCCTTGCGGAGGTGCAGCTGGGCGAAGCTCAGGTGCGGTTGCGGGCATCAGTTTCACGAGAGTAAGCACTGTCGAGGCTGGGCTGTGACTGTTGGTTGACCCAAAGGGTCTATGTGCTATACTTTTTATATGAGAATGTAGAAATACCCAAGCTCAAGGATGGAACACGTTATGGCTACAATTGCCCCCCAGATATTCTTTTTATCAGTTTTTGTAAATCTCCTCGCAGGACTTGCACTGAGCTTTCCAATCCTTGAAGAACGGCTGCGCCTGAGTAACGTGTTTCAGCCCGAGATTTTTCATAGCCGCCGATTTCGACTTATCCTTGGTGTTGTGGCCTTCGTGGTTGGTTTTTCAAAGCTCGTGATCGTTACACCTCCCAATCCGCCAGTTATTGGTGACCTCATTCCGGCAATTGTCGGTATGGTTATGGGCTTAACTCTTGCCGCGTCTGCCTACTGTGAGGAAAACTCAGCACCACCCAAAGCAGTTGCTACACTTGACGGCATATTTGGCCCGCATGCTGCGGTGATTGGCATTGTTGGGGCGGTTACCGCGCTGTTGCATTTCCTTTTCCCAGCCATTATTCTGCTCTAATGAGTACCGCGGCGAACCGCGGCGGCAGATCTCCTGGAGCATGTATGAATGATGCGGACACAGCACAGTCCGAGGCTCTCTCGGTCGCTGGCATTGCACTCAAAGACAATCAGTTACTCTTAGGTAAACGACGCCCTGGTGGGGCCCTCAGTGAGAAATGGGAGTTTCCCGGCGGCAAGGTGGAGCCGGGAGAAAATCCAACTCAGTGTTTGGTTAGAGAGTTCAGAGAAGAACTTGAGGTCGATATCGAGGTCGGTGAGTTCCTTACCGAGGGGTGGTTTCGGCACAACGGTACTGCTTTCAGACTCTGTGCATACCTCATATCCTTAGGGTCGGAAGAGTTTGTATTTCATGAACACAGCGAACTGCGGTGGTTCGCATGGGAAGATATCCCTGAAGACGAATTAGCGGCCAGCGATGCTGGCCTGCTGCCAGCGCTGCGAAGCATACTTTTCGAACGTGAGCGATAACGCGCTGCGCGCCTAGGATAACCGCGCAGCGCGGCATGGCAAGTAGTCGCTTATCGAATAACGGTTCCTGACGGCACAACACCGTTTTTCGGAATGATTATTATCCCTTCACGGACATAGTGAGTGTCATAGTCACCTTCCACCAGCTCGTCCGCATCTACGCCAATTCGACATCCGTCCCCAATCCGCGCATTCTTGTCTATGATGGCACGACGAACAACAGTGCCGCGTCCAATACCAATATTCGGTATGCCCTTCACAGCGTTCTCGGCGCGCGCTTCAGGCGTTTCGTAGTAGTCGGCTCCCATGCACACGACTCCGTCCAGGTTGGCCCCTGATTCAATGAGGGTACGGATACCAATCACCGAGTTTGAGAGCGATGCATTGGTGATGATGGAGCCGTCGGCAGCGACCGACTGATACAAGGTGGAGTAGTTGAACTTTGAAGGTGGAAGGTCGCGCCGGTGTGTATAAATAGGCATGTTCTCATCGTAAAAGTTGAAGTCCGGTGAAATAGATGCCAGATTCAAGTTCGTATCGTAGAAGGACTTTATGGTTCCTATGTCTTCCCAGAAGCCAGTGTAGATGTACGCGTTCACCTTGGCTTTTTCAATCATCATAGGAATGATCTCTTTGCCAAAGTCTGCGTGATCATTATCCAGGGCCATCTCTAGGGCTTTGGAGCTAAAGCAATAAATTCCCATGCTCCCGAGATATTCTTTGCCTTCCTTCAAACCGGCCTCATCCGGGTGGATCTCTTTTGGAATCTTCAGCGACTCGATATCTACCGACATCGGCGGCTTTTCCGTGAACTCATAAATGCGGTTCGTCTTGTCGGCTGCAAGTACGCCAAAACCAACCGCGGCTTCGCGCGTACATGGCGTTGCCGCGACCGTGACGTCCGCACCACTTTCAACATGCTTCTGGTAAAAGGCAGCCAGGTCCATGCGGTACAGCTGATCGCCAGAAAGAATGAGATAGTGTGACGGCGCCTGTGTTCTAAAGTGCCCCATGTTTTTCCGTACTGCGTCTGCCGTGCCCTCGTACCACCCTTCGTGATCAAAGGTCTGCTCAGCTGCCAAAATCTCAACAAAGCCGCGAGTGAAGCTGTCAAAGATATAGGTGTTGAGTATATGCATATGCAATGACGCGGAGTTGAACTGCGTCAGAACGTAGATTTTTTTGAATCCACTGTTAATGCTGCTTGAAAGGGGGATATCAACGAGTCGATATCGTGCTCCAAATGGTACCGCGGGTTTTGAGCGTTCTTTTGTGAGTGGGTAAAGCCGGGTTCCTTTACCACCGCCCATGACGATTGATAGTACATTATCCATGTGCTCGATTTTACGTTCGAAATCAGCGGCGGTCAAGGAAAAGGCGAGGAAAGCTGAGCAACTTGGGAGTTGGCCCTGGGACATGGGCGAGGCAGAGTTCGCCGACGGCGTTGCACCGGTGGCGCCGACACGGCGGCATTTCTATTTCCGTAGCAGTGCGGTGCATGGTACTATCTTCCCAGATATGAAAACACGAGACGGTTTGCAGGCGGTGCTCACGCAACTTGAGCAAGATAAAGACTTTGCTGCGGCGGTGACGCGGTGGGAACACATCCCGGCCCGTGAGGGAAGCTATGCCGATATCCCGGTTGAGATGCACTCGGCACTGCGAGAGTCTCTGAGCACTCGCGGGATAGACCGCCTCTACACTCACCAGCGTCAGGCCTATGATGCGGTGCGCGCGGGCCACAATGTAGTGGTGGTGACACCCACCGCAAGTGGAAAGACGCTCTGTTATAACCTGCCGGTTCTGCAACGCATACTTGAGGAACCAGACGCCCGCGCGCTGTACTTGTTCCCCACCAAGGCGCTCTCACAAGACCAGCAGGCCGAGTTGAACACCGTGGTGGACGGGGGCAGACGAGTTCCCATAAAAATTGCCACCTATGACGGTGACACTCCACAGTCGCTGCGAGCCTCGGCGCGCGACACCGGGCAGATCATTATTTCCAACCCTGACATGCTGCATTCCGGCATCCTCCCCAACCATCCGCGGTGGATTAAGTTCCTCGGGGCATTGCGCTACGTGGTCATTGACGAGATTCACACCTATAGAGGTGTGTTTGGCTCCCACATGACCAACGTCATTCGGAGACTGCGGCGCATTGCCCAGTTCTACGGCGCTGACCCGGTCTTCATCTGCTGTTCGGCTACTATTGCCAACCCCGGAAAACTGGCAGAGAGCATTCTGGAACGGCCTGTGGAACTCATAGACAACAACGGAGCCCCGGCCGGAGAGAAGCACCTCATTCTCTACAACCCGCCCTTTGTGGACAGGGTGCAGGGCATCCGGCGCGGAGCAGTACATGAGTCACGCCGGTTGGCGTTGCGCTTCCTTAAGGGCGGCATTAAAACCATTGTGTTTGCCCGTTCGCGGGTGCGTACCGAGCTCATTGCTTCGTACATCAACAAGAGTCTCGCCAATGTCTACAACGAGAACCAACGCATTCGGGTAGAGAGTTACCGTGGGGGCTACCTACCCACAGAACGGCGGGCCATTGAGCGCGGACTGCGGGACGGGAGCATACAAGGGGTGGTGTCCACCAACGCGCTTGAGCTTGGGATCGATATTGGCGGGCTCGATGCCGCAATCCTGGCCGGGTTTCCTGGGAGTATCGCCTCCAGTCTGCAGCAGGCGGGCCGTGCAGGCCGCTCGCAGTCGGTGTCGGTTGCGGTGCTTATTGCCTCGGCTGCGCCGCTTGACCAGTACATGGTGGGCAACCCGGAGTACTTTTTGGGGCGGACGCCCGAGGCTGCCTACATCGACCCTGACAATCCGTATATTCTTACTGATCATTTGAAGTGTGCGGTATTTGAGCTGCCGCTTAGGGCCGGAGAAGACTACGCTGGAGCAGGCCGAGCCGAGGGAACCGATGCCGCGCTCACCTATCTTGAAGAAGAGGGGGTTCTGCGTTTCACCGGTGGCGCCTACTACTGGGCGGACCGCTCCTACCCGGCAGAGCAGATATCGCTCCGCAGTGCTACGGCGGACAACGTGGTTATTGTTGACACCACCGGCGGTCGGCATGAGGTCATTGGCGAGACCGACCGTCCCTCGGCCAAGGAGCTTCTCTTTGACAACGCCATATACCTGCACCGTGGAACTCAGTACGTAGTAAAGCAGTTGGACCTGGCCAACCGGCGCTGTTACGTTGAGGAGTCGGATGCGGGCTACTACACCGACGCGGTAGTGAAGCGTGATCTTAAGGTGCTGCATGTTGATGAACGGCGAGCACTGTGCGGAGTAGAGACAAGCCTGGGTGACGTGCTCGTGCGCATGCAGGTCGCCAAGTTCAAGAAAATTCGCTTCCAGACGCATGAGAACGTCGGCTACGGCGAGATATCCCTCCCGGAGGAGGAAATGCACACGCGCGCAGCGACCTTGCTTTTTGACCCGACTACGGTTGGTGGTGCGGCCCTGGCTGCACTACCGCCTGAGTTCCGTATGCCCGCGGTTGCTCGCATTGGTGGTCTCATTAAGAATGTAGCTCCGGTGTTTCTGCTGTGTGACCACCAGGATATCGGGGTTGCCGAGCGCCTGCGTGATCCACATTTTGAGCTGCCCTGTCTCTACCTCTACGACAACTACCCAGGTGGCATAGGGCTAGCCGAGGCCTTTCTGGAGCGTATGCCAGAGATTCTGGCAGCCGCCAGCAGCTTGGTGCACGGATGCAGTTGTGCCGAGGGCTGCCCCTCCTGTGTTGGCCCACGCAATCCCGAGGAAGAGATCGACGCGAGTCCCAAGGCAGCTGTACTCAGCTTGCTTGATGCTTGGCTTGCGTGAGTCGTGGTGAGGCAATATGAGTCTCCATGAACGGCTCCGCGCTATTCGAGCTCGTCCTCGCCCCGGGAGTGCGGCCCCCGATCCTGTCTCCACTTCCGAGCCAGCAAGTGCGGCGTCACACAGCGCGGTACGGTCCGACCAGGGGTCGGAACCGGCGACGGAGCGGGCGGTAGGAGTGGCAACAAACTACCCGACGCTCGAGCGGGTGCCAGCAGATGCTGCGCTGGCAGGCCCGGTGGGCTTCACGCAGCTTGCTCCCTTTGTGCAGAGCCGAGTTGTCACCTATGCTTTGCCTGCGCTCGAAGACTGGCGCTACTTCATTCCTGCCGATATCGGAAGGAGTGAGCTCGTATTTCTAGATCTGGAGACGACCGGCCTGGGTGGCGGTGCCGGGAACATGGCGTTTCTTGTTGGGCTGGGGCGCCTTGTCAGTAATTCCCTTGAGATCGAACAAGTTCTCTTGCAGGACTATCCCGGTGAACCGGAGCTCCTGGCCTACCTTGAGACTCGCCTCAGCCCCATGGACTGGGTCATGAGCTATAACGGGATAAACTTTGACTGTGCGCTGCTCCGTGACCGCTTTGCAATGAGTGGCCAGCACCGAGCCTTTGAACGCCAGTTCGATTTACTTTATCCGGTCCGTTCGCTGTATAGACGCAGACTCAGCAACTGCAGTCTCTCAACGGTGGAGGCGGAGCTGTTGGGTGTGCAGCGGCCGGTAGATCTGCCTGGCGCATGGGCCCCGGAGCGCTATTTCCAGTATCTACGACAGGGAGATATACACATTCTCGGTGAGGTTTGTGCTCATCACATGCAGGACATCTACGGACTGTTTCTCCTGTGGGTGCATCTGGAGGAGCTATGTGGCCGTGCGGCACAGGGGGAGCGTCTTGACTCATTAGCCGCACCTGCAGGATATGTGGCACCCGCAGATCCAGTGGCACTCGGGCGGCTGCTTTTTTCGGAGCGTCGACCTGGTCTGCGAGGTGCTTCACATGAACTCCCCGAATATGTTGCGAACGGCGGGAGCCACTCTGGCGAGCCTGTTGTCCATTATGACAACGCTTCAGCCCGCAGCCAGGGGGAAGTCTTGCTCAGAAAGGCTGTGTATGACCGGAATATATATTCTGCTGAGCGACGCGAGGCAGGACTCGAGCTTGGCCGCTACTACAATTCGTGCGGCAGTTGGAGTGAGGCTTACGATGTGTTTCGGTATCTCTATGCGGAGCTGTCTGATAGGGCGGCCGGTGTTGAGCTCTCCAAGATCCTTGAGCACCGCCTTGGAAGACTGGGTGACGCTGCTGAAATTGTTCGAGCAATGCTCCGCCGCTCTCAAAGCGGTCGGAACCGTGGTTATAGATCCAATCACAAGGACAGCACCGGAAGTCAGATCCGAGCAGGAACATCTACAGAGGCCCTCCGACATCGGCTTGCTCGTCTTGAAAGGAAGATCACCCGAGGGGAGAGCTAAAGCCCGTGAAGTGAGTTAAGGCCTGTGGGAAGAACTAACCCGCCTCTTGTTCATCAGTACCTACGGTGAGTTCATCCAGCACGACTTCCTGATCCGCGCGTTTGCGAGCTATAGCTGAACGATAGGCACGGACGTATTCCTTGGCCGAGTCTTCCCAGTGAAAACGCTGTCGCATGCCGCGCTCGCGAATGGCACTCAGTCGTTCCGGTTCATCACGATAACACCGTAGTGCTCGTTCGACTGCGTTGAGAATTTCCGTTGGTTCCGGATGCTCAATGAAGAAGCCAGTACCGTCGTGTTGCTTGGCATCGCGCACGCTGTCGGCAAGGCCACCAGTGCGGGTAACAATAGGAATGCTGCCGTAGCGTAGGCTGTACATTTGGTTGAGACCGCATGGCTCGTAGCGCGACGCCATGAGGAAGAAGTCGGACCCGGCCTCTATTCGGTGCGCCCAACGGTCTTCGAACCCGACCTGAGCAAAAAACCGTGGATTACGCTCGCTCAGCTCTCGTGCCGCTTGTTCAAAGTAGGGTTCCCCGTTGCCAATAAGTACACAGTAGGCACCAAGCTCATTCACAATGCGTTCCAGCGTCTGGTGCTCGGGGTGGAATAACTCTGCCATGCCTTTTTGATGCACAAGCCTGGTAACCAGGCCAATGAGCGGTGGGTTTGCCTTGAGTTCCGTCTCCGGAAATCCCGCCCAGTCCCAAACTTCGCGCTTTGCAACCTGTTTACCTGACAGGTTGTCTACCGAGAATGGTTGGCTGAGGTACGGATCGGCTTCTGGATCCCATAGGCGTTCATCAATACCGTTGAGAATTCCATGCAGCCGGTCACTACGTTGACGCAGGAGCCCGTCAAGCTCAAAGCCAAACTCCGGCTGCTGAATTTCCTCCGCATAGCGCTTGGAAACAGCCACCAGCATGTCGGCGTTGTAGATCCCGGCCTTAAGAAAGTTTACCTGACCAAAGAATTCAAACTCTGCATCCTCGTAGAGTTCAGGTGTAAGGCCCAATTGCAAGTAGTCATGGCGAGGAAAAACACCCTGGTACCCAAGATTATGAATAGTCAGCACCGAGGCCGTGTTGGCAAAAGCTCCGGTGTTTTCCAGATGTCGCAGGTACACCGCGTTCGTTGCGGCTGGCCAGTCGTGTGCATGCATAATATCTGGGATCCAGTCGAGTAAGCGGCATAACTGGAAGGCTGAGCGTGACAGCAAAGCAAAGCGTGCGCAATTGTCGGGGTAGTCACCATTATTCGGGTCAGTGTAAATGCCGCTGCGTCCAAATAACCCTTCGTGGTCAACAAAGTAGACCGGAAGAGGGCGTTCCGGAACTCCGGTATCAAGGAGCGCCTGGTACATGCCAACCCAGTGTTCACCACTTTCGCCACAAGGCACAGGTATGGACTCGGTGCGCTTCTGGAGTATAGATGTGTTGATATGGCCGTATCGGGGAAGCAGCACACGTACATCATGGCCCTGTCGGCGTAGTGTAGCTGCGAGTGCCGAGACAGCGTCGGCGAGACCGCCGGACTTGGCAAAAGGTACTGACTCACTGCTGATCATTAGAATTCGCAACGGTTGTTCTTTAATGGATCCTCTCCAGCGGTGTTGGTTGGGCCTAACCCAGCTATTGATAGTAGGAAATCACAAAACTATCTCTCGTTTCAAACCCTAGTCGATCATACACCGCAATTGCCGATTTGTTTGGCTTTTTTACAAAAAGAACCGCGTTTTTTTTGTACTCGGTGATGCTATTTAGGAGAACCTGCATGAGTGCGGTGCTTATACCGTGCCCCCGAAGGGCGGGCTCGGTATAGACACCACCAATTTGGTCGTAGGTGAAACCGCGCGCGTTGGTGCCAGCCTTTGCTACCGCACGACCGTCGTGGGTTGCAAAATACACGAGTTGCTCGCGCAGATCATCTCGCAAATGAAACCGTGTTGCTTGGGGATCAACCCGCCTACCGTCAACCACAACCTCTTCCTCTTCGTAGGCAATCTGCATCGCCAGGAGCCGGTCTGTATGTCGAGCATCGGCCCGCAGAAAACGACATTGTTCGGCAACTCGGCTTCTGCCTTCCACTACTGATCCTGCTTGCCGGGTCATGAGATAGTACTCGACACGGTATTTGGGTTCTCGACCAAATGTGAGTCGGACGGAGGCCTCAACGCCGCAGACGGCCTGCTCTCTTCCCATAACAGTCATGGAACGTCGCCCGGAGGTGGGGCTTCGCCCTCCGAGTTCCATTGCAGCTCCGGCACTAATTGCGGTTTCGCTTAACACCGGATACCGGAAACCAAAACTGTTTTCCATGTTAATTGCCAGAACTGGCCCCTGCTGTCCATCCAACGTAAAGTACTCAAAATGCGTGTGTCTTTTGAGCATGTCGAGTGGAGTTCGTTGGCGAAGCTGCGCCCCAACGGAAGCACAGCTCCACTCGTTGGATCTTACAAACTCTTCTACCCGCGAAAGCGCCAAAGGGGTTCGGGCAGCAAACCAGGGCACTACGTAGCTCCGTCCAGCCGGTGTTCAGTCAAGTTGATCAAGAGTTTCATGCCAGTTCAACGGGAGTGTACCAGCGCTGGTGAAGTCGCCACGCAGGACTGCGAAACCACTCTCAAATGACTCATTACCCCAG
The DNA here is from genome assembly GCA_007695055.1 of Spirochaetaceae bacterium. Lineage (GTDB taxonomy): Bacteria > Spirochaetota > Spirochaetia > DSM-27196 > SLAA01 > SLAA01. The sequence goes on along the minus strand of REEM01000199.1, from coordinate 32,681 downwards.
CCGTAAACGGCTACCTTGGCCCCAACCCAATCTAAATCGCGAACACGACTTGGGCTTAAGACCGACAAAACCACCACCTCAACATCCATATCTCGGAGCTGTGATACGACCTCAAAGGTGTTGAGGCTGGAAACGTTAAAAATAATGGTGTCATAGTTGGAGGCTACTCTCGGAACCATTTCACGGTCTGCTGCGGTGGAAAAGGCAGGATTTATATTGTTCAGTCTTAACTCGGCCGCGTTCGGGTAAAATCGTCGTCCCACAGAGAAAAATCGTGGGTTGTTACCTACGAGGAGAATGCGGTTGCCGTTGGCCGGATCTATTGGTAGCGCCCCGTTGCGAAGTACGGTCACACCACGGGCAGCGCTTTGAAAGAAGAAATCGCGCCCATCCTGGTTTCCCAGTACTCTGTTGGCCTCGGCAATAGTGGGAAATACCGGCACCGGGTTATCAGCCTTCAACATAGTAATCTTGGCACGCAGAATTCGGCGTACCGAGTTTCGAATGGTTGTGGCAAACTCGGGGTCTGTGAGGTAACGGTCATGTACCACACGCCAGATTGCATCATTTATTGCGGGCGTGCGCGACAGCATGATCATGTCGTTGCCAGCAATGAGTGCCTCGAGGCAGATCTCAGCAAAGCTGCGTCCTGTGCGCGCCTGGTAGACTGTGGCCCCCCCCATGTAGAGATCGTCGGTAATAATTATTCCTTCAAAGCCCAACTCATCGCGTAGAATATCACGTTGAAAACGGGATGAGAGCGAGGCCGGAGTCCCGCGAGGGTCTATGGCGGGGAAAGCAAGGTGGGCGGACATAAGTGCTGGAACACCCTCCCTGATCATTATGCGGAAAGGAACCAGTTCGCGGTCTCGGAGCTCCTCAAGAGTCTCATTCAGTACCGGAAGCACCCCATGCGAGTCACCGTCAGCATTTCCGTGTCCAGGGAAGTGCTTCCCAGTTGCCAGGACCCCGGTGTCTGATAGGCCCCTCGCGAAAGCTGCTCCCAATATGCCGGATTGAACGGGATCATCTGAAAAGGCACGCGGACCAATAACGACAGCTTCCGGGTTAGTGTAGAGGTCTACAGTTGGGGCAAAGTTCATGTTTATTCCAAGCGCGTTGAGTTCTTTACCAATATGGTATCCGCTCAGGTATGCGTCTTGTGGTAGCCCTCCAGCTCCAATTGCCATGTTGCCGGGAGTGATTGCGGTGTTGCCGCGCACATGACGAACCCATCCGCCTTCCTGATCCGTGGCGGTAAACAAAGGAATTCCATTTCTACCAAGTGCCGCAGCCTGCATTGTGCGAATGGAGTTCACAAGGGTAGGAATATGATCTGCATTCCAACCGAAAATCTTGACTCCACCAAGATTGCGGCGTCTGATCCAGTCCATTATGGTGGCGCTTGGGCCTTCTCCCTGCCAACCTAAAAGAAATACCTGGCCCACCATCTCCTCGGAACTGAGTTCGGACAGAATTCTTTCAACGATATCTTCTATCGGCTCATCATGGATGTTCAGACCGCCGAATGGAGCCTCTTGGGCCAGGGCAGGCGTCGAAACCAAGAGACCAAAGGTCAGAACCAGCAGAAAACCTGCAGCTGGTATGAGTAATGCGTTAAATATGGGGTGTGAGAATCGAAACATGTACATTTTCCTCTGTGGATCGAAGTATACACGCAACGACCGCCATTTGTCATCGTCCAACGAAACGTCTTAATCGCGCTCGCCATACAGCCGAGAATAAATAAGACGGCCGGTACCATCTGCGGCCCACTATGGAGGATATAGATGAAACTATCCGTTGAACCACTTAAAAAGACTCTCCGCGCCGAGATCGAGGCCCTGGAAAGGGTAGCGGAGCTCGAGCGTCTGATACGTAATGCTGTCATGGAACGCGACTGGTCACAGTTGGAAAAAAAGCTCTATGAGCTCGACTACTGGAGTTCCAGAGTTATTGATGCCGAGGAAATGCGGCGAGACTGCCTTGCTGATTTCGCAGATTCTTCATACTCCGAGGAGCTTGCTGAGTCCGAGAGTGATGTAGGGGTCGCTTTGCTAGACATTTTGCAACTTGCCCCGTTTGCGGACCGTACCGAACTCACCGAACTTTACCGGCAGCTGAAAATTGCTGTCATGACGGTGCAGTCGGCTACTTATGGGCTGCAGTCATACGTCAATGCGGCCGCTGAGACGACCCAGGCCTTCTTGGAAGAACTCTTTCCAAGCCATAAGGGCAAGCACTATTCGCGTAACGGCAGTGCTGCAAGCGCCGATCGTCGTGCTCTTGTTCTGGATCATCAACTGTAGGGGAATGGAATGCAGTCTACCTTTTCGGGCATAGAAATTGGCAAACGCAGTCTCAATGCACATAATCGTGCCTTAACCACTGCGGGTCACAACCTCAGCAACGCCTCGGTTCGTGGCTACAGCAGGCAGCGCGTGCAGATGGAGGCCACTCACCCAATTTACCGGCCGCAACTAAACCGTGCCGAGCGCCCGGGACAGGTAGGGCAGGGGGTTCAGGTGGCCCGTGTGGAGCGCCTGAAGGACATGATACTTGAGGGGCGCATTGTCTCGCAGGCAAATGGTGAGGGGTACTGGCAGAGTCGCGACAAGTACGTAATGATGCTCGAGCAGGTATACAACGAACCCACCAACCTGTCGGTGCGGTCTCTTATGGATCAGTTCTGGGACGGATGGCAGGAGCTCGCCATGCTGCCGGAGCAGGGTGCATCTCGTGCTGCAGTCGTTCGCAACGGAGAGGCACTCATAGAAGGCATTCACCAGCGGAGTCGATCTCTTCACGAACTCCGTGAAATGCTGGACGACGAGATCCGCGCAACTGTGCGTGACGTGAATGTCCTGATTCGGGATATCGCAGATATCAACATGGAGATAGTGAAGTCCGAGGCGGCTGGCGACAACCCAAACGACCTACTAGATCGACGTGACGTCTTAGTAGAGGACCTTTCTAAGCTCATTAATATCACGACAGATACACGCGACCCGGATGAGTTCAATATCCACACCTCTGGTTTTCATATTGTGCAGGGTGGAATTTCGCGACCCTTTGAGCTTGAGGCTGAGCCCGCCAACGAGGGTTTCTCACGAGTGCGCTGGTCACACAGTGACGAGACGGCCGATTTCCGGGGAGGCAAGTTGTTTGCGCTCCAGGAACTCCGCGATAGCGATGTACGGGAAGAGTTGCAAAAACTCGACACCATGACCATTACCTTTATCGATCTGGTGAACGAGATTCATAGAGATGGCTATGGGCTGGATGGAGCGAGTGGCAACGACTTCTTTGTAGAGCACCAAGCAGTCATTAATGCCTTGGGAAACTATGACTCTACCGGCGACGGGGCTTTTGACTCGACCTACTTGCACAGAATAAATGGTGCCAACCGCCTTCAGAACGAGCAGCAAATAGGACTATCCGGGGTTATAACCTTGCCAAGTGCGGATGGAACTGTCGATGTGCAGTACAACCCGACCGATACTGTCGGAGATCTCATTGCCAGAATTAACAACTCCGGCGCTGAGGTTACTGCGCGCCTGAATCGAGAGGATCGTCTTCAGTTACGCGCAACACCGGCCGAGGCTCTCGAGAACCCTGACTTTGTTATTCGGTCATTGCAGGACTCGGGGCAGTTCCTGGTAGGTTACTCTGGGGTCTTGCTTGCAAGTGGGGCGGCGGGAGCCTTTAGCTCTGACGCCGCGGACCAGGTTACCGCATTGCGGGCAGATGCGGACTTTTCTGTGGCTCCGCTCGCCCGACCGTCCTCCTGGATCGAGGTCACCGAAACCCTGCGGCGTGACCCTAGCAAAGTGGCTGCCTCGTTTGGCGAGGCCGGTCGACCGGGCGAGGCTGGCAACGGAATGGCCGCGCGCGAGATTGCTTCGCTGCGCAACAACCCGGTTATGGTGGGGCGTACCGCCACCTTTGACGACTACTTTGCAGACAGCGTGGCCGAGATTGGGCTTAAGGGTAAAGAAGCTCGAATTGCCCTGGAAACGCAGCAACTGATCATGAAAGACCTGCGGGAGATGCGAGAGTCGATTAGTGGGGTCAATATAGACGAGGAACTGGCCGACATGATTCGCTTCCAGCATGGGTACAATGCCGCTGCAAGATATATCGCCCAGGTCGACCAAATGCTCGACGTTATCATTAACAGGATGGGAGTCTAATAAGCTATGCAACGCATAAGTAATAATCTTACGCATGAAAACATGCAGTTCCACATGAGACGTCGTGAGTATGAAATGGCTCGTACTCGTGATCAGATTGGTACCCAGAGTAAGGTGCAATCTCTCCGTGACGACCCCATAGCCGCAGCGCATGGAACCCGCTTTAAGTCCTTCCAGACTCGGCTTGAGCGATACAGCACGAATATTGAGTTTGCGCAGAGTAACCATAGATACACCGAGGGTCAGGTTCGGCAGGGTGTAGACATGCTGCAGCGAATTCGTGAGATTGCGGTGCAGGGAGCGCATGGAACCTACACCCCAGATGATATGCGCGCTATGGCGGCCGAGGTCGACGAGTTGCTTAAGGAGTTTGTCAGTCTTGGTAACTCTAAGAACGGTGACGGTAGCATGATTTTTGCAGGAACACGAACCCGCACCGAACCCTTTCGGATTGTGGAGGGAAATGTACCTGGCGCTCAGGGCTCTCGCATTACCGGTGTAGAGTACGTCGGCGACATCAATGTCAAAACAACCGAGGTATCCGAGAACTCGCACATGCAGCTTAACTTTCCCGGCAACGAGGTCTTCTGGGCAGAAAACCAGACCCTGATCTCTACGGTAGACGCAGGTGGCTACCAGGTGCAGCAGGACAGTGTAGTTCGCATAAACGGCCGTGAGATAAACCTCACTGAAGGGGATACCATTGGCGCGGTCATAGGAAAAATCAACGACTCAGGGCTTTCTCTGCGCGCACGGCTTGATCCGGTGCAGAACTCGCTCTCATTAGAAACGACTACACCACATCAAATGTGGCTCGAAGACTCCACCGGGTCGGTCTTACAGGATCTTGGTGTTATTAGTGACGGCTCCCAACGACCGCCTGCAAATATTGCACCGTCGGCTGACCATTTTGGTGGTTCGCTGTTTGATGTTGTTATCTCGTTGCGCGACTCGTTGTACGCTGGCGACCAGCAAGCCGTTGGTGGAGCCGCTCTCGGCGGTGTCGACTCGGGACTCAATACCATGCTATCTCGTCTTGGTGATCTTGGCGCTCAATCTAAGCGACTCGACTTTATTTATCAGCGCACCGAGCAGTACGATATACCCGAGGTTGCGCGTCGAAAATCGAATGAACTGGATATAGACCTGGCTGGGGCAATAACGGACCTCCGGATGCTTGAACACACCCATCGGGCAGCACTCTCGGCCGCGTCACGGGTATTGCAGCCCACATTGCTTGACTTCTTGAGGTAGGTAGGGACAGATGCTACAAATTCAAAGCAAGGCTCTCGGAAGCTGCGAGATTGAGGAAAAACAGCTCATACGTTTCTCCAACGGTCTATTTGGCTTTGAAAGCCATACCGAGTTCGCATTACTCGACGCAATGCAACGTCCTTTTTACTGGTTACAAAGCCTGCGCGATATCGATATTTCATTTCTACTCATTAATCCATATCTGTTTCGCTCGGACTACGTTCTAGAGGTGCCAGACTCGGACATTGAAGAGATTGGCGCGCCTGATCCAGACGACATTCTGGTGTTTGCCATTGTGACGGTTCCGGAAGACGTTCGTGAGATGACGGCCAACCTTCAGGGGCCGGTCATCATTAATCGGCGTGATAGCCTTGGGCGGCAGTCCATTCATCTTGATCCGAACTGGGAGACACGGCACCGAATTCTTGGTGAGGCAGATGGCAAGCGAGACAACGCATGTTGATACTTGCACGAAAGCTGAACGAGAAGATTCTTATTGGTGACAGCATTGAGATCTCGGTGATCGAGATCAAGGGTGAACATGTCAAAATTGGTATAGACGCTCCAAGTCACGTGAAGGTCTACAGGCAGGAAGTCTACGACGCGATACAGCGTGAGAACAAGGCTGCTGCCGAAACCGACCCGACGCGCATGGACGGCCTTGGAGATCTATTCAAGTCCTAAAGCCTGCGTCATCCTTTCCGCGTTGACGAATCCCTATCTCGGCCTCACTCATTCTTAGGTAGTCGGGACCGGCATCTTCCGGAGTTCGTTCCCCTTCCAGGTACCTCCGTCTGCCCTCTTTGGCCAAAACAGCGGCAATGCCTTCAAGGTGTCGTGGATCTAAACGGTATTCTTGAGCGCCACCTTCCATGTTTGAACTCAGTTGCTCAAGAAAGATCGCCGCGTCCGGCCCGGTGATAAGCGGCGGCGCCGCGTGCTGCTGGTGGGTTTCAAGGAGCCGCACAAAATCCTCGGCCGCAAGGTCAAGGTAGGTGGTCAACCGCTGAGCGGTTTGATAGACCGCCCCATACCAGCGTTTCTTCCGTGCATCTAGAACCGGAACAACAAGGCCAGGGTACACAGAGAGTCCCACCGCATAGCAATCGGCCGCTGGGACGGCAAGGTAGTCCGCAGCACCGGCCGCTAAGAGCCCTTTGGCGGTAGAAAAGCCTATGCGTAAGCCGGTGAATGAGCCCGGGCCCGCCGCAACCACGACAAGGTCAATTTCCGGAACCCGCAGCGCGGTCTTGGTGAGCAGGTGAGCAATGGCTGGGAGCAATTGCTCGGCGTGACGAATCCCGTCGTTAAGTGAGACTGCACTATCGGCCGTGACGATACCAGCGTCCGTAAACTTCATTAGTGCTACACTTAAACGAGAGGTGGAGGTATCAAGTGAAAGCACCGTCATAGGCTTACGCTCCCGCCTTCCTGAGCTGCGTCTGGGTAGCAAATAGTAATAATGCGGGTTGATAGTCCCCTGCACAAAGCACCTTCCTGTTCCACGTTCTCGGCACCTGTTTCCGCGGCGTTCGAGTCCATGTCTCGTGTCGCACCCCGACTATCGGAAATCTTGACGGTTATGCAGTCATCTGGGAGGATATCTTCAGCTCGTGAGGGCCATTCAATGAGGGTGACTCCGGCATTGCCTATATAGTCTTCTAAACCGGTATCGCGTGCTTCTGCGCTATCCTTGATGCGGTAAAGGTCCAGGTGAAAGAGTGGCATGCTACCACGATACTCAGCTACAATAGGGTAGGTTGGACTGGTAACGTGTTCGTCAACGCCAAGCCCACGTGCGACACCAGCGGCGAAGACCGTCTTGCCAGCTCCAAGCTCACCTTCCAGACAAACCACATCGCCCGACCTTAAACTGGACGCAAACGCTGCGGCTATCTCTTGAGTCTCGTCCGGAGTATGAGAGGTATACGTCTTTGTCAGCTCAACTGCCCCGTGGTTGAGAGTTCGCGAATATAATCCTTAAGGTTGTCAATTACAGTCAGAACCGGATACTCAATTTTCTGCAGTAGATTGACACTAATATCAATTGACCCGAGTGCCGTTTGTTCTAAGGCAAACTCAATTGGCACCTCAACCGAGCCTGAGGGATTGTGGCTTAGCGTCGCATTTCCTGTGTACATCCGGCGATAGTCGATGTATGCCTCTTTCCGCTGAATGTCGGTTATTCGTTCTACTTTCATATTACCTCAACATTTTTAGGTACCTTTACCGTGGCGTGAAGATACACATAGTTCATCTTTATCGTCCGAAAAACAAGCACGAAATCGTCCGAAAAACAAGCACGAAGTATTGTGAACGGACTATTCTTCGCCCTCATATCCATACACAAAGGACTGGATCCGGTTGACATGCTCGCGCGATACACGGGTGAACTTAATACGCATAATACCACCCTGATACCCGGCTCGTTCCAGACGCAAAACCTTACCATAAACAGTGATCATAGTGCGGTCTTCCGTTTGAAAGTCTACACGGACAAGGGTGCTTGCCGCCAGGGGCATGCGTGACTGTACCGCGCATCCTCCAGCCGAAAGATCTATCATTCGACCGAGTCGCCGCTGTTCCTTGTTCACAACGGCGCTTCGTCGTGCCTTTTTTCCTTTCCCGCTTGTAACCACCGACACCGGATACAGGTACACCGGTGCATCAAGTTCACGGCGCTGATGGCGCCTGTTCTGCACCTTCTGCATCTTCTGTGTATGATCTAGGTACATGACTGGTGTCTTCCGATGGACCCCATATCCTAATACCCGGGAAGCAAACTGATACACCTGTCCCTGTTCGGAAATAGCTTTCGCTTTGACCGGGGTGCCTTTTTCTATACGGAGTTGTTCCCCTTTGTCGGTCTCCGGTACAGAGACTGCCAAGTGGGCGGCTACCGAGGTAAGGAGTTCGCTCTCGTACCATTGATTACCAATACCCAAAGTCAGCTCACTACCTATGCGCAAAGACTTGCTAGAGCGTGCAACGCCACTAGCCTCAATTGAGTTGGTTATAATGCGCTTGAGCTGAAATATCTCAAATACCCGGTGTTCTCGCACTGTATCCGGGAGGCTGGCGGCACGCACATCCTCCAAGGCCTGTTGGATAAAAGAGTCCAAATACCCAGCGTGGCGTAGAAGTCGCATTGGAACCTTGGTATTGTAGCGCCTAATGAGGTGCAGCATAAGCTTGCAGCGTTCGCGGTCCAAGCCGATTTTTTTTGCCTCGCGGCGAAAGCGGCGGGCTGAAAACCGGGCCTCGGTGCCGGAACTCTTGGAACCACCACCCAGTATGGCGGAGACGACCCCGACAAGCACCAGAATGCCAATGAATATCATCATAATGAGTGTGGCACGCGGATCTGTTTGTCCAAACTCACCGAACGGATTGTTTTGTTGGAGGGGCGTCAAGGACCAAAGCAGGTAAGGCAAGTTGTACACCACCTATAGATCTCCTAGTTGTTGTCTGGAGCAGAAAGACTATCAAGACGCCGGATGAGTTCCTCAGAGTAGGGGGTTATCTCGTATTCAAGCAGGTCTCCAATGAGGACTGAGTCATGCGAACCAAAGGCCTTCATCAACTCACCAAGTACGGAGTGGTATGATACTGCAAACTCATGGAGTCCTTCAGTGTCGATATCCGCGGATATGCGCGGAATAAGACGTAGAAGCTTAGCTGCAAGTTCGGTGAAATGCGCCACATGCTGCATCGCCTCGGCATCTTTGCCAGCCTGGAGTAGCACCGAGACATCACTCAATTTCGGCAATAGCATTCGCATGAGTTCACGGCTCGACACTGTTTCCTCAATTGGGCGTTCGTGTTCCCGGAGTCTGGCCTCCGCAAGTAGCTTTAGTTGTTTAAGAAATGCCACAAAATGATGTTTCAGCTCGGGCCGCTCAGGTTCACCTGCAGCAAGGAACTTCTCGGTCATTGTATGCAGGGCGGACGGGTCGTCTAAGGGCAGGTTGACCCCAACGAGCTCAGGTAGGGCAGGAGATACGTGTTCAAATTCGCTAGCAAGGTCACGTAATGCTGAGTTCTCCTCCTGTTCAGCCGCTCGCACGTAGAGATCAAGATACTCAACGATAGTTGAGAGGTGCTGAATGGATAGACTTGGTTTCTCCGTGCTTGCCTCTTCCACCTGCATGGTGTGAATGTTTAAAGAGCCTACCTCTTCGAGATTTTTCTGCTTCCAGGACTCATCTGTGGACGCTGTTGGCGCATCATCTATGACAATCTCGGACACACGACGTTGGTGCTGAGATAAGAATTGCTTGAGCTCGTCTACAACTTCACCGACCGTTGTTTCGGCCTCTATGGTGAAATCAATGACTTCTTTGTCGATGAGAATAACCACCCTTACTCCTTCTGATGTCAGTATCTACATGCGAAATCTACATGCGAACCGCAGTTTAACGACCACCGCCCGAGTTAGGATTCATCCCCTCGATCTGGCTCCTGCTTTGTTCGAGTTCCTGCAGGGCCCCTTCCATGCGGCTGAACTCGCGGCGTAGTTCGGCTTCACGACGATCTAGGCGTTCACCATAGTTCTCAATCTGGCGATCTGTATTTGTTATGCGTGTGTCGATACTACTGGTACGGGTTGCCACAACGCCGCCTATCTGAGTAAAGCCGCGAATATATTCACCCGCAGTGTACCCGACTCCACTGTCAATAACACGGTCACCGTCGGTGTCGGAGCCAAACAATCGTCTGATTTCTTCAAAATTGTTGGCCAAAGCGTTGTCTAGGATGTTCTCGTTGATTTCCAGATATCCACGGAGTCGTCCCGGGTCAAAACCACGTCCTGGAGCACCAGCATTTGAGGATATCCCGATCTGTGCTAACAGGCGAAGATCCGAGTCCGGGCCGGTATCATAGGCATTCATGACAATGGTTTGAAGTCGTGTGCGTAGTTGATTGAGGGTGCTATCCCCTTGAAGGAGACCAAGTCGCTCACGGGCCTGTTCACGCTCTTCATCGGAGAAGTACTCAATTTGGTCGATTATCTCGGACTCAGAACGGGTAAGGATATTGATGTCGCGAATAAGCTGATTGTAGTAAGCGACAAACTCAATGACGGCATCTTTTGCGGACTCGCGGTCTGGTTCAACCGCAATCTCTACGGGGCCAGCACTTGGTCGGTGCAAATTCAAGGTGGTTCCCGGGATGATATCGTCAATGCGATTACTACTGCGCGTTACTTCAATACCCTCGACGCGTAGACGTGCATCTTGTGCCGTTCGTAAGGGGTTTAGCGGCTCATACTCACCAATTGCTTCAGGATCAAAGACCCGTGCGGATCGTATCTCGATATCTCGATGCGTATTGCGGTTTACTAGTTCGAGGCCCTCAAGGTTCTGAACATACTCGGAGACCGGGATGCGTACCGTGCTAAACTCCTCGGATTCAGGTAGCTCAGGAAGCTGCACGCGACGTCCTTCACTGAGGGCAAACAAGATTGCGTTGCTATCGACGCGCGGGGGTTCCTCCGGCTCGGTTGCCTCTGGCAATAGCGCTCTACTAGGAGCGTTGAGTACCGTCACGTCTTCCAGACTCACTGAACCGAGGTCGGGAACGGATGGGCCGGGTGGGGGAGGCGGAGCTGGAGGCCCTTCGGGGCGTTCGGAGAAACGTAACTCTAGCTCAAGAATCATGCCTGGCTGTATAGTCATTGCTGCTGGCGCAGGCAGGGCGGCCTCGCTCTGAGCTTCAAGAAGGATTTGCGCCTCATCAATGTGTACAGCGTCTGCATTCCGGAGTGCAGATGCGCCCGCAAGCTCAAACCCAAAACCAGCTCGTTCACTTGGAGCGATAACGCCCATGTCTAATGCCATTTGCTCGCTGCGGTGAGTAAAGCTCAAGCGGTTTTCCAGGCCCTCGTGCCGAGACTCAAATGCAATAATCTGGGTTTGAGCGGTGTCGCGTACGACTCGTGCTCTCAGGAGCGAGCCCGCATGACGATTAACCGCTGCAGCGAAGTCGGACAGATTACCGCCGCGGAACTCAAATGCCTGTTGCTGCTCTCCAACTTGAAAGCCGTAGCGACCAGCCTCAATGCGGTAGTCGCTGGGTAGTTGTTTTGATGCAAAGGAATCGGCGCGCGCTATCTGAAGCACCTCAATACTATTTATGTCTTCCTGCGCAGTTCGTGATGCTTCAGCCGTTAGCGAGGCAGGATCTGATGAATGTGCAATTCGTGCTGCAAATGGACTTTCAAAGCCGTACAGTCGAGTCGCTGATGTGCGAAATGTATTAAGATGTCGCCCGATATCCTGCCAGGCAAGGCGTTGTGCCTGATACTGATCCCTGGTGTTTTCCAGACGTTCAACGGGCCGACGCTCTACTTCCATGAGCTCGTCGACCATGCGTCGAGTGTCCATCTGGCTGTTTGATACCCCAGGTATAATAATGTTGGACATGGTGTGCGCCTCGGGGCCAAAGATGGCCCAGTTCCGAATTATATCTCGGTGTCCACCAAAAGTCCTATTGCCTCGCGAATTCTTGAATAGACTCGCTGCAGTTCGGCCGGCGGAAGCTCCTTAATAACCTTATCGGTGTCACGATCAATGATCTTGACGATGACCCGGTCGAGCTCATTATTCACCGACAATTTGAGTCTGTGATTGAACACTCCAGAGACTTGCTCTAAGTCACTCAATAACGGTTCACGGGCTGCCTGCCGCTGTTGTGCTGCAACCTTTTCGGCTGCTGCATTCGCGGCTGCTCGGGCAGCCTGTAGTGAGATATCGTTTGTTGCCTTCCGTGGCAGCCCTGAGTCGCGAAGGACTGCGGTCTTATAACCCGGCAAACCGGGCATGTCAATAGACATATTTCTTACCTCCGTGTAAGAAAGTGACAGAGGGAGAGCGCGAGCTCCCCCTGTCGTAAGCGCCCAAAGAGATGACGTCCAGAAATCTCTTCAGGAAAACGGAGAAAATGCCCCAACTTAGCCAAGCAACTGAAGTACAGCCTGCGACTGAAGGTTTGCCTGTGCAAGCATAGCGGTGTTCGACTGTGTCAAAATTTGATTACGAACAAAGTCCACCATCTCGGAGGCAATATTAGAGTCGCGAATCTGTGACTCGGCGGCTGCAAGGTTTTCCGATGCAATAGCAACTCCACGAGCTGCCATTTCGAAACGATTCTGGTATGCTCCCAAGTCCGCGCGCTGCTGAGAAACTTGTCGCAGTGCGGTGTCAATTGTACCAATTGCTTGGTTAGCAAAATCCGGGGTCGAGATCGAAATGATGCCGTTCTCACCCTGTGCATCGCTGAGGCCGAGCGCTGCTGCGGTCATAGTGCCGATGAATACTCGTTCGTTCTGGTCCATGTTCGCTCCTACCTGGAACTGCATGATTCGACCGCCTTCACTGTCAACTGCGAAAGCTCCGGTTAGCATGTTCATACCGTTGAACTGTGCATGCGATGCAATGCGATTGACTTCATCGACGAGCTGAGAGACCTCGACCTGAATTTGCATACGGTCTTCAGCGGTATAGATACCGTTTGCAGACTGTACTGAAAGCTCACGGACACGATGAAGAATGTCTTGTGTGTTTTGCAGATACCCTTCCGTTGTTTGGATAAAGGATACTGCGTTCTGAATGTTCCGCTCAGCTTGATTCAGGCCGCGGACCTGACTGCGTAGCTTTTCCGATACCGCTAGGCCCGAGGCGTCGTCACCAGCGCGGTTTATCCGCATTCCGGAGCTTAAACGCTCGATATTGCCATGTGCCTCGGTTGCTCTCACACCCAGCGTCCGGTTTGCAAATGCGGCGCTCGCGTTGTGATTAATGATCATCTGACCCTCCTTGATAGTGTTCGATAAGGCATTCCTTGCCTTCACGGACTCCGCCAAAAGGAGACTTCGTTGCGGCTTTCGCGCTTCCGCACCGAGGTTATTCCTCAAGCGGAGAGATTTGCTTCACCTGTGTTTATTCACAGGTAGAGAAATCTCTCCGTTTTCAGCGTTCAAAGAGAGTGTTTTTCAAAGAACTATGGAGAGGCCATAGAGACCCCTCCATCGATCATGATACTACCCTAACCCAACAATTGCAAGACAGTCTGACTGCGCATGTTGGCTTGTGCCAGCATAGCGGTGTTGGCCTGCATCAGAATCTGGTCTCGGGTAAAATTGACCATCTCCGAGGCCATATCTGCATCCCGAATGCGAGACTCGGCAGCCTGAAGATTCTCCGCGCCAATGTCAATTCCTCGTACGGCCATCTCCAAGCGGTTCTGGTATGCGCCAAGATCAGCACGCTGCTTACTTACTACTGTCAATGCGGTATCGATCATACCAATGGAGCGGTTGGCAGTGTCTGGGGTCGAAAGCGACAGTATGTCCTGTTCAGTTCGCATACCAAGGGCGGTGGCGGTCATTGTACCAATGAAGACGCGTTCGCGCTGATCCATGTTCGCACCAATGTGGAAGTACATGGAGGCGGTAATGACGTTCTGTCCAGTTTCTTGTGCAAATCGGCCGGTGAGCAGGTTCATCCCGTTGAACTGGGCGTGCGACGCTACGCGGTCGATCTCCGCAACGAGCTGAGAGACCTCAACCTGAATCTGCATTCGATCTTCCGCTGAGTAGATACCGTTGGCACTCTGTACCGAAAGTTCACGCAGGCGTTGGAGTACATCCTGTGTGCTCTGCAAGTAGCCTTCTGTCGTCTGGATAAAAGAGATACCGTTGGAAGCGTTCTGTGATGCCTGTTGCAAGCCACGAATCTGGCTTCTCATCTTTTCCGACACTGCGAGGCCGGATGCATCATCCCCGGCACGATTAATCCTCATACCCGATGCAAGTTTTTCCATTGTTGACTGAGTCGATCGGTCGGTCTGACCGAGCTGACGGTTAGCGAACATTGCGCTCATGTTGTGATTAATGATCATTCTACTTCCTCCCTGAAGTTCTTGTGAACGGCTTCCTTGCCGTTTCGTCTTTGCGGAGCACCCTTTTGGGTCTTCACGCGAATGTTGGAAAAATACCTCCTTTTTTTTCGAATTCCCTCAGGTCGCTCGGATATTTCTCCGATGATTACGATAAGGGGCAAGGAGTATTCTCCGTCCGATTCACTCGGCACAGGGCCTCCCGCATTCACTCTATCGGCAGGGGGTACTCTAAAACTTAAGCCAAATTGCGAAGAATAAAAAGAATTTTACGGTTCATTGACCAGAGCGCGTACGCGTGTCCTAATGCTCTAGCTTTTGCAGGTATTGGAGTGCAAGTACGTCGTTTGGTTCAATTTCAAGGGCTGCAAGAAAGTAGGCACGAGCCTCCTCATGGTCCTCACGCTTGAGTGCCAAAATCCCCAGATTTGAAACAAATTTAACGTTATCTGGCTCCTGGCGCAGTGCATCTACGAGCAGCTTCTCACTCTCAGAAAACGCACCAGTTTCCATGCGGCATATTGCAAGCTCGTTCAAGGTGTCTGGCTTGCGTGGCCCTAGTTCAAGGGCTTTCTCAAAAGCAGCGGCCGCATCCTCATAGCGCTCAAGACGCCGAAGCCCCCAACCCAGGATAAACCAAGCATTCCAGACATCTGGGTGTTTGGCCAGAAACTCGCGGATTCGTTCAATTCCTTCGTCTTCTTTACCAAGTCGAATGAAGTCGTAGGCCTCTTTGAACAGATTATCTACCAAGTTGTGCTTCTCTATTTCAGCAATAAGCCTAGAAACTTCCTCTGAACGCTCCGATTCCGGCTCGGCTTGCAGATAATGCGACAAGTGTCTGACTGCAGTGTCAAAACTCTGTGTCTTAAGGGCAAAATAACCAGCGTTGAGATAGACCTCAGCTGGAGGATCGTCCTCGGCAAGGAGCTCTTTGTACATAAGGAAGGCCTGTTCCCGCTTCTTCTCAGCTTCCTCGGGCCGTGATGCCGCCTCAGCAGCGTCCGCAACCTGCTCATGGAGGAGTGCAAGATTCAGCCGCGGTGCAGGATTATTGGGGAGGAGACCGCCGAGCGCACGAAAAATCTCTTCCGCTGGCTCGAAATCTGCATTCTGCGCCTTGCTTACTGCTGCTTGAGATAGCTCGTCGGCAAGGTCTGGTTTTGCCGCAAGCGTAAGGTTACGGTAGTAGGCGATATCTTCGTGGTCCGGCTTGTAGGCGAGTAGCTTGAGAACTGCTGCAATAATCATTTCCCAGCGTAGTTCACCGGCATCCCATGCATCTCCTTCACCGCGGGTTTCTACCGGGAGCGGAATGCTTGGGTCCAAGCTGAAGTCGCCGATCATTCTATCGAGGTCCGGGGGTAGGGTAATGAAGATGATGTCAGATAAAGGGCTCGTGTCCGGTTGCTCGGCACCGTCGCCTGAGCTGGCGTCGGGACTCTGTTGTGTATCCATGTTAGTTTTCCTCTGTGTTCGGGGTGTCTGGGGAGGAGTTGTCTGCAGGAGGCGCGTTCCTGGAAACTTCAGAAGGAGCGCTGTTGAGGTTGGATGGCATTTGTGCGCCAGCAGCATTGGCTCCCCGCGCCGGTTTGATCTTCACCGTTCTGAGAAAAGCATTGATTCTCATCTTGTACTTGATAGGAATCTTATCCTCGTCAAACTGTATTGCAAAAGCCGCTATATCAGTGCGGCCTTCAACCGGCTCAAAACGAACGACAGTTCCTACCAGTTCTATTTGGCCCTCGTCATCGGCGAGCTGCAGACGGAGAACGGCGCTTCTATTGACCAAAAACTTCGCCAGTCCAACGATGATTACTTTGGCGCCTGAGAATGACAGATCGCGGATAATGCACTTACGAGGTACTTGCTCAATAGTCAATAGAGCGCCTTTTGTGCCAAGGCCGAGTTTACGGAGACTGTCCGAGGTAACCACTATTCGTTCCTCACTGCGCTTGCGACTATTAACGTTCGCATCTAGCAGTTCACCTAGAATCTCAATAAGGTCGTCAGGCGGACGCTGAGTGAAGTTAATGGTAACAAACGACAGCTCCGGATTCTTTTCACCATACGGGCTGGATCCAGCAATTTTTGCACTGACAAAGAACGCAAGCGGATCCGATTTGTCCGGCTGAAGAAAACTGAAGCGGAGAGAGATCATGTTGTTGGATTTTCGAAGTGCATCACTTAGGGAGCTGGTGATATTCACAATGACCTTTGCACCAGCCATGGAGCTTGAGTACACGATACACGGCCAGTGGTAACCAAGGCACTTGATATATACCTGCTTTGAGTAGAGATGGGTTGCTTTTATTACCTCTTTGGTGAAGGTCACCTCAATCGCGTGATACTGTTGATAATAACGCGAAATCTGTTGGCTGGTGGTTACAGGCATATGACTGATAATATACTATGACGCTGTGATGAATACTGTCAACAACGGTAACAATGGAAATAATAATGCTGGGGTAGATACGGTGAAAACAACACTATTGTATGGTTTAGGGAATCCACTTTTGGATGTTGTCTATAAGGTTGAGCAGGAGTTTCCGACTACACGCGGGCTAGTACCCGGGAGTATGAATCTTGTGGATGAGCCGCCAGATTTTGGGGCTAATGCGCCGCCGGTACTCGCTAAGGTTGCCGGTGGTAGTTGCGCTAATACCATGCGAGGTATTGCCTGGCTATCCGGTTCAGACGGCAGCGTCCGCACGATATATGGGGGTACTGTAGGGGCTGATCTGGCTGCCGAGGAGTTCCGGGAAGCGCTGCGGAGGGTGGGCGTAGTGGCCGCCTTGGCGGAGAAAGATGTGCCTACCGGTTGTGCTACCGTCATGGTTACGCCCGATGCAGAGCGTACTATGTGCACCTACTTGGGGGCCTCCGGGCGTATGAGTGTGGAGGATATAGATGTCGATGCGCTTGCCAGTTGTGATCACTTGCACTCTACGGGCTACTTCTTTGAGAGCGATATCCAACGTGCAACGCTCACCAAGGCGGTCGAACAAGTCAAGGCGCGGGGTGGGACGGTCTCCTTTGATGTATCGGACTCCTTTGTCATCGAACGCCATCTGAATGAGCTCATTAGCTGGCTGCCGGGCCGGGTTGATACCTTGTTCGCCAATCGTGACGAACTGGCGGCATTGACTGGTCTGAACGGAGAGCCGGAGCAACTTTTTGAACGGGCGCTTGAGATGGTACCCGAGGTTGCTCTCAAGTTAGGTGCGCAAGGATGTATTGTTGGAGGTGACGACGGCGCCGTGTTACTACCCGCCGAAGAGGTTATCGCTATTGATACGAATGGCGCTGGCGACTCATTTGCTGCTGGCTTTTTGTTTGCCCGGCTGATGGGAGAGCCAAGAGCAGTGTGCGCACGCATGGCGAACCAGCTTGCGGGCAACATGGTAACCGTAATTGGATGTGATTATGATGCGGTTGCGGAAAAAATTGGTGGTGTGTTGGGTCGAACCGTCGAGTAATAAGCTTTACGACTCATCGTCATCTATATGAGGTGGTTCTGTGTCCTCGGCTTTTTCAGGATGCTCCGGCGTGGCGTCAAGTGTTTCATTGAGGCGAGTAATGAGGCGCTCGGTAATTCGCTCAAGTTCCTGTTGCTCTTCAGGATCGCGTTCAGGAGTTGCTACCGACATACCTGCCTCTTCACGAGCCTGGAATAACTCGTCTACCGTAATTAAACCTGCAAGAATTGCAAGTTTTACCGGGTCTATGGTATCTACCGAGTCGCGTACTTCCTGAAGTTTGGTCGCGAAATAGTCAACTAGATCGCCGAGATACTCGGGATCTTCGTCGGAACGGATAGTGAAAGACTGTCCTAGAAGCTCAATGCGCATGCCCGAGCCACCTAGAATATATCAAGTTCTTGGTCTTGTTGTGGCGGAGCTTCCTGCTGCGGAGGCTCCGCATCTTGTATAGCTTCCACACCCGCGAAGCTGTCGTCTGAACTCGCCATAACCGGCGTAGCAGTGGCCTCGGGTACGGCCCCGTCTGCAATTTCATGTTCAAGTTTATCTAGCTGCTCCAGCGCGGCGAGAATTCCGCGCTCAATGGCAGCTTGATCTTTGCTCTGCTGTTCAAGCCGTGCCTCAAGCTTAGATGCCTGCGCACGTGACTCGGTAAGTTGCTCTTTGAGTCTACGCTTGTCATTTTCGAGCGCGTTAATGCGTTCGACGGCTTCGTTAACCCTTTGTTCCAGGCGGCGGATCTGCTCGAGGCTCAGCATGCTTTATTTGAGAGCGGTCTTGGCGGTATTCACAATAGATGTGAAAGCTGCCGGATCTTCAATAGCCATGTTAGAGAGCGCCTTGCGGTTGATCTCAATTCCGGCTTTGTCGAGTCCATGCATAAACCGACTATAGTTGATGTCGTGATCAGTCAGAGCGGCCGAAATCCGGCTGATCCAAAGTGCACGGAACTCCCGCTTCTTGGTGCGGCGATCGCGATATGCATAGAGGTCGGCCTTGGCCACTGCATCCTTGGCGGTGCGAAACAGCTTGCTGCGTCGACCCCAGTAACCCTTGGCCTGTTTAAGTATGTTTTTTCGCCGATCTTTGCGGCGTGTTCCATCGACTGCGCGAGGCATAGTAGTTCTCCTTCAAACTCGAGTATTCTGCGTAATAGACGGTAATTAACCGTAGGGAAGAAGCTGTTTTGCCCGCTTCTGTTCAGGGTCGCTTAGGATGCCGCTCTTGCGCAAGCTTCTTTTGCGTTTGGTACTTTTCTTGGTAAGAATGTGTCGCAAGCCCTGTTTCTTGTACTTGACCTTTCCACTTCCGGTTAGTGAATAGCGCTTGGACGCACTCTTTCGTGTTTTCATCTTTGGCATAACGTGATCTCCTCGACCTGCCTGGTGTTCTGTGTGCGCGCTCGGGATGTGACGGCGCGTTACTTCTTCGTGTTTGGTCCAACAATCATTGACATGAACCGACCTTCCATGGCCGGAGCTTTGTCAACGTGATATCCCTCTCCGAGCAACTCTAGAATTTTGTTCAATAACACGCGGCCGCGGTCTGTGTGAGCTAACTCACGCCCACGAAACCGAATTGTCACTTTGACCTTGTTTCCTTCATCAAGGAAGTCCTTGATGTGTTTGGTTTTAAACTGCAGATCGTGATCCTCGATCTTCGGTTGCATTCGGATCTCTTTAAGCTTCACGAGCTTCTGTTTGCGCTTCACTTCACGGTTCTTTTTCTCAAGTTCGAACTTGTACTTACCGTAGTCAATGATCTTGCAAACAGGAGGGCTTGAGTTGGGAGCTACCTCCACTAAGTCTAGTCCTTGCTCCTCGGCCATCTTTAGTGCCTCAGCTGTTGGAAGAATACCCTGTTGGTCACCGTCGTCTCCGATGAGCCTGACTTCTCGTACGCGGATCATCTGGTTGATTCGCAGTTCCTTACCGGCCAATGTGCCTCCTTAGTGTCACCTTGCAAATTCCTGTATAGATCGTATACCATAGCACCCGACATAAAAAGAGTCAAATGGCTCCGCGAGCAAAGGCCCTCCCAAACATGGTAGGAGGTATCATGAATGACTTTTTTAAACTCCTCGCAACGGCTAAACAGCTTGAGGAGCAAAACGCCGAAGTATACGAAATCTATTCCGAGATTACCGATCATTTCGGACTTATGCAACTGTTGCGGGCGCTCTGCACCGGCATTGATACTCACAGAAAGGCTCTCAGCCGGTTCTTAGAACACCGAGCTGGAGAGGTAGAGCTAGACGAGACGCTCATGCAGGCTTTTGACTCCAGCGCCTACGAGGTTGAACGCAGTTTTGACGCAGCTATGGAGTACCGAGATTTTCTCTGCATGATTATTCAGCTGGAGGGACGGCTTCAGTCTTTTTATGAGAGTTTGCTTCATATCGTACTGAGCACGGAGCATCGTGATATCTTCCGTCGGCTCGCTGCCGATCAAGAAAAGCACCTCTGGCTGGCACGGAGCAGGCTAGAACTTGAGAATTTCAGGTCCGAAGAGTGTTCGTAAGCACGAAACATGTTTCGGTCGCAAGCCAGTTATGCAAAAATGGAGGTGCGGTGTGACGCCGAGTCATGTCGATGCTCCGCACTATATCTATCTTGAGTGTTGAGCAGAGTTCTACAAAGTCCTTGCGCGTGCAGAAATGGATATTCGGTGTATTGTACCATTCATAAGGAATATTTCTATTAACCGGCATGCGACCACCAAATGCTAACTGTATGCGGTTAAGGATATGTGCAAAGTTTGGAAAATTCACTACCGCGTAACGGCCAACTCGAACCATCTCCTGAATCAGCATTGCCGGGTCATGGATCATTTGTAAGGTGTGATTGAGAATTACGTAGTCGTAGCTTCCGGTTGGATAGTCTTTGAGCCCCTCCTCAAGGTTGCCCTGAAAAACCGACAACCCCTTGCTAATGCACTGGAGAATCATTGATTCTTCAATATCGACCCCACGACCTCGCACCTGTTTTTCGCGCATGAGTCGCAGCAGCAGTTCGCCGTCACCGCACCCGAGATCAAGGACGTTACTCCCGGCTTCTACCAACTCAATTATGCGTTCGTAACTAATGTGAACACGGTGTTCCGGGTTCGCCTGTTGATCAATCATGCCCATAAACAGATCCTAGAAAAGACGAGATAAGTCGCCCTTGACGCTTGGTTTCCAACAAAAACGAGTCGTGCCCGTATGGGCTGTTGAGCTCCGTGTACGATACATCTTTCTCCGCTTTCATGAGGGCAAACACAACCTCCTTTGCCTGATAGGGTGGGTACAGCCAGTCGGAGGTGAAGGAAATCACCAGTACCTTACCGGTAATTCGCGATGCTGCGAAATCGAGCCCGCCGTAGCGTTCACCAAGGTCATAGTAGTCCATAGCTTTTGAAAGATAGATGTATGAGTTCGCGTCAAAGCGGTCGACGAACTTGTCGCCTTGATACTCAAGGTAGCTCTCCACCTGAAACTGGTCCGCAAAGTCAAAGCCGTAGGCAGCCCTTTCCTGGAGTTTGCGGCCGAACTTCATACCCATGGACTCGTCCGAGAGGTAGGTAATGTGTCCAACCATGCGCGCAATAGACAGCCCTTGAGCTGGCATCTGGTCGGAATAGTAATTTCCTGACTGGAAATGTGGATCCGACATGATGGCATTCCGACCAACCGCGTTAAATGCAATGCCTTGAGCCGTAAGCCGCGCGGTCGAGGCCAGCACAATACTTGAGGCCACCATTTCCGGATACGCAACACTCCACTCAAGGGCTTGCATACCGCCCATTGAGCCTCCAGCAACGGCCAAGAGCCGCTGTATACCCAGATGATCAACCAGGCGCTTCTGTACATTCACCATGTCTCGGATGGTGATTACCGGAAAGGACAAGCCGAATGGTTTGCCTGTCTCCGGATCCATGGAGCCGGGACCGGTCGTCCCTCTGCATCCACCCAATACATTAGAACAAATGACAAAGTACTTATTGGTGTCGAAGGGTTTTCCAGGGCCTACCATGTCGTTCCACCAGCCTGGGTGCTTGCTTTCAGCTGTGTGGAATCCGGCGGCGTGAGCGTCACCGGTAAAGGCATGGAGAATCAGTACGGCGTTGCTGCGCTCAGCATTGAGGTTACCGTAGGTTTCGTACCGTACATCTATTGGTCCAAACGCTCGACCGTTTTCCAGGATAATCGGCTCACCTGGGGGGCCGAATGTGTAGGTGTGTTCCTGTACTATGCCGAGCGACTCGGCGACGGGACTGGACTCTGAACTCATGAATGGAATCCTAGTCGTCCTACCACCAAACTGTCAATACGGCTACCGCTTGATTGTGCTTCATGCTTTGTGATAGCTTCCACTCCAACGCTTATGGTGCTGTTTTTATTAGCTTCAATACCGCTCACATACTTTTTTATCCTCGGGTTTTCCGGTCAGAGTGACCAGCCTCGCCAGCACACACTGCTCGCGGTGGTTCGAGGCTCGCTCTGGGCAGTTCCTGCAATTGGAATTCTCGCTATTCTTCGCTTTCTGATTGGAGGCGGCTTCAGCACAGGACGTTTGTATCTGATGTACGGTGTAGGTGAGGTGCTGGCTCCTTTCGTGGTTGCTGGGATAGGCATTGCGTTGTTGGAGCGGCAATCCTTGAACACCGACCTATCCGCGGCGCTTACTGGGTTGACCTCTTTCCTGTCGGGATATCTAAGTGTGCTAAGCTTTTTTGAGATCGCGCGTTACCTCCAGCATTTTGATTCCGCGGTCCTTTTTGTGCTCCCCTTGGTACGTACTGCCTTCTTGGTGGCTTGCCCACTCCTGTTCTTGATTGCGCTTCGTGAGCAATACGGCACCCGCTATTTGGCACTTGCCATAGGAATCGGAGCGCTTGCTTTGCTCAGTTGGATACCCACCTTCTACTATTTGAGTTTCCAGATTCCGGCCCTGTTTAGTGCTCTGGTGGTAGCGGTTAGTGCCGGACTCATTCTGCTGTATCTTGGAAAGCAGAATTTGCCCTCTCGGCGCTAATTTCAGCCGCACGACGTTCATTTTAAAGGGAGGCGGCGATATTGAGGTGCATACTACATGCGTGCTCTGTAGTCCGGGCCATGAATTGCTGCCTTGGTGTAGCTTTGTTTGCTGCCTTACTCGTGGGCTGTTCGCCCAAGTCACAGGGTGTGGTACTCATTGATCCGTATCTGTCTGGAGTTCTCACAGATGATGAGTTTGCCCGTTGGCAGCGAGATGCCTCATCCGAAGGTTTGCGTCTTGACCTTGTTCACCTGCAGCTACCCGACGACGGGGGAACCCTGTTCGACCAGATGCGCATTGCATTGGAGCTGCGAGACGACTATCAATTGGTATTCGTTACTCCAGTTCTGCTGCGCGAGGCCGAGCTTCTGGCCGAGTTGAGCGACGAGCATCTCCAAGGCGACATTGTGGTACTCGGAGTGGATGAAGGTCGGCTCCCAACCGGCCTACGTGGAGTGGCTTTTGATCGCAACCCAGCATATCGGCAGCTTGGTGAGCTTCTCGCTGAGGAGGCAACTTCCGAGGGTAAAGACCTCATAGAGTTGATTCTATTCTTTGCAATTGATACTCCCGAGACGCGTGCCGCTGCAAACTCGCTCGGTGTGGGAGTTGCTGATAGAGTCAAGATAGAGGAACTATGGTACAATACTGTTCCGGATGACGAGAGAGTACGAAGAGATATAGAGATGTGGGCGGAGCCCAACTCGGTAACAGTCTTTGCTTTCGGTGCGGCAGCGCCTGCTGCCTTGCGCATAAGTAAGGAGCGTGGACTTCGCTCGGTGTTTGAGGGAGGCGGATCCGAATACGAGCATGTGATGTATAGTGTTGATCTTCCCTTTGCCCGCCTTCTTGGTGCCGCAGTGAGAGGCGAAACAGTTGTTCCGGCCGTCATAGGTTCAACATCTCGGTCGGTCACCCGATAATCTGGGCCGTTTGAGTAGGGGATTGCGCAAAGCGATACTGTAGTTTGGTAGCCCAGCTTCCGACAATCAAGAAAGGAACGAGTTCTCTGGAAAAAACCTGAACAAACGACGATAATCTCGGTGCTTTCGTAAAGGGATGTTTGACAAAGGGATAGGGGAGAAATATAATTCACCGTGACGTGGGCCGGCAGCTGCTCACCAGTCTCGCAATCAGTTAAGGAGTAGAGTAATGAAGAGAAGCAGCCTGCTCATTGTGTGTGTGGTTGTGCTCGGAATGCTACTTACTTCCGCTATCTGGGCTCAGCAACGCCCCAGAGCGTATCAAACGCTTACTCTGGAGGATTTTAATGACCCGGATGGCAGCCCTTGGATGGTAAGGGCAAGTAGGTTCATTCGAGAGGATTTTCCGAGCTACCAGCACGTGAGAACGTGGCCGGACGCTTTGTATCGACGTGAACCGGAAGGAATGGAGCTTCGCTCCTTGGGTGTTCATGCCCAGTTCAACCGCCGCGGCTACAATTATCTTGAGATTCTTCCGGCGCAAATGGGAGACAACGGAGAATTGGTTCCACGAATCATTCCGGGGTCTGCCGAGGAGAACCTAGAACGTACCGGCATGCGTATTCCCGGTCTTGCCGAGGAGCTCAACCTTTGGGTTTGGGGGTCAAACCATGACTACTATCTTGAGATTATGCTTCGAGATCATAGAGGAATGGTGCATACCCTAAGGGTAGGTGATCTTAACTTCCTCGGGTGGAGAAATCTCCGGGTACAAATTCCAACCTGGATTCCCCAGACTACACGCCATGTTCCCGGCCCGCAAGGCTTGGAACTCGTGAAGTTCGTGTTGTGGACTCGTCCTAACGAAAAGGTCGACAACTTCTACGTGTACTTCGATGAAATTAAGGTCTTCACAGATCTCTTTGATATGCCGTTTGACGGCGAGGGGTTAAGTGATCCTGAGACCATTCGTGAACTGTGGAACCAAGAAGGGGGACTGTAGTGAAATACCTGCGCAACACCCTATTCGCGTTAATGATCCTGTTTGTTTCGGGGCCTGCTGTATGGGCCCAGCAGCAGGAGGTTGATCCGTCTCAGCTCGGTGTCGACTCCGCGCAGCAACGTCTGCAGGAAGTGTCGGTCTCCAGGTTTGAGGACCCGGCTTTCTGGCGCGTGCATATGCCTCAAGACACAGGCGTACTCACGTATCGGAGACTTGCTGGCGGTCCAATGGACAAAGAGCCTATTGAGGTCGAGGTCGAGTTAGGAATAGAGGAACCAGATGAGTACGTACTCGGTGTCAAGGCTGAGTTCTTTCGTCGTGGTGCGAGCACCATTTTCGTAGAAGCCTCCCGACCACTTGCTGTACCAGGAATTGTAAAGACCCTTTCGGTATGGGTGGTTGGTCGTAACCGCCAGCATCGGATTAGTTTGGTGGTTGAGGACTATTTCGGCAATAGGAATATTCTGCCCTTTGGTACCATGAACTTCTCCGGGTGGCGACAGATGACGGTGGCTATTCCACCGACTATTGTACAGCAGGACAGTTTCTACTCTGACAGGTCTGGACTGCAGGTACTCGGGTTCTTAATACACCTTGACCAAATGCAGACCTACGGACAGTACTACGTATACCTTGACGACCTGCGTGCTGTAACGGACCTCTTTGCAGAAGAGGCTCGGGATCCGGACGACATGGTTGACGGCTGGTAAGTAGCTTGACCTGCTAAGATTCTACTCATTGTGCATTGAATGCAGACCCTCGCTCGATAACGAGCGAGGGTCTTTTTGCGCAGGGAGTTGGGCGCGGCGGGAGAGTTGCCGCGACTCAGCTGCTGCAGGCTATATGCCGCGCCTGTGTTCACTCTACCTGGAGCAGACGGTGCAGATTCTGGGTGGTGAGCTCAGCGGCCGCCTCCACCGATAACTGGAGCAACTCTGCGAGGATTGTCAGTGTGATGCCAATGCGGCCCGGGTGGTTGGTTTTTCCGCGAAATGGCTGGGGTGTGAGGTACGGGGCGTCGGTCTCTACCAGAATGCGTTCCCGGGGTAGTTGGGAAACCATGCCGCGTAGCGATTCTGCTTTGCGAAAACTAAGGTTGCCTGCAAAGGAAATGTACATCCCTAACTCTACGCAGGCATGCGCAAAATGAGAGCCTGAGGAAAAACAATGCATAATGCCGCCAGCGGAAGGAGGGTTCTCCTTGAGAACCTTAAGAATTTCAAGGTCTGCGTCTCGGTTGTGAATAACTACCGGTAGCCTTTGCTCCGACGCTAAACGGAGTTGAGCTACAAATAGCTCGCGTTGTTTCTCAAGTGACGCGTAATTGCGAAAGAGGTCAATACCCATCTCGCCTGCGGCGCGCACCTTGGGGTGTTGGAGTTGCTTCCTGAGCTCGGTTATGATCGCGCCAAGATCCAACTGGGGAGATCCCGAAACGGATGGATGTAGTCCGGCGGTGAGATACAATCCGGGGTAGGGTTCCGCTAATTCAAGGCGACGGGCAAAGTTTTGCTCGTCTATGGCAATCTCCAGGCCGAAACCAAAACCGTGGTCTGAAAGTGCTTTTAACAGGAGCGCTGGGTCAATTCCATGACGCTCAATTTCCAGTAGGTGAAAATGGCTGTCAGTGGTACCTTGCGGGAAGGAAATTTGTTCAGAAATTGGGGTGCTTTGTGTCTGCATTGGGCTTAGTCTTCCACGTTCAAGATAGGGCGTCAAGACGTCGTCGGGGCGTGGTTTGCGGTGAGCGGCTGCTGATTGCCTTTGCTCTTGTCTTCTTCAGCGCGCCAGCGGCCTTTTCCGCGCAGCTTCGTCCGGCCTTCTTTGATGAGCCAGCTCGTATCGTTATGCCGCAGAACCAACAGCCGGGTAGAAGCTACCCAGTATTTGTTGTTTTGCCACCCACTCTTGGCACCGCTGAGCTCTTTGCTCCACGAATCGGTCTGGATCCGGCAATTCAGGAGAGCTTTATCCTGGTATTGCCAGCAGGACGCCCGCGGTCAGAAGACTACCTACCGGACTTTCGTGCTTTTGTACGTTGGTACGAAGCACGGCTTCTGCTGGATCTGGAACGCGTCTTTTCTGAGTATCCGGCGGACAGGGCTCGGGTGTACGTTGGGGGTTACTCGCTTGGTGGTGATCTGAGTTGGGCCCTTGCGGCCCGGAATCCGGAGCTCATCTCGGGTGCTGTGATCTCGGGAACTCGAACCAGCTATCCTATCGCGCCGGACTCCCTTGAACGCATGCAGCAGCGTGGCTTTCGAGCTGCGTTTGTTATAGGCAGCCAGGAGGCTGCGGTGCGCTACGAAGGAATTAACCGGACGCATGCGCGGGTCAGGGCGGCTGGCGTTGAAACACTGTACCGTGAGTATCCAGGTTCCCACAGTCGGCGCCCGACTCCGGCAATGTATACCGAATACATTAGCTTTATCTCTGGCGAGTCTACCGCTGGCCTCGCCCCCCGGCCTTCTGCACCACCGGCTGGCTCACAACGCAACACGGGGGTACATCGGCCTGCGCCGGGCGGGACGCAACCAGTTCCCGGAGAAACCCTGGAGTATCTCCTGCGACATGAGACAAGCGACCGCATAGCGCTCAAATGGCGTTTCCCTTATCAAGCTGGCGAGGGTGGGATACAGGGTTCCAAGGACCGCGAGTTGCAGTTGCGCCTTGAGGGCTTGTGGTCACGGCACTGGTTGCGGTCGGTTACTCGCTATGACTCGTTTCAGGCCGCCGATGATGATCGTTTGCATGTCGTGTCCCAAGAGATAGGCTTTGCCTATGGGGCGGGACGAACATTGTGGGGTGGGGGCCTTCGTGGTGATGTGTGGCGTGAGTTCCAGGATGCTGGCCCGGCCGTGCGACGTTGGGAAGTCCTTGGTTTTCTGGGCGAACGATATGTGCCGGTGGTGAGCGAGAGGTTTCGGGGTGATGGGAGGCTAGATTCCTTGCTTACGGCGCGATATATCCTTCCCGTTCCCTTACTACCATTGCGTGCTTCACATGTGTTGAACTTGCAGCTTGAGTATCTTTTTCGGCTCGGCAGGAGGGCGGTCTTTGACGCTTCGATTGGGAGTTTTACTCGGCAGCGCGAGCCAGCGTCCTGGGGAAATGAGTATGTAAAAAGCCTGGATCATGTACTTGGTTGGTCGTTGGGGGTTGGTCTCAGGGCGCCTTCTCCCTTCCTGTGGCGGGTGGAACACCGCGCTGAAGGAGTGCGACCGGTAGGAAGTTCCGGTAGTTTCAATTACGACCCGCGCTGGCTGCTCTCGGTCGAGTATAGTTTCTAAGCGCCCTCGACCACAAGCTTTAATGGGAACTCAAACTGTTTGGCGAGTTTGTGGGCCTGAGCCACTTTGGTTGTAGCGATATCGTAGGTATAGAGTCCCACAACTGCCTTGCCGCCGGTGTGCGCACTCAACATGATCCGCCCGGCGTCCTCGCGGGACTTATGGAATACCTGCATGAGAATCTCGGTAACGAATTCTCGTGGTGTATAGTCGTCGTTGAGCAGTACCACCTTGTACATCTCGGGTGGTTTCACTTTCTGGTCTGTGCGTTCCAGCAGGTCGCCTTCATCAACTGGCGATGGTGTAAACTCTGACATCGGTTTTTTTCCTCTATACCCTATGGTACTAAGAAAACACGTTCGCGGTACAGGGAGCACCCTGCGGGTACGCTTACAAACCCGGACGCATACAGGCCCGCACTGATACAAACCCACACAAAAAAAGGGCTGAAGCGGATAACCGCCTCAGCCCGAGTGTGTAAGCTATGAGTCGAGTATCAGTCGACCATGCCAAGGGCCATGCGAGCTACTGCGAGCTTGTAGGCTTCCTGCATCTCAACAGTGTAGTGCTGAAAGTCGCTCCAGGTGGCGCCGGTGCGTACATCGGCTACCATCCACTCGTTTCCTACACCTTCATAGACCGATACGTCGGCGTTGGCGTCTATGCTGGGATCGGCAACAAGTTCAAGGTCCTCCCGGCGCTGCTGGGTTGCCGCCGCGTAGTTAGCCATAGGGTTGCTCGCAAAGAACTCAACGTTTCGTGCGTGGTTGTAGCGGTACCCAAGGCTGTTGGCACGTACTGCCATGTATGTGGACTCGGGATGTGCCTTGTCCATTTGACCACCGTAACGAACGGTTTCGCTCGCTGTAGGGCCAACCGTGACATTGAGACCGTCAATGGTAACTGTCACAAGGGTGTCGTCCTTCACTGCCTGAGCGTATGCTGCGGAGCGAATTGGGTTGGACATCATTCCGTCAAAGTCACGCTGCCAGTGGCGTCCTGGTCGGGAAAAACCGTTGGCGCCGGGGCTGTACTGTGACCACATGTACTCACCGTTCTCACCCACTTCATTGTAGATGTAGAACATGTATCCGCGAATTGCTGGATCGGAGTGTCCGGTGTTAGCAAGCGGGTCTGGAACACGAACAACGGCACCGTCGCCGGGGTTGACTACCCAGCCGTCGGGCCCGTGATACTCAGCAAAGCTGGCGGCAACGACTTCATTGTTTCCGTTAATTGTGACGGTTGCTTCACCAATGTAAGCACCTTGGTGTGCAACGTAAAACTTGGTAGCGGTTGCGGTAGCGTTGTTTTCCGAACGTCCGCCTGCAAATGCAAGCGCGCCGGTCAGTACAAGGATGAGTGCTACCATGTAGAGCTTCTTCAATTGTGGCCTCCTAAGCCGTGATGTTGGTATATCCTATTCCGTACAGATTTCTTGTAACTGCACGCTATGCGTGAAAGTGTACGCGAATGTTTGGGAAGGACTGTGACGTACCGTAACATGAGCATAACACTCAGTCAATATAAAATTACTGATTCGGTTAGCAACACAGAAGCCTGAAGAGTTGCTTTAGAACAGCAGACGTCCGAGTTCGGACAGGGTGAGTACAGGTCGTTGTTGTTGGACGTTGCATAGGGCTTGCTGTCCGGGTAAGCTGCATTCATGGCTGCAACCCTTCTTTGGTATGATCTTGAAACCTTTGGCCGCAACCCGGCGTGGGACCGTATTGCGCAGTACGCGTCAGTACGAACCGGGGCCGACTTTGAACCGGTAGGGGAACCTACCGTGCTCTACTGTCGGGCAAGCCCTGAGTATCTGCCGGAACCCGAGGCCTGTCTTGTGACCGGACTTACACCCCAGAGAGTCAAGTCGCAGGGCCTGAGCGAGGCCGAGTTTGCTGGCCGGGTGCACCGTGAAATGTCGGTTCCTGGAACCTGTGTTGTCGGTTACAACACTGTGCGTTTCGACGACGAGTTTATTCGCAACCTGTTCTACCGGAATTTCTACGATCCATACCGCCGTGAGTACGCGGACGGAAACAGTCGCTGGGACATAGTGGATCTTGTGCGCATGACGCACGACCTCCGTCATGAGGGCATTTCCTGGCCGCAAGGTGAAGACGGCAAGCCGATATTTCAACTTGAGCAGCTCAGTGCGGCCAACGGCCTCTCACACGAAAAAGCGCATGACGCGCTCTCGGACGTCTACGCAACAATCTCCCTGGCGCGAATGGTACATGAACAGCAGCCGAAGCTTTTTGCGTTTCTGTATAAGCTGCGAAAGAAGGACGAGGTTCGCAAGCTTCTGAGTTTGCAGTCGCCCCAGCCGCTTATCCATAGCTCGGCCCTCTATACTCGGCCCGGAGCCTGCAGTAGCATTGTTTATCCTATCAGTGCTCACCCGGACTCGGCAAATGCGGTGCTGGTCTATGACCTTCGCAGCGACCCTCGCAGTTGGA
Organism: Spirochaetaceae bacterium; assembly: GCA_007695055.1. Lineage (GTDB taxonomy): Bacteria > Spirochaetota > Spirochaetia > DSM-27196 > SLAA01 > SLAA01. The sequence goes on along the minus strand of REEM01000199.1, from coordinate 2,158 downwards.
TGGATTTACCTGCGGAGGAAATACGAAACAGGGTCTTTGCGCCCAAGGATCACATAGATGAGTCGGAACGGGTTCGCTTTGTTTCGGTGCATCTGAATAGGTGTCCGGCATTGGCTCCGCTCAACACACTGAGTGAGCAGCGGGCGCTTGCGTTGGGGATTGATACCGCCGAGTGCCTCCGGAATGCCGAGCTTCTGAGAACACAGCCGGGACTCGTGCAAAAGATCCGTGAAGTCTACGCAGGTGGACATGAACAACGGCGCGATCCAAAAGATCCAGACCTCCAGATCTACTCGGGTGGCTTCTTTGGTGATGAAGACCGGCGTACCTTTGATTACGTCCATCAGGCCGAGGCCCAGGAGCTCATTAGCTCACCACCGGCCTTTAGAGATTCCCGCGGTTCCCAACTCTTGTGGCGCTATCTTGCGCGAAACTACTACGAGCTCCTGCCCGCCGAGGACAAGAGTCGCTGGATGAGCCACTGTGCGGCCCGACTTCTCATGCCGGAGATTGAAGATGCCATGGACTTTAAGCGCTTCCGCCGCAAGGTTGAGAATCTGCTCGCCCGGTCGGATACGCCCGCGTCACATAAAGGAATTTTGCTGGAGTTGCGGGAGTATGCTGACTGGATAGAGGCTCACGTGTTGTCGTACAAGGAGTAGCATCCCATCTTGTTCTTAGGCCGATTCCGGAGTAGATTACAGCCCTATGTCGTTGAGTAACTTCCCGGCGCAGCCGACGGACAGTAGAGTGGAAGGCGGTCGGCCTGGCCTGACTCGCCCTGGTATTGGTGCTTGTATTCATGACGGCCTACGAGTTGGTCTGCGGATGTCGTGGCGACTGTCGTTGGTATTGGTACCTGCCGGGCTTTTTGTGTTCCTGTTGGACCTCATAGGTCTTCTTGCGCCTGTTGCTGCGTTGCTGGACCCAGTCATGGCACTTGCCGGTCTTCCCGGGGAAGCCGCCTTGGTCTTTGCAACCGGCGCGCTCATCACTATCTACCCTGCAATTGGTGTCATGAGCTCCCTGAGTTTCTCAGCGAGCGAAATCACGGTCATGGCGCTTATGATCCTTATATGCCATAACCTTTTCGTGGAAACCGCGGTGCAGGCACGCGTTGGGTCAAACCCGGTGCGCATAGTTGCTGTTCGGGTATTCACTGCGCTTGTGGTTGGAGTCGTGGTTGGGCGTCTGATGGGACTGGAGGCCGCCGCCGGTAGATCCTTGAGCACGGAGTTCCAGATAGGTTTTCCAGGATGGACACCAGCATTGGCTGCGTTTTCCAGTTGGTTCGTTGGAACTGCACATACGCTGCTGCGTATTGTTACCATTGTTGTGCTACTCATGATTGGACAGCGTTTGTTAGAGCGTAGCGGAGTGCTGCGGCGTGTAGCGCAGATCTTTGAGCCGGTAGTGGTCTTGCTTGGTTTGCCGAGGAGCACGGCATTCTTGTGGATTGTCGGCAATACTCTGGGTTTAACCTATGGAGCTGCGGTTATTCTTGAAGAGCGTGCACGTGGCGAGCTTTCGCTTGAAGACGCGGATCTACTGAACCATCACTTGGCGGTCTCGCACAGCTTGTTTGAGGATACTCTACTCTTCGTCGCACTGGGCGCTGGAGTCGTAATTTTGATAGTTCCGCGATTGGTCGCAGCATTGTGTGTGGTTTGGCTGAGGCGGCTGACCCGCACCCGAACTCGCACCCGACCTCGAACTCGCAGTCGTGCCCGTCACCAAGCAACGGGAATCCCAGCGCATAGCGCCGGTAGCAACCTGAGGGAGGATAGACCGTGAAGAAGCTTGGTACCTTTGGCGGGGTATTTGTACCCTCATTTGAAGCAATTCTTGGTGCGGTGTTATTCCTCATTCTGCCGTTGCTTGTGGGCGCGGTAGGCGTTTGGAACGTCATGATCATTGTGGTGCTTGCAAACTCAGCAACCCTTGCAACCGCGTTTTCAATTGCCGACAGCTCCACCAACGTGCGCAATGTCGGGGCGGGCGGGATGTACGCCCTCTCCAAGAACTCCCTGGGCATAGCATTTGGCGGCTCTATTGGAATTCAGCTCTTCATTGCACAGGCGGTGAGCATTGGATTTTACTCGGTGGGTTTTGCCGAGCCCTTGCAACAGTTCGTGGTGCGAATCCCAGCGATTGCAGA
>REEM01000182.1 GCA_007695055.1 Spirochaetaceae bacterium | reverse complement strand
CACCGGCCTCCACTACATCGCCCGCCTCGGCGTGTACCTCAGAAACCACACCGCCAGTCTCTACAGATACAGAGACGGTGACCTGAGGTGCAAGCGTGCCAAACACCTCTATCGTTTCCTGAAACACCGCCTCGTCCACTACATAACGCATAGCCGTAGCTGGAGTGCCAACGGCGGTGCTACCGCCGCTATCCCCGACCAGCTCAGCTGAAAGCGCTGTTTCCGCGGCTGGTCTGTTATCTGCCGCCATGAGAAGAACCAGACCCAGAAATGCAAGCGGTAGCACCAAGGGAGCGCTCACCCTTAGCCGAGATTGCCATAGCTTCATTGAACATCCTCCGTGCTGTCGTCTCTATCGACGAACATTGACTGCAGCCAGGGCTCAAGGGGCAAACCTACGCTCCGGCGTAGAGCAACCTCGGCCTCAAGAATTCCGGTAGCGGCTGAACTCGCCTCGGCGCGCGCCTGTGCAGCCGCAGTCTCGGCACGCAAATAGACGGCCTGGGTGGCCTCACCCAGTTCTCGTTGCACCGCGACAATATCTGCATGCATCCGGCGCAGAGAGAGGGCCCTGTCAGCCAGCTCCGCCCTTGTAATGGCATGCTCACGCGCAATGCTGAGGTTGATAATCTCCTGCCGTTGTGAACGGCGGGCAGCCTCTACCGCGTCCTCTACAATCTGGAGCTCCAGCAGGGCGGCACGTCGTGAACTGCCGTACTCAAGGTTGTTGCCTGGTTCGGCGCTGCCTGTCAGTGCACGCGTTCGCGTCTGATCACCCTGTTGAGCAGCCTGTACCGAGGCTGAAACCGGCACCGCTGGCAAGGGCGCTCGCAACTCAAGTCCTACTCGCATGCCCGGCTCACGTAGGCGTTGCTGCCCATGCTCTGCATCAACACCGAGGCTCACATGAATCCGCGGAAGGGCCGCCCGCTGCGCCAAACGGTAGGCGTCCACCGCCGCCGCTCGCTCAGCCTCCAGGCTCGCCTCGGTGCCCGACTCACGCGCAGCCGCCAACAGCAGCTCCAGCCGGTACTCCTCTGTCCCTGTCCCACTATACTCAGACCGAAGCGCCTCACCTGGCCGTATGAGCATCTCCTCCGGCCGGGCAAAACCCAGCTGCGTTGCCAGCTCCAGTTGGCTGCGCCGCACACGCTCGGCGGCCAGGTCGTACTCGTGCTCGGCCGCCACCGCCTCAATCTCTACCGCCACCAACTCGTAAAGCGTCAGTTCACCCAACTCCCGGCGCCGCGCCGCAACCGCTAACTCCCGCACCGCAATCATACGTAGCTCGTTCTGGACATCCATGGCGGTGCGGGCCGCAATCAGCCGGATGTACAACAGCGCGGTGCCATAGCTCAACTCCTCATGAGCGTCATGGGCAGCCTGCAGCGCCTCACCCGCGCGGCGCTGTTCCGCCCGTATGGCTGCGCTTACGGTGCCACCCAGGTAGACCGGACTGCGTAGCTCCAGTCCAATGCGGCGTTCGCGTTGGTCACCGGCACCGTAGCTCACCGTGTCTGACAGACCGTAGGACAGACCCACGCTTGGTAACAGTGCTCTGCGCGCGAGCCGCGCTCGTTCGCGTGCAAGTTCGGCTCGTTGTTCACCCGCTCTGCGCGCGAAGCTGTGCTCAGCGGCGAGTCTCAGCGCATCTTGGATCCCAAGGCTGAGCTCGGTGACATGAGCTGTCTCGGCCCCTATCGCGGGCACCCGGGCAAGACTCAATAGCACTGCACACAGCAGCAGTGGAATGGAGAAGCCAGCACGCAGCAGCACTAGGTGAGCTTCCGTAGGGCACGCCGCAGTGCCTGGCGTGTCATGTCACGAATCACCACAAAGCTTGGTGTGCTGTCGTTTACGCGCCTGTTCACCACCGCAACAGCTCCGTGGCCGGAATGGAAAACCTGCAAGGTGAGGGTAAGAATGTGTCGCCGCCGCATGCCGCGCGTGTAGGGCCGCCGGTCAAGACGAATCACAACCTCTGGCCCGGCCGTGGTGTCGTGGTGAGCCCCATCCGCGGCACCGGCCGCACCAGCAGCGGCGCTGCTCAGACTACCGTCAGCACCGGTACGGCTGGCCGCAATCATGAACGCGGTGCGGATCTCGTGTTCAATTTGCTCGGCATTCAATATGTCGCTGAGTACCACCTCAGTCAGTTGTGGGGTGCCTGCACCTGGTAGCAACTCAGCCTCAGCACGGCCAAGGAGCAGCGGAGGGTGGAAGGCGCACCCGGCCATGACACTGACTATGAACACCAGTACGCTACCGGCGCAGCCTTTTGAAACACGCATCATTGTGCTTCGCTCCTCAGACCTTCGGGAATTCGTAGTGCCTCAGGCAGGAGCTCGGCGGCACGCGTGCTCCAATGCTCTGCCGCGTCCAAGGCTCCCCGCGCAGCGTAGACCTGTGAGAGTTCACGAGCCGCAATGCCCAACTCACCACGATATATCAGCGCCTGCCGGTAGAGGCTGGTCGCTTGTTCCCCACGCCCCGCATTTCTATGCACACGGGCAAGCAGAACCAGGAGTCGAGGGTCCTCGCTATTGCGTTCAAGCGCCGTACGCAGGACAGGCTCTGCCTCGGCAAAGCGGCCGTCAAGCAACAATGCCTCGGCCAACAGGCGTTGGGCATCGGGCCCGGCCGCTGCTACTGGCCCGGCCAACGGTGCCGCTGCCGCTGGCCCCACCGGCCCAGCCGCCGCTGGCCCAGCCGCCGCCGCCAATGGTGCCAGCCCCGTCGCTCGCAACACCACCACTGCCTCACCGGGGCGGCCGGAGTACATCAATGCGCGTGCCAGGAGAACGCGGCCATGATAGTGGTCAGGATGGCGGAGCAGGTGCAGCTCAAGCAGGGTAGCGGTCCGCTCGTATCTGCCCGCCGCGTACATCGCCACCGCCTCCAGAAACTTGGGCGAGTCCGCACCCGCTTTCTCTACCTCGCTACCAGCGCCACGTGAAGCTGCGTTGGCCGAGCTCGCATTGTCGGCTACGGTATGCTCGGCTCTGTTTACTAGCTTAGACATCGTCCCACTTCCTCCGCTGCATCCAAGCAGTGTCAGACACACCAGTCCGGCCGCCTTCAAGCGGCCCATTTCGCCACGACAATACCCAACCGGGACTATCCCTTTCCCGCGACTCCGACTCCGACTCCGTCTGCGGGAAGCCACGCCAGGCTCACCACCTTCCGGTTCCGCTGCGCGCTGTACGTACATCGACCTTAAACTACTCATTGACTCAGCCCCCTTTTCCGCCGCGCGCCCGGTCTCGGTTCCGCTCGGCCAACCTGCACATTGGGCATGCATGCGCATTCCTGCCCGGCGACCTTCTTTACAGCCGCAAGCACGCCGACGATTGAGCGAATAACTAATTGAAGTTTTTTTCTGTCTGGGCAATCAGCGTGCACAAAAATTGTGTAGTAAGGGTTGAGGAGACAACGCATGAACACCTATCTAAGGATTTTCGCATGCGCAGTCCTACTCATCAGCAGCCTTGGGCAACAGGCCCTGGCATTCCCAGGTGCAGCTGCACTGCTTGACATCCAGGCAAGCGACGCAGGCCGAGCACCGGCATGGGACTTCATATTCTCTCGCGCGGATCAGGAACAAGATGCCGCTCGTTGGACTGCCGTTACCCGGACACTTTACTCATCTGAACTCAGTGAGGCTGAGCTTGAGGCGCTTGAGCGCTACACTGAGTATCGTCTTGGGCTTTGGCTCGAGCGACGTGTGGGCGCGCTTCCTACCGGGGAGCTACTCAGGCAACTTGACGCGCACATTGTCCAGGCCAACAGTCGATATCTGTACATCACCGACGATTCCGGGAATCGCCTTCGGGACGATGCTGGAGACTTCCGCCTGCAAGGGCGCGCATCCTTCGACATCGATACTGCCCACTGGGACACAGCGATTTCCGAGGCTGGCGCTGCGGTCGTGCGCGAGTACCAGACCCAGGTCGATATCTACGCACTGGCCTTGCTCAGCGGGCTGGATGCCGACATAGTCACGAGGCTCGGGGCCCGCTATCCGGAGCTGCTGCATTCCGCGGGTGAACGCTTCCAACAGCACATTGACGCGCAAAGCGCTGCCGCTCGCAGGCGTTTTGTTGAGGCCCGAACACAGGACACCTACTCGCTTCGGGCCCGCAGTGAAGCTCAGACCGCAGACGCGGTAGCCGCTGGCATTCTTCACGGTCTGGACTCCTCGCTCTCACGCGCATTCATAGACAGTCCCGAACTTCTGAACGCCAGCACCTTGATTGAGCAGGCTCGAATGATTGGCTCCTGGGAAGATGGCTTCCGCAGTGAGTACGAACGTGGGCTCACTGCCTGGCAGGAGGCTGAGGACTCCCTGCTCAGGGAACGGGTGCGTTGGGAGCATGAATCACTTGATAATGTGCGCAAGGCTGAAGTCGCCTGGGACGAGGCCTTGGTTGAGTTGTTTCAACGCCGTGAGCTGTGGCTGTCCGAAATGCAGGACATTCTTCAGGAGACGCAACAAGATTTTCAGCGACATGTATATGATTTCACGCAAAGCTATGAGCTTCAGTTGGCCGACGCCGAGGAAATCCGCGCGGTTGAACACCAACAGCTTATGGGCGAGTTCAACTCTGTGCTTGAGCAGGTGCACCGCCTATCTCACCTGCGTCAAATGGCAACCGCGCACCTGATAGAGGCCCAGCACCAACGTGCCGAACTCGGCACCGGAAGCTCAGACCTTGCCACCGCACTCAATCAAAGCATACGGGACTGGCAAGCAGTACTCACCGAGATTGAGACCGAACAGGAAGGGCTTATTGGCCAAATGCTGGAACTTGAAAGGAGCTACTTGCTGGAGGACGGAGTTCCCCGCAGTGCTCACGAGGAGTTACAGTTTGTTGGCGCCGAACTTGAACGACTATCGGCGGCGGTAGAGCGGGCAGAGGCGGTACTTGAGTATGCTGGCGACCTCAGTTCAGACCGCGCCACCGCTGCAGAAAGTTATGAACAACTCCTACGTGCAACACAGGCACGAGACGACGCAGACCACAGTCTTGCTGTAGCAACCGCGCAGCTCCAGACGCTGCGTTCCTTGGGGCCGAGTTTGGTGACCGAGTTTGAACAGGCGCTCAGCGCGCTATCTGCCGCCGAGCAGGAGCTGAGCGCTTCTCGCGAGGAGCTTGCACGGCGTGAGGCCTTCTACACTACCCAGGATCCGGAACTCCTTGAGGTCTTGCGGCTGGAACAACTGGGTCTGGCAGAGGCCTACGAGGCGAGTTTCGACACTGAGTTCATTCGTCAGTTGTTTAGGGTGGCAGCCGAGCATGCTGCGGCCCTTCACTTTCATCAAGAGCTACCGGACTACTCGGTAGCTGAACTTGAGTCTGGCATAGCTATTCTGGAGCACTTTGAGATTGAGTCCGCTCCTGCCTGGGAGCAGGTGGCCGCCACGCTTGTCGACACCGGTTTTGCGTACGAAGCTGAAGCCATAGAAGCGTTGCGTGATCTTTTCGAGGTATACCGAAACTTGGAAACTCCGGGAGGCATAGATGAGCTGCACCTGCAGGCGGCCTGGGCACTGATACTGGATGAGTTTCAGGCTGACCTATTCTATCAGCACGCCGCCGCCGAGTTCTTGCTTAGTTCGGAGGACGAGTTGGCGCTGATATATGGGCCGGAGCTGGGCATGCTGCAGTTAGCCGAGTTTGGGCGTCTGCGTGAAGAGCAGGCTTTGCTCGAGTACTCCATGGAAGAGGCGCGCATGCAGGCCGCCGTCTTGTCCGGGCTGGAAGCTGGCGGTCTCCTGCCCGACTTTGAATCTGGCGATCTTCTGCCCGAGCTTCTGCCGCTTGATCACCTGCTAACGCAAGCACGGCATGACTACTACCGTGCCATTCTTCCTTCGCTCGTGGCGCTTGAACTCGCCTCCTTTCATCCGGTGCTGAAGGATAGCTACTGGAGGGAAAACGCAGCAGCCTTTCCGGAAACGAGTGTGCCGCTTAGAGAGCAGGTACACATGCTGCTTGCTGAACTCAGGGAGATGGAGGCCTACGGAGAGCTTGAACCGGTTCTTGCGGAACTCACTCAGGTGTTAGATGAGTTTGCAGACATTCAAACTCAGCTGTTGCAACCGCAACACCGTGACGCGGCCGCCGCCTTTGAGGCTGCCCTTGTGGCAAGTCTTGCTGAGGAACTGCTTCTGCTCCCCGGCCGTTTGGCAGCGGCTCAGAACACCGGCAGCTTGGCAGGCGAACTAAACCTTGAGGGCAGGAGCGCCGAGCTTGCGGCGTCTGAAGAGCAGCTGTCGTCTCTGCTCTCACATCTTGAGCATTCGGTGAGTAGCTCGCTAAGCCACCTCTCCGCGGCCGAGAGCCTGTACCTGAGCGCCGCCAAACAAAGTGAAGATCAACAGCTCTATCTCCTTGAACTCCTGGAGCCTGCTCTGCTCGAGCTTGAAGCAGCCGAGCTCGCCGTCGAGCACCAGAGAGCCGTGCTTGAACAGACACGCACTGCCCTTGGTAGTCAGAGCGGCAATGTAGCGGCTGCCCATGAAAAACGCGAAAATGCCGCAGATCGGCGCGCCGAGGCACACCGCGAGTACGAGACTGCCCGCGAGCTGTATGAGTTTGGAATAGCGGGTTATGCACTCACCGGCAACTCTCCCGAGGCCGTTCTTGCACAACGACGCGCAGACTATGAGCGCCACCTTACAATCTTCACCGCCTTAAGCGCAGAGCTTGAAGGCATGGCCGCAGATCACGCCGCTGAACACTTTGCAGCGCTGAACCCTCACAGCGCAGACGCGCAGCAACGCTCCACTGCGCTGCAGGAGGCCTTGGTTGTGCTCAACAAGAGTTCCCAACTCTTGGCTGGAATGCAGTCCACGCTCCACGCTGCCGAGCTGCGGCGGAAGGCAGTTGAAAGCGAGCTCAAGGACCACATGGCCCGCATAGTGAGTGGTGGGGCGGACTGGGACTCGCTTAACCCGCCCAGGCCCTTTGAAATGTTGCGTGCGGCGAGTTTTGCCCAGCAGCGTGAGGCGGACTGGTTTGAACTGTATAGAGCCGGTGCCCTAGCCGAAGATCTTGGGGCCTTCTCCGAGGCTCTATCTGGACGAGGTGACTCCTCGGAGCTGCTACGCACCTTCGCCTTGGCCTACTACGCCGACACTGCTGGAATTACCGGTGCCCGGGTAGCGCTCACGGTAGAACATGATACTGCGGTAGGCCGACTTGCGCGAATTATTGGGTTTCATGTGCCCTCCCACCTCAACGCCATTACATCGGCAGCCCGAACAACGGTGCGTGGAAATCCGCAACTGCGGTCACTGTATGAGCACTACCGCGTTCTGGTGTACCACGGCGTATTTGTCATGGGAAGTCGCGAGATTAACAACGACGTCAGTGGGCAGGTGATTGAAGATCTCCATGCCTCGGCTTCCTACCAACGTAGACGCTGGAAAAAGAGGATGAAGAAGGTGCGTAAGGCTCACAAGTACTTTGAGTTTAAACGCCTACGAGACGAAACTCAGGCACGCATGCGAGTGGTTGCACCACGGTCGGCTGCACAAGCACGCGCAGGGCTCTTGGCAAGCCTGTCTCCGGTGGTGGCGGCTCGCTCCGAGCTGAGTCTTCTGCCTCAACCGGCGGCGTTAGTCACGGGTGCGGTTCTCAGCAACGCCCAAGTTATAGGACTCATGAATACCGCTCTCAACGCCATGCCCGCCGCCGCTCGGCTGTCGGCGGAGCAACGCAATGTCATGGTGAGTGCATTGACTACCGAAGATCGCAGCTCCTGGAATACCGTTCTCCAGGCGATGCAGGAGGGTTCACTGGAGCCGATGACTGCTCTTATGCAAACCGGACGAACAGCCCGAACTTTTGAACAAGGTGAGCATACAACTGCGATCCGGAGCTTCCGTGAGTTGCTCTCTGACCCAAACACTGATCCCAACCAGGTGATTGAGCACGGTTCGGCTGTGCTTTGGTTGTCGCCGGAACCAACGCTGCTTGAGAGTGGCGAGTTGTGGTCTGGCTTGGCACCTACGGCGCTCTCAACCCCCAGTGCGGCTCTCATGCTTTCCGGGGTAGAGGAGCGCTTCCTGTATCGCACGAACACCGAGATAGGCCTCTTTGCCCAGGCCGCTGCTACCGAGATGCGTGACTTGAAACAAGTCTTTGCTCAGAGAGAGGCCGTGCTCGGTGAGTTGGTGGTACAGGGTGTTGAGCACTGGGAGCAGTCATTTGCCCGTTTCGCGGCCGAGCGGAACGAGCGCCGAAGTAGAGCTGAACGACTCTACCGTGACGGACTACGAAGCTTTGAACTGGAGGCGCAGTATCTTGAGCAGCAGCGTGAAAGGTGGCATGAAGAGGCCCTTCGCTTGGGGGTGGAGTCCGAGCTCACCGGTGCAGCGGAGCGACTTGGATTAAGCACGCGCCGCTTGCAGGCCGACCTCTACACCGGCATGCCCGCGAGGGTTGGCATGCAACTGCCGGACATCGCTCAGCTTGTCGCAGGCCCGGACTCCTTTCAGGGTGTGCGAGTGCCGGATCTCATTGTTGCGGCGCGAGGGATATCGCTTAGCCCGGTCGCCGGTGCCTCGGTTGCCCCTTATCTGCCGAGCGGTTCCGGGTTCCTGGCGGGTAGCGAGGAGCGTTCCTTACAACGCCACACGGCAGCCGCACACATAATTGGCCAGGTTGAGGCGGCGGTGACCCGCTCGAGCGCTTTAGAGATGGCTCGGGGCATTGAGGAAACACGGCGTCGCGCGTTGCAGGCGGTGGTGGAAGGCAACCGCAGAGTGGGGGATGGTCTCTCCGAGGTGCTTGAACGCTATGGCTTCCGCTCGGCGGGAGACAGCTTTGAGCGCAGAATTATTGCCGATCGTACCGTGTTCGGGGGCACCGAGTATGACCGGCAGGTCATAGCTGGCTACCGCAACTTCCGGGCGCCAGAGCTGCAGCTTGACCTGCCCCTATCAACTGGGTACGGCGCAGGACTTCACGAGTTCGAGATCGCCGCCTTGCGGGCTCGGCAGCAAATGAATGACTTTCTCTTGCTGATATTCGGCGGTGAGGCCGGTGGCACAGCCGCGGTAGCTACCACACCAAGCGGAGCTCGCGACGGGCTCTTGTGGCAACACGTGGGCTCCGCCGGGGAAAATGGGGCTGCAGGACACGGTGAGACAGGCCGCATTATGGCGTCCCTTAACTCGGCACAGATGGAACAACAGGTCGGTATTCAAAAGAGCAAAACCGCAGTGTACAACCAACGCCTCTTCAACACCGGCCATGACTTTCTTCATGCCCCCTCAATCCGTGAAGTTGGTGTGATGTGGGGACAAACGGTTGGGGCCTTGGCAGGCGCGGAAACCGGAGCTGCAATAGGTCGCTTGGCAATGCAGGCCGTCTTCACCGGGGCTGATCTGTACCGGGGCGATGTTGGGTGGCAAGATGCAGGCAAGATAATGGGGTTCGAACTGGGCTCAATTGCCTTAAGTGCTGCTACATCTGGAGCCTTTCAGCATATAGACCAAACCCTGGCCATTAGCGGGCAGGGAGGAGCGGCCGGATTCGCAATTGGCTTGGGTTTGGACCTATCGGGCGTTGTTGTTTCGCAAACCAGCAGTCGCGCCCTTGCGAGCATTGATATTGGTGATCATGGTGTGAGCTTTGACCGGAGCAGCTTCACCGGATCCATGATGTCCGGTGAGGCTCTCACAGGATACCTTGCTGGCGGAGTTGGGCTGGGTGTTACCCATGGCCTGGGAGCAGTGAACGCTGGCGACCAGCGGCTATTTGGATTCCGCTCCGAGCAGTACGAGGGTGTAGCAGGGTTGAACAGCCATGCTGGCCTCCTTGCCGGTGAGGCGGTGAGGTTTGCGCGCGAGGGTGAGTTACATCTCAACCTACTCAATTTGGATAGCTTCTCGGGTGCTGCTTCGCTTGGGCTGCTTGAGCTCAGGCTTGGTGACTCATCACGTGCCGGGCTTGCCCTTGGTTCGGGTGGGCTGGACACCAGCTACAATCGCTTGGCAACCGCCGCACTTGGCCTTGATGTGCTGAATCAGAACCGGAAGATTTCCGCATACGCCCGCGAGCATCAACAGGGCGACTCCCTTGCCGAGATTGCCTTGCGCACTCTCTATGCTTTTGGTGATAAGGGAGAGCAACGAACTCTCTACAGAAATCTGCTTTCCGGTGAAGATAGGCTGATGTTGGCCGGTGGCTCGGACGCTACCGAGTACCGGGCCGTCACTCGCTACGAGGGCGCTACCGACTCCAGGGTAGTTTCCGCCCGGCTGGTAGGTGAAGACCGCTACGCAGGCTTGGCGCTTGGTGTCACGCTCGGGCACGAGGCATACCGCGACGGAATTGTTGACGCACACAACAGTACCGAAACTCTGTGGGCTACGACCGCACATACACAAATGGCAGGACGCATTGCTGCCGACGACCGTTACGGTAGCAGGTACCTTATGGCCGACCCAAATGTGCTGGTGGATCTTGTCATGCTTGGCGCAGGTGAGGACTCATTTGCACAGTACGTTGCAGCTCGTTACGACTCGAGTGACGACTACTGGCTCATTATAGAAAACCTGGATGGGACGGTCTCACTGATGGATGACGGTCGTGGTGGGGTCTACTACCAGGGTGCTGGCGGTGAGGAACATGAGATCGGGCGATATCGAGACGGCGACCGACTGGAGCATCTATCTGACCTATTGTCCGGCCTTGGTGGCTCGGTGGACGCCGCCCAGCTTGGTGAACTCATTGCCTCGCAAGGCGGAAGCTTCAAGGACGGCTACTTTCTTGGAGAAGGCGGAGTTTTGCAGCTCGATACCGGAGCGCAGGACATGCTTGGTGCTCGGCTTGACTACTCTCGGATGTTTGTTGAGGACTGGAGAAGCTCCGGCAACATGGATCGCACCGTCAGTGAACTTGCCGGGTTGATTGGCCGGAACTATTCCTACGGTAACTCGGCTCCGAGTGGACGTGAAACGAACCTGGCATTTATGTACGGAGAGGCAACCGAGTTCTACCGCAACTTCATGGACGGGCGGGCCCAGGATCATCTCTTTTATCAACACCAGGTGGAGGACTCAACTGGCTTTCGACCAAACACCCTGTGTGCCGCAACCATTGCTATTAACGCGCACCAGCTTGTCGACCCAACTATCAGCATGTGGCAAATAGCAAATGCCGTGCAGCGCGCCTCTAACTCAGATGGTGGAAGCCCAGTGCTTGCAGCCAACGGCTACGTTGGCGACCTCCACGCCTACACGCGAATCATTGCCGAGGAGTTTGGCTCGGACTCCTACCTGCGCGCGTTGCGGGACTTTGGATCTGCATCCGAAGCGTGGCAGGCAGGCGCCGACGCCGTCTTTGTGAAGCACGTCAACGACCTCGTGAACCCAACTCGTGAGCATCACACACTGAGCTACCGCTATCGCGAGGACGACCGTTACCGCACTCACGGATACAATCAGTTTGACCCCTATGCCGTTGGCCTGTCCTGGGAGCAGCAATTTGCCGTCCGGTATCGCTCCATGGCCTTCACGGACCTATGAGCAGGAGCACTGAACTATGATGAAAGCGAAACGCCAACGCCTGCGGCTTCTGCTGGCGCTGCTCACGACCGTGGCACTATTCACGGCTTGCTCGCGAACCGAGACGACCGCGCAACGGGGCCTCTATCTGCTGGAGCTGGAGCAGTCTCTGGGCAGCGGGCGCTTTGAAGATGCCGTAGCTGCGGCCCAGGCCGGACTCGCGCAGGAACCACACCCCGACGACACCGGGCGCACCGAGGAGCATCTGCGGCTTGGTGGGGCCGCCGCGCTTGCGGCCCTCGGCCGGGACGCAGAGGCGGTACAGCTGCTGCGGCCTTTGTACCATGAACAGCCTACTGTGCCGCATGCAGACACCACACAGCATACCAACTCTCCACCGCCCGGCATGGCGACCCCCGGCATGGCGACCCTGGAGGCCGAGACACTGGCCGTTCTCATCGAACTTGAGCTTCGCGCCGCTGAGCTCACACCCGCTCTCTGTGCCTTGGAGGTACTGCACCTGCAACGCGGCTTGGAGTATGAAACGCTCCGCACCGCAGCCATACTCTACCGCGCTCTCGACCTGCCTGGCGCAGCAGGTATCGCGGAAGCGGCCGCATCGGAGTTTGCCCATGCTTACGGGACTGGGCCCACCCGCGCGATCCCGGACGCGGAAAGCACCGACAGCGTCCAGGGAGACATCCTGGGTGCCGACTCGCCTGACAGCGCCGACCGCGACACCGGCGGCGACAGCGCCGTCAGTGCACCCGAATCGCGGCTCAACTGCAGCGTCTATGGTGGTGTGTCAGCACACTTTGGGCTGCGCGCCTACAGCGAGTACCTTGAATACCGCGGACGCGCGGGTCAGCTCAGTGGCCCTGAACTTGACCGCTATGCCGAGCTCGAGTCTGTGCTGTTTCGCTTCCCCGGGTACTACATGGGCTTGGTCGAGGCACTCAAACAACTCCTCCCTAACTATAGTCTCACCACCCTGCGCCCGCTTCTTGAACGGATCATACTGCTGTCGCCCCAGGGACCTTATGCGCAGGTGGCCCGGCGTGAACTCGGGGGCCTGCTTGGCATTGGGGAGCTGCACGGTGAGAGACTTCTGATGGGAATGGAGATTGAGAACATTGCCTCACGGCTCTTTGTTTCGGGCGTGCCTGAGACCGTAGCGCCAATCATTGAACTGCTCTCGACCCCTGAGAACCCCTATCGTTCGGCCGGAAGGCTGCTGCTCATTCAGGCAATGGAACTACCCGGCATGCGGGGCTATCTGGAGATGAGACGCGCAAGTGCCGAAGGAGAGCTGCGTCGCGCGCTCGAACTCATTCTGGCCTCCTCGTAGAAGTAGCAATTCGCATTTTGGATTTGACATTTGGCCTAGTTAAGGTGCAACTAAGGTGTAGGTCGATTTTGCAGGCTCGTCGGTGCTTGGAGAAATAGCAATGGCCCGCCGCGGCCGAGTTTTTGAGCGCTGAGCTATCGCCGGGATCTCGCCATCCATGGCGCTCCCGGCGCTTGCGCTTCCCTGCGCATCGTCCGCAGCCGTAGGCGAGGACATGCGAAGCGGCAAAAGACTCGTGACAGGCGGGCGATCGGTCAATGGCAAGCACCGACGAGATCCAAAATGCGAACTGCTGTCGTAAAAGGCGCCCCTGGTAAGCTCCCCCGCTGCGCGTTATACTGGCGCGCGGAGGAGGGGAGATGAAGTACAAACTGCTTGAGCGCTACTTTCTGGACCAGGACGATGATCGTGTCGTATGGATGCGCATATTCCCGGACGAGAAAAAGCTCATGAACGGACATGGGGTGTACCGCGACGATGTGTTGGTCTTGTTGTACCCGGAAGAAGTCAACGATATTGTCGATGTTGAGGCGCTCAAACAAGAGCTGAATTTCGAGTTTCTACCGGAGTGGGACAAGACCCGCTACTTGGTACATATGGGTAACGAGAAAGAAGGCTACGCTGTGCACGACACCATAGACTGCCGCACCGGGTGGGACCTGAGTAAGGAAGAGCTTGAGATCGTACTCAAACGCATTCACGAAGTGTTTTAGTCGTTGGGCCTTTAGAACAAGTACCGCGATATCATCTCGTGTGTTACACCACCGGCGGCGCAGAGATCCTGAAAGAACTCGCCGCTTGCGCGAATTCTCCGTTGCTGGGATTCAAAGTCACATTCGTAGAGCCCAAACCGGGCTGACTCACCCTCAAGCCATTCAAAGTTGTCCATAAGGGTCCAGTGAAAATATCCACCAATCTGCATGCCTTCCTCCATGAGCAGATGGAGCTCACGCAGGTGGTCGTAAATGAAACGGGCGCGGAAGCGGTCGCCAGCATCTGCTGCGCCGTTCTCGGTAATGATCACCGGTAGCTCGGTGCGTTTGGCGTAGCGACGAAGAAGCGTGCTGATGCCTGCGGGGTAAATTTCCCATCCCAGGTCGGTGCGGGCGCCGTTTTCGCTCTCTGCGCGTTTAATGAACCCCTCTCCCGGACGAGCGGAGAACCCAATGCGCTCCCGTGTGTAGTAGTTGACGCCCAGAAAGTCCATGCCCTCCGACATCGAGTCTACAAAGCGCTCCTGAAACTCTCGCTCCACCCGACGGCAGGCAATTGCCGACAGCCTTCCCGGCAACGGTTCAAATACTCGCAGGTGATGTGCCACCCCAATTTCGGCATTGCGAAACCCGTCCGCACTACGGCCGCTGCGAATGACCTCCGCTGCCAACTGTGAGGCCACCGTCAGGCCACGCGCTGCCTTCCGCAACTCCCGCATGGACTTCTTGGCCGGAGGCCATAGGCCAAAAAGATACCCATTCACCAGGTATACATTGGGCTCGTTTATGGTGATCCATTGTGGTACCAGGTCACCGACGGCCTTGACCACCGCCTCTACATAGGCGGCAAAGGTATCGGGCGCATCTTTCGCGGCAAAGCCGCCTGCATCCTCAAACCATAGAGGATTGGTAAAGTGATGCAGTGTCACCATGGGGAGAATTCCGGAATCAACCAAGAGTTGAATCTCATCTCGATATCGTGCCAAGGCCTGCTCGTCAAAGCGGCCGCGTTCCGGTTGAACCCGCGCCCATTCTATGCCAAAACGGTATGAGTTTACGCCAAGCTCACGGAGTAGCCCGGTGTCTTGCTTCACCCTATTCCAGTGGTCACAGGCACGCGCTGGCGTGCTGCTGTCCTTAATGTGCCCATGATCCGCATGACGGCTCCAACTGTGTTGCAGTTCGCCACCCTCAATCTGGGTGGCTGAGGTCGCCACCCCGAGCTGGAACTCGGGCGGGAATGAGAATGGTCGTGGTGCGAGGTCGGAACTAACGTACATACTCTTAGTGTAGTACCGGACGTGAGGGAAATCAAATGCTACTTGGTAAACATGCGCGGGGCCCAGCCCTGCACCTAGATGCGCAGCAGCAGTTGGCGCAGCCGCGCGACCCCGTCACGAATAC
>REEM01000173.1 GCA_007695055.1 Spirochaetaceae bacterium | reverse complement strand
ACTCCCTCCGAGGCAAGTACCTCAAGTGTCTCGGTATTGACCGCTGTTTCGGCAAGCCACATACCTTCGGCCTTCCGCCCAAAGCGATACTCAAAGTCACTCAAACCCCAACGAACCTGTGTGAGCTTGTCCCGCGGTGATGCCAGCGGCATAATGACGTGGTTATACACCTGCGCCATTGCCGCACCATGCCCCCCAAAGTGAGACATGCTCCGGCGGTCCGCCTCAATGATTGCCTCGTATATCTCGGGCTTTTTGTACTCCAGCCAGGACAACAGGGTCGGCCCAAAGTTGAAGCTCATGTACTCGTAGTTGCTCACGATATTTGTTATGTAGTTCTCATCATCTAAAATGCGTGCAAAGGCGTTTGGAGCATAACACTCTGCGGTTATGCGTTCATTCCAGTCATGGTAGGGGTGCGCTGTGTCCTGCAGCTCAATCTCTTCCAGCCACGGAGACTCGCGTGGCGGTTGGTAAAAATGTCCGTGAATACAGATGAATCGGTTACTCATACGTTAGCCACCTTCGCCCAGCTCAAGCACCACAACACCCCAGCCGGGGAGCTGTACACTGGGCCCGGCGTCTACGCTCACGCCCGCGCTAAGCTGTTCAGCTAACTCCTCTGCAGCCATCCAGCTGCATACGCGCACGTGGGATCGCTCGACACCCACTTGACGCAGACCAAGGGCAACCGCATTCTCGCCACAGTTTGCACACACAACAAAGCCCCCTCGCCTGTAGGCAATCACCGGCAGTGCCACAGCTATTCGCTCAACTGTCCGTGCTCCGCCGGACTCACGCCGTATGCGTAGCAACTCGCGATAGAGTTCAAGAATGGCCTTCCCCGGTTGCCGCTCGGCAGCCGAGATGTCCAGTACAGAGTCGTTGAAGGTGCTCTCGGCTACGGGATCCGGCGGCTCAACCCCGTCATAGAACTCGGCAAACTCACGTTTACGTCCCTCACGGGTCGCCTCAAGGAGGGCCTCATCCCCATGATCCACAAAGAAGTAGAAAGGACGTGTCTCACCATATTCTTCCCCCATGAAGAGCAAGGGCACATATGGACTCGTGAGGAGCAAGCTGAGCGCAAACCGATACTGCTCCGGGGTAACGAGCTGTGACAGGCGCTCGCCGAACATGCGGTTCCCGACCTGGTCGTGATTCTGAATGCAGACGACAAAACGCTCGGTGGGCACCCCTTCCGGGCTGTTCCCATGCCTGCGCCTTCTATGAGCCGAGTATCCCCCGCTCAAATTGTAGGCCTGAAACATTGCTCGCTCCAGCTGCTCAAGGCCGCCAAAGTCGGCGTAGTATCCACGGCGCTCGCCGGTCAGCAGCACATGTACCGCGTGGTGGAAGTCGTCAGCCCAGTGGCCCGCAAGCCCGTAGCCGCCATCATCGCGCCTGCGAACAAGCCGTGAGTCATTCATGTCACTTTCAGCAATGAGATACCGCGGACGCCTGGAGGCTGTCGCTCCGGAACCCATGGGAAGGTCTGAGCCAAAGGCCTCATCAACCGCTGCCTGTAACTCAGAAAGAAATGGTCGCGCACCGGTGTCGTAAATTGCATGCACCGCATCAAGGCGCAGGGCGTCAATATCGTATTTTTCCAACCAGAACAGGGCATTGCGAATGAAGTACGCTCGCACTTCATCGCTGTCCGGGCCGTCAAAATTAATGGCCTCACCCCAGGGTGTGCGATAAGCATCTGTGAAGTAGGGACCAAACTCACGAAGGTAGTTCCCCTCCGGGCCAAGATGGTTGTAGACCACATCCAGCACCACAGCCATTCCCAGCCCATGCGCTGCATCCACAAAACTGGCCAAGCCTTCAGGCCCTCCGTAGCAAGCCTGCACCGCATAGGGTTGCACCCCGTCATACCCCCAGTTACGCTCCCCAGCAAAGGCCGCAACCGGAAGAATCTCAACCGCGGTAATCCCCAGCTCAGCAAGCCTGGGCAACTGCTGGATGGCGGCCGCAAAGGTACCCTCAGGGCTAAAGGTGCCGACATGAAGCTCATAAATAACGTACTCATGAAGACGAGGGGCGATGTAGTCAGTAGTGCGCATAAGAAAGGCCCGGGTATCAACAAGGGCCGAAGGGCCATGAACTCCATCCGGCTGGAACCGTGAGGCCGGATCCGGCAAGCGGCGGCCGTCCTCGGTCACCAGGGCATAGCTCTGCCCCGGCTCACAACCCTTCACCTCACAGCGGTGGTATCCGTCGTCATCGCGCTGCATGGTGTAGAGGAGTCTGTCCTCACCTGTTTCCAGCAGCAGTCGCGAACGCAGTGGAGCCCAGACACAGAACTCGGCCTGACGTGTTTCCGAGTTGTACTCCGCACCCACAAAGGGCGGAAGCGGATGATCCGGTTCAGAGAGGCTTGGCGCCGGTAGTCCCTGGGGTCTACAAGATGCGTTTAGCTCCTCAGTCACTGTCGCCCTCCAGGATCTGCTGTATACCAGCTATAGGTATTCCAATCCAATCGGGACGGTTGTTGAGCTCGTAGCCCACCTCGTAGACCGCCTTCTCCAGCAGGAATACCTCGAGCAGGAGGCGAGAGTCCTCCTCAGTGGCCGGTAGTAGCCCACTCTCCTTAATGATCTGGTTATACCCCTCTAAGAAGGCTCCAGCGGCAGCCCGGTACCACGGCTCAACCCACGGCTCAAGCGACTCAAGGTCATGCTCGCGTAGCTCGGCATACTCAAGAAAGCGAGAGTACACGGCATAGTGCAGCGAGCGTAACAGTCCTGCCACATCACGTAGTGGGCAGTAACGCAGGCGTCGTTCACTTGTTGCTCGAGCTGGTTCGCCCTCAAAATCAATGATGGTGAAGTCTCGCCCCGAGAACAGAACCTGCCCAAGGTGATAGTCGCCGTGAATCCGAATCTTGCGTGAGTCAATGCGGTGATCCTTGATGCGCGCAAAAGCAGCGATAATCTCGTCCTCACGCGCGCTTAAGGACTCAATCTTTTCACTCAGCGCATCATCCTTGCGAGCCTTGTTCACCTGACTCATTACCCGCCGAAAGAGACTTCGCATCGACTGAAATACCGAACGCTGGTAGAGCAACGAAAAGTTCTCGACGGCGAAATCCGAATTACCGTTAGACACCGCAAGGGCCTTGTGGAGTTCTGCGGTGCGACGCCCGAGAAGTCGCATCATCTCGAGGAAGAATCGATCCATCTTGCCCATAAACTCATCGGGCAGGTCATCAATATGGGGGCCTATCACTGCCGGGGCCAGGCTTGGGGGCTTAATACCGTCAGCGGCCGAGGTCAATACACTCTCAAAGTAGCGGTCAACCGCGCCAAGAGTGAACTGAAAGGCATCGCCCTCATTCCCAACATAATCAACCAGCAAGCCCAACGAGGACATTGACCCGTGGGAGTCGAGGTACTCAAGGTTGCCAAGATAGGAGGGCGTTCCCACCTCGGACTTGATATCCGCCAGGTGACGCAACACCTCAATTTCCGGATTCACACCTTCCTCAAGCTTGCGATACATTTTGAAGAAACACGCGTCACGATAGAGGATCGAGGTGTTTGTCTGTTCGGCACGCAGAACTCGTGACTGGTATGGCTTCTCCATATCCTGCAGGACGGCACGCGCTGCCCGGCCAGCCATACCCACAAGCTGTCCAGCCTTGCCTTTCAACTTGCGCTTTCTCATCATGAGCTCAAAGAGTTGCTCCCGTAGTTCATCATTGTGAATGCCGTCATAGATGATTCCATCCTCACCGTCATAGTTCACCCGCAACAGTGTTGCATCAGGATGGTCAGCAAATACATTGTCGTACTCGGCCCCAGTAGCAATAGCTACCGGCACACAGTATCGGTCCAGCTTGTCGTCGGCAAACTGCACCTGAACTACCAGCAGCCAGACCCTTTCCGAGACGTCGCCAAAAGGAAAGCGATCTGCAATGGAAATATCCTTGATCTTGCGTGCCTTGTCCCGAAACCAACGTGCTGAACGCATGTAAGCGCCAAGAGTCTCAGTTCCAAGAAGCCGAGCGAGCTTGGATGAGAAGCTAGCCCAGTCACGTGCCCCAAGACTCGGCAGATCCTTGGCTTCGGCTGTTACCATAGACTGCGACTCACTCGGAGGCAGAAGCCGGAACCACAGGAAGTCATGCCCGGCGACCATGATCATATAGGGCGTTTCACGCACCCGAGGGAACTCATTACGGCTGAAGATCTCTTCGGGCGTCCATCCCTGATAGTCTTGGTCAGCGAGCTCAATCTCCACCGTCTGTGCAAACCGTGATAAGTTGACCACCACAAGCAGATGCTCATCCTCGTAGCGCCGTAGGAAGGTCAGCACGTGAATGTTCGAGGAGGAAATGAAGCTGATGTCGCCCCGGCTAAATGCTCGAAAGCGCTTGCGGGTAGCTATAATTCGTTTCATCCACCACAGCAGCGATGCGGTGTTTGCCTGCTGCGTCTCTACATTCACCGCCTCATAGTGATACTCGGGATCAATAATCACCGGTAGATAGAGTCTCTGGGGATTGGTGTGAGAGAATCCGGCATTCTTGTCGGAGCTCCACTGCATGGGTGTCCGCACACCGTCGCGATCACCCAAATACACATTGTCACCCATACCAATCTCATCACCGTAGTACAAAATGGGACTACCAGGCAGACTGAACAGCAGGCTGTTCATAAGCTCAATTTTCCGCCGATGGTTGTCGAGCAAGGGGGCAAGCCGACGCCGTATTCCAAGGTTTATGCGTTGACGAGGATCACCAGCGTACACATGGTACATGTAGTCCCGCTCTTCGTCGGTAACCATCTCAAGGGTCAGTTCGTCATGATTGCGAAGAAAAATACCCCACTGAGCTGTTGGTGGTATTGGTGGAGTCTGTTCCAGAATGTCAATGATCGGAAACCGGTCCTCCATCTTGAGAGCCATAAACAACCGCGGCATGAGCGGAAAGTGGAATGCCATGTTGCATTCGTCGTCATCACCAAAGTAGTTCACCGCATCCTCTGGCCACTGATTGGCCTCGGCAAGCAACATACAGTCTGGAAAGTTCTTATCCACATGGGTGCGGAGATCTCGCAGAAAGTCATGAGTCTCCTGCAGGTTTTCGCAGTTGGTGTCCTCCCGCTCAAAAAGGTACGGAACCGCGTCCAGACGCAGACCGTCGACACCCATCTCAAGCCAGAAGTCCAGCACCTTGAATACCTCGGCCTGTACGTCAGGGTTGTCAAAGTTCAGGTCAGGCTGATGTGAGTAAAAGCGGTGCCAGTAGTAGGCCCCAGCAACCGCGTCCCAACTCCAGTTAGATGCCTCAAAGTCCTTGAAGATGATTCTGGCGTCCTCATACTTTTGGGGTGTATCACTCCACACATAATAGTCACGCCACTTACTTCCGGGTTTGGCATTGCGGGCGCGCTCAAACCACGGGTGCTGATTGGAGGTGTGGTTAATGACGAGCTCGGTAATAACCCGCATCCCGCGCGCGTGAGTCTCTTTCAAAAAGCGTTTAAAGTCTCTGAGCGTTCCGTAGGCTTCATGAATACCGGTATATCCAGCAATGTCGTAGCCGTCGTCACGCCATGGTGATGGATAGAAAGGCAAAACCCACACCGCGGTTACGCCCAGGTCCTGTAAGTAGTCTAGCTTCTCGGTGAGCCCTTTGAAGTCACCCATCCCGTCACCGTTGCTGTCCAGAAACGAGCGCACATGTAACTCATAGATGATGGCGTCTTTATACCATTGGCTTGGATTTTCCTGAGATTGGCTCACTGATCTACCCCTTTTGCTGCTTCGTTCCCTGATCCTCTCATTCGTTTCTATCGTTCATGGACAGCTGACTCCCGTGCACGCGTTAATCACCCAGCTCTGAGGGTACCACCACTCGAAAAATGTGAGCCGGATTCGCGTTCGGATCGAGCTCAACATAGTTCCAGCCGGGTTGCCAACGATACCCGTGATCCGTCAACAAATCGTACACGACGAAATGTGACTCGGAATCGAGTCCGAAGGTGCGCGGGTCAAACTCAATCCATCCCGACTGCTGATACTGATAGTCAAAGTTCACGATCACGAGAACAAGATTTGCACCCTGCTCATCAAACTTGCTGTACGCCAACAACAGGTCGTTGTCGGTCGGGTGAAACCGTAGCCCTGTGGTTCTCTGAAGTGCAGGATTCTCCCGACGCAACTGGTTAACCGCCGTTATGTAGGGAGCAATGCTGCGTGTATCATCTAAATTCCAGTGCCTGATCTCGTACTTCTCCGAGTCCAGATACTCTTCACTACCGGCCTCACGAGGCGTGTTCACACACAACTCATATGTCGGACCGTAAATTCCATAGTTGCTGCTGAGCGTTGCCGCCAGAACAAGTCTGGCCTTGAAGGCTGGGACACCACCAAGCTGGAGGTCCTCATGCAGGATGTCCGGGGTATTGGGCCAGAAGTTAGGCCGAAAGTACTCAACCATCTCGGTTGTTGTGAGTTCGGTAAGATACTCCTGGAGCTCGGCGGCAGTGTTGCGCCAGGTGAAGTAGGTATAGGAATGTGTATACCCAATCTTGGCCAGATGCTGCATGACCTTGGGGCGGGTAAAGGCCTCGGCGAGCATTATCACCTCTGGGTGCTCCTTTCGGATCTCGGCGATCACCCATTGCCAGAACCCAAAGGCTTTGGTGTGGGGATTATCCACCCGAAAGATCTTCACGCCAAGATTAATCCAATAGAGAAAGACCCCAAGTAGGGCCTGCCACAGCTCCTTCCAGTCGCTGCTCTCAAAGTTCAGTGGGTAAATATCTTGGTACTTCTTGGGAGGATTCTCGGCATACTGCACGCTACCGTCGGGACGAATAATGAACCATTCCGGGTGTTCCTTGACCCACGGATGATCCGGGGAACACTGGAACGCAATGTCCAATGCAATCTCCATCTTGTGTTGCAGGGCAGCATCTACAAGAGCCTGGAAGTCGTCCTCGTCTCCAAGTTGCGGTTCAATGGCGGTATGTCCACCTTTGGGTGAACCAATTGCCCACGGTGAACCGGGATCTTTCGGAGACGGCTTCAAGCTATTGTTTGGCCCTTTCCGGAAGGTGTTCCCAATAGGATGTATGGGAGGAAGATACAGGACATCAAAGCCCATACCAGCTACATACGGCAGCCGCTTAATGCAGTCACGAAAGGTTCCGTGCTTGCCAGGTTGCTCGGCAGTAGAACGTGGGAACAGCTCATACCACGCACTGAAACCTGCTCGCTCCCTGTCGACCCACAACGGGAGCACCCGTGCATACGCGGTTGCACGCGACCGGTCGGGATACTTCTCCACCAGTTCAAACAGGCTCTCAGACAGCACCATGCCAAGCTTGTCAGGATACTCAAAGCCCGGAGAGCCCAACTTACGCCCAAACTCGCTGAGCTTCGCTGCATCCTTTCCTTTTGCCCGCTCGGCGGTTGCAAGCACCAGATCAGCGGCTACCAGGAGTTCCACCGAGACATCCTGCTCCGCAGCAATCTTTTTCTCCAAACCGTTGCGAAGGCCAGCAAAGTGGTCTACCCAGGCGTGTACCGTATACTCCCAGGTACCAATTTCATCTAGCGGGAAGGATCCACGCCGGACATCGTTTCCGAGATCCTCCATTTCGACCTCGGTCCATCGCTTTTCGCGAGCCTTACGATATGCAGCCATGCAGCGTACGACGTCATGACCGTCGCAGAAGACATCGGCTTCAACTACAAAGTGATCTCCGACCACACGTTTCGCCGCATAAGCACCAGCGTCGATATCAGGCCGTACTGCAGAGACCACAACCCGAGAGGTTCCGTCGTTTGGTAGTTTCATTATTCATTAGAGTTAGCAAATTTCCGTGCTTCCGGCAAGTCGACACACACTATCCATGAAGATATTCGAAATTGGGTCATTATGCTACACAACCGCCACAAGGAGCCGGGGCGCTTGTATCGAAATGATCATATCGGACAGCTTGTTTCTGAGACGCCACAGGCGCCAGGCGATATAAATCTCTACAAAGTAGTATTTTATCCGTATTTCCGGAGGCTGGCACGGAGTTTGCATTACTATTTATAGATAGAACAAAACCTTTTTTTAGGAAGGAGGTACGACATGAACTTAGTACGACGAAGAGGAAATCAGGTGAACAGGCCTACAAATGAGCTTGATCGACTGCACAATGAGATCAACAAACTCTTTGATTTTGGTTGGGACCGAGACGCAACCGGGCTTTTTGATGGCGTGAGCGCTCCGTCCATGGATGTTGTTGAGAACGACGGGGAGTTCCTCGTGCGCTGCGATCTACCCGGAGTCAAGAAGGAAGACGTAGAGATCTCGATCTCCTCGAATGTGCTTACGATCAAGGGTGAGAAGCATGGCGATGAGGAAAAGGAAGACACGAAGTACTATCGCCGTGAAACATGGAGTGGTAGCTTCCAACGCAGTATTGCGCTGTCCGAGTCAGTCGATGCTGATAGGGTTGAGGCTGATCTCAAAGATGGCGTCTTGAATGTTCGTCTTCCCAAGCGTGAGGAGCTGAAGCCAAAACAAATTGATATCTCGGTCAAGTAGAATCGATATCTCGGTGAACAAGGCCTGTGGTCGCCCTGAGGGGCGACCTTTTTTGGCTTGCGTTTGACGGCTTGCGTTTGACGCCCACGCAGTCTCGGAGTACGCTATGAGCTAAGGCCGCTTTCATTCGGTGCAGCGTGGGATATCCCGCTCACCATCACCATACAAACCGGGAGGAAATATGGGTTTCTCGGATACCACCGAATTAAGCAATGGAGTAAAGCTGCCGTGGCTGGGTCTTGGCGTTTATAAGGTCACCGAAAACGCCGAGGACGTAATCCGGGCCGCCCTGGATATTGGGTACAGGTGCATTGACACCGCCGCTTTCTACGGAAATGAGTTGGAGGTCGGTCGTGCCATCCGCGCATCCGGCATTCCTCGCGAAGAGATCTTTGTCACCACCAAACTCTGGAACGATGACCAAGGCTATGAGCGCGCACTCTCGGCTTTTGAGAGGAGCC
This sequence comes from Spirochaetaceae bacterium, assembly GCA_007695055.1. Classification (GTDB taxonomy): domain Bacteria; phylum Spirochaetota; class Spirochaetia; order DSM-27196; family SLAA01; genus SLAA01. The sequence goes on along the minus strand of REEM01000173.1, from coordinate 6,075 downwards.
GCGAGGCATTGGGGCTCGAGGTAGTCGATCTCTACCTCATTCATTGGCCGGTGCAGGAGCTCTACTGTGAGAGTTGGTTTGCGCTCGAGAAGCTATACCGAGACGGCAAGGCGCGGGCTATTGGTGTCAGCAACTTTGCCATTCCACATATCACCCGCGTGCTCCGTGAGGGCGAACTGACCCCAATGCTGAATCAAGTTGAGTTCCATCCCTTTGTGTATGACCAGGAGCTGCTGAACTACTGCATGAGTATGGGCATTCAGCTGCAAGCATACAGCCCACTTGCGCGTGCAAAACGGCTTAATGATCCGGTGCTGACCAAGATCGCTCAGCACCACAACAAGAAACCATCGCAAATTATCCTACGCTGGGGACTTGAGCACGGCGTTGCGACCATTCCCAAGACGGTCAACCCGGAACGCATGCGTGAAAACGCCGATATTTTTGATTTCCAACTAAGCGACGAGGAGGTTGCCGCTATTGACGCGCTTGCGTGCAACGAACGCATTGGAGTAGATCCTCGTACAATGCCAGCCTGAGAGCAGGTCGCTGCTCCCGACTGGCACCGAGGCTTGTGCAACCGGTGTTACTGTTTCACCTTGTACTTTGAACGAATCTCATCATAGAGCCTGTCAAATACCGGATCGGCGGGGCTTCGAATACTGGTGTCGTTGAGGAAGTCGGATCTTTCTTTGTCAAACCAACGATACATGCCGCGCATTCCCGCCCGACGGTTCTCAGCCTTCCAACAGATTGCGGTGATTTCGCGCAGCTCATCGCGGTTAAAGAACACCCGCGCACCCCTCGCCACTATGTGGAAGAAACCCTGTTCATTTTGCTCTATATGCACGTCGCCAATGTCCTGCGCGACCGGCCCACCCTGTTGTTGATACTTCCGCAAGGCCTGGCGTGCCTTCATTTTCCGCGCCTTAACGAGCAGCACCTCTGCTTGTTGCTTCAGAAAAACTAAGGATGAGTCTTCAAGTTCAGGGAGAAGGGCATTTATTTCAGCCACGAGTTCATCACGTCGGCTGCGAGTACTCAAAGCAGTGGTTTGTGCTCGTGACTCAGACTTTGCCTGCGTATTCGTGGCAGCTTCTGGTGCAGCCTCCGGCTTTGGTTTCGCTTTCGTTTTCGGTGGGGCCTTCGCCTTTGAGGTTTTCCGAGTGCCTTTTTTCGTGTCATCGGCCATGGTGTGTATTCTCCTAATCCTGTCTATTCGCGCCTGCTCTCTACAGCATCAACAGTATCACACCGAGTCCGATTTATTCACACCGAGTGCTCGCTACTCCAGTCGCAGATGTTCACCGGGCATTAGTTCCTGCACCTGTACACCCCGAGGCGTAAAACCGTCCGCACTTTGTGCGAGCAAGGGAAAGGTGCGGTAGTGAATAGGGACAGCAACCGGGGCGCCTATCAGCTCGGCCGCGCGCGCTCCCTGCGATGCGTCCATGGTGAACCGGTCACCGATGGGAACTGCAGCGATATCCGGCTTGTAGAGCTCACCAATCAGCTTCATATCCCCAAACAACGCCGTATCACCGCAGTGATACATGCACTTCCCGCCCATAGAAATAATCAGGCCGCAGGCTGCGCCCATATACCGGCCCTCATACGAGCTGGAATGAAAGGCCTGAACAAAGGAAACCGAACCGAAACTGGTCTTCACCCTTCCTCCAGGGTTGCCGGACTCAACATGCGCGAGCCCCTGCTCCCCAAGGTAGTTTGCGGTCTCAAATGGAGCTACCACAACGGCATCGCAGCGCTGTGCGATACTTACGGTGTCGCCTATATGGTCACTGTGCCCGTGGCTCAACGCAATGTGGGTACAGCGAATGTCCTGAGCTGTGGTCGAGGCCGTGGGATTCCCTGTGAGGAAGGGATCAATGAGTAATGTGTGTGTGCCGTCCGCAAGCAAGAATGCTGAGTGTCCGAGAAACTGTATATCTAGTGCCATATGCGCCTCCCCTTGCTTCTAATCTCTCGCGAGCAATTCGTCAGGTCAAGCCCATCCCACCATAAGGAACTCAATTCCGGGTTGACCGGGAAGGCCGGGGAGTGTAAGGTAAATACCGTGCAGCGTATATATCAAATCTGCACCGGAGGACACCATGAATACCGAAAACGCGGCCGTCGTGCCCGATCTCGATACAGCGACAAAAGCATTTGCCGAAGCCGTAGTGGAAAGCGCCGAGTACCGTGAGTATATACGAACGGCCGAACTCTTTGAGAAGGATGTGGAGGCACAGAGTCTCTTTGAAGCTTTTCAAAATGCCCAGCAACAGCTCTCGGCCCAACAGCAGTGGGGTGCGGGATCGACTGATGAAATACAGCGCGTTCGAGATTTGGAACAGCAGGTACAAGACAACACAACCCTGTCGGAACACTTCAAGGCGCAAACTGAGCTAGTCGACACACTTAAGGAACTGAACACCATCATTGGCGAGGAACTCGGCTTTGACTATGCCGCTCTGGCAATGCCACCCAAGACCTGCTGTTCAACCGGTTGCGGTTGATAGCGTTATGGTTGTGTGGGGGTTGCTTCGTTTGCAGACAGCTCCCAACCGAGAAGGACTCCATGAACCAGATGAAAGGAATATTCTAATATGAACGATACACTCCGAACAGCGGCCATTGGCTTTGCCACGGCGCTCAAACAACAAGACCGTGTACAGAGTTTTCTTAAGGCCCAGGAGCTTTTTGAGAATGATGAAAAGATAACTGCTTTACGCCGTGAGTATGGCGAACTCGTGCAGGCCTATCACCGCAAACAGGCGGCCGGTGAACTGCAGGATGAAGATCTGGAGCAGGTTAAGAGCATGCAGAAAGACCTGAATCAGCACCCAATCACAACCGACTATCTGACCAGTCGCAACTCACTCGTTGAGGAACTTCGTGTTCACAACCAACAAATGGGAGCACTGCTAGGCTTCGATTTTGCTGCATCGTCCGGCAGCTCAAGCTGCTGCGGCTAAGACTCGCTATCATGTCCGGGCGGCTCCCGTCGCCCGGCCTCTACAACACACAGAGCTACCATATTAAAGATTTCTCGAACGGACGATCCTAACTGAAGGATTTGTACCGGGCGGTTCATACCCATAAGCACCGGGCCCAGTACCTCGCAGCCACCAATAGAGTCGAGCAGTTTGTAAGCAATATTCCCAGCGCCAAGGTTTGGGAACACCAAGGTGTTCACTTTATGCCCAACAAGTCGACTAAAGGGATAGTTCTCTGCGAGGAGTTCTTGGTCCAGCGCCACATTAGCCTGCACCTCCCCATCAATGATAATCTCCGGATAACGCTCCTGAGCAATTGCCACGGCCTCTCGAGCGCGCAGCGCCTCCTCACCCTGCACCGAGCCAAAATTGGAGTATGAGAGCATAGCTACAACCGGTTCGGTGTCGAACAGCTTCACGGTGCTAGCCGTGAGCCCAATAATTTCCACCAAGTCCTCAACACTTGGATTCAGATTCACCGCAGTATCGGCAAAGAAGTAGGTGCCACGGCGACTGGTGATAACATCCATGGTTGCCACTCTGGCACCTGGCCGTTCCGGGCCAATGACATGGAGCACCGGCCGAATCACCTTTGGGTACTCCTTGGTGGCGCCGGATATCATGGCGTCCGCGTCACCGAACTCAACCATTGCAGCTGCAAAGTAGTTGCGGTCTGTCATGAGCTTGACAGCATCGTAACGGGTTACACCTTTGCGGTGCCGCAGTTCATACAGCAACTCCCCATACTGTTCGCAGAGCTCAGGTTCCTCGCGTGGGTCAATAATCGTGCAGTCGGCAATGCCTTTAAGGTCATGCTCCTCAATGAGATCCAGTATGCGCGCCTCACTTCCAAGCAAACACGGCTCCGCAATGCCTTGATCGCGGACGAGTTGTGCCGCCTTGAGGACGTTGTACGAGTCGGCCTCGGCAAACACCACACGTTTGGGATCTCTGCGAGCCTGACTGAGGATAGCGGTTATGAGCTTCTGCCCTATTCCAACCCGCGCAAGCAACTCACTCTCGTATACGCGCCAGTCCTCAATTGCGGCGTGTGCTGCCCCGGACTCCATAGCCGCACGGGCAACCGCCGGGGCAACCGTGGTTAGCAGGCGAGGGTCAAGCGGCTTGGGAATGAGATAGTCCCGCCCGAACTCAATACCATGTTGGAAATAGGCTCGTTGAACCGAGTCGGGTACAGGTTCACGCGCCATGCCGGCAATAGCATGTGCCGCAGCAAGTTTCATTTCCTCGTTTATTGTGTCAGCTACAACGTCCAAGGCTCCCCGAAAAATATAGGGAAACCCAAGCACGTTGTTTACCTGGTTGGGTCCATCTGACCTGCCAGTAGCCATAATCACATCGGGGCGGGCTGCAAGGGCAAGCTCGCGCGAGATTTCGGGATCTGGATTTGCAAGGGCGAACACAATAGGATTCGCTGCCATGAGTCGAAGCTGTTCGGGCGCAACTATTCCTCCGGCAGAAAGACCCAGAAGCATATCTGCTCCCGCAAGTGCCTCATCCAGACCCAGGTCGTTCCGGCCCACGGCAAAAGGGAATCGTGCATCCTCGGGACTCAAGTTGTCACGACACACCACTCCATCTTTGTCAAACAGAATGATGTTTTCGCTGCGGACTCCCAGTGTCAGGAAGAAACCCAGACAGGCAATGCCGGCGGCTCCTGCGCCGAGCGCAACAACCCGAAGATCCTCCATCCGCTTCCCGGCAACCTCTACCGCGTTCAGCAAGGCTGCCCCGGCGATAATTGCGGTACCGTGCTGGTCGTCATGCATCACCGGAATTGCACACTCTTCACGAAGCCGTCGTTCTATATAAAAGCACTCCGGTGCTCGAATATCCTCAAGATTGATACCGCCAAAAGTAGGTTCAAGAGCCTTGACGATCTCCACGAACTTGTCTGGATCGTTGCAGTCCAGCTCAAGATCAAAGACATCTATGCCACCAAACTGCTTGAATAGAACCGCCTTGCCTTCCATGACCGGCTTAGCAGCGACCGGCCCAATATCACCCAGACCCAGTACGGCAGTACCGTTCGTGATCACGGCAACCAGATTTCCTCGGGCCGTATACCGATAGGCATCTGCAGGATTCTTGGCAATTGCCCGGCACGGCTCGGCGACGCCTGGCGAGTATGCCAACGAGAGATCATATTGTGAGGTCAGTGGCTTGGTGGGGTGGATCTCAAGCTTACCGGACACCGGGTGTTCATGATACAACAACGCCTCGGCGCCGAGATCTCGTTCTTGCCCTTGCTCAGGGGTGTCGTTGTGTTCGGTTTCATCCATGGCTGAAGTTTAGCGAAAGCTCATAAAAAAAAATAGAGCCTGCGCATTCCACGCAGGCTCTATTGGTAAACAGCTTCTTAGTCTTGAGATGTCTTAGGGCTGCCAATCCCCACGCCGAGTTTCACCCTCGCGTTCGGGAATACGGAAGCGTTGACCCGGCTGTATCAATCTTGGATTGTCCGGATCCTGAATGACGTCCTTATTGGCCTCATACAAGCGCCGCCATTGAAAGCCGTCACCATAAACGAAGTCATACTCAGCTATACGCCAGAATGAGTCACGTCGCTCCGGAATACGTCGCACAGTGTAGTACGCGGGTAACACGTCTTGTGCAAGCCGCAAGCCGTCAAGCAAGGCAAGCGAATCCTGGAAGAGATTAAACGCGGTTTCGTACTCTTCGTCATCTATCAGCGCACTGCCTTCGTCGAACTTCTCCTTGGCTTCTTCAAAGCGATCGGGGTGGTTGAGCGGTTCGCCCAGGTTGCGAACACGGGTTATACCGCGTTCTGTCCGGGTTCGCGCACTTCGAGCACGGTATCCCCACCACAGGTGTCGAGCTGCTTCCTCAGCTAGCTGAGCGTATTCCTCAGCCTCGGCTGCCAACTCTATGGCCCGCTCGTACTCACCTTCTTCAAAGGCCTCATCGGCCTGCCGCCGCAGCTCCTGAGCTCGTTGAAACTCAGATGTCTCACGGAGCAAATTCTGAGCAGGGAGCGATACCGCAAGAACCAACCCAAGAGCGCACAAAATTGCTAATTTCTTTTTCATCGGGGGTT
>REEM01000053.1 GCA_007695055.1 Spirochaetaceae bacterium | reverse complement strand
CAACCTCCACCCGGATGACCCAATGCTGGAAGCCTTTCACGCAATTGAGACGAGAAGCGTGAGTGCCCTTCCGGTCATATGTCCGGAGCAAAGCTTTGTCGGGGTTATTGGGGTAAACGAACTTATCTCCTTTACCTTGGCTCAGAACCAGGACGGACGTCCGAGCTATGACTTCCTGGTAGCAAACTTCCCAAAGGTGCTACCAGGCAAGCTGCTTCAATCGGGCAGCGTGGAGCGGTTTTCAGCTCACATCATGACCGGCTCAATGCCCTCCGAAACCGCTTTTGAGTACCTGAATAGATCCGACAAGAAACCGCTCCTTGTCATTGGCAACAGAACCGACATCATTCAATTTGCAGTAGACCGTGGCTTTCCGGCAATTGTCGTGACCGGCGTTCAGGACAAGTCGGATATACAGGTGGACTTCAGTTCATATGATGGGGCTGTATTCTTGTCAGAGACCGACAGTGTTGAGTCAATTCGCTTGTTACGTCTGAGCTCACCGGTACGAACCATTATGGACACCGAGGTGCCACGGGTGGAGGCCTCAACACTTTTTGACAAGGCAAAGAATGAACTGATCAACTCCAAGTACCGTGGACTCCCGGTTTTTGATGAGGGAAAGTACCTGGGTATGATTAGCCGTCGTTCCTTCATTGAAAGACCGCGACCCAAGCTCATTATGGTTGACCACAACGAGGTCTCGCAGGCAGTTGGAGGCGCAGTAGAGGCCGAGATTCTGGAAATTGTCGACCATCACCGTCTCGCACCACCCTCCACAACAGAGCCAATTGCCGTGACAACCCGGGTGGTAGGCAGTACCTGTACCCTGGTATATGAAGAGTTTGCCTCCCACGGTCTGGCCGTAGAGGAAGACCTTGCAATACTGCTCCTGTCTGGAATTGTGTCGGACACCGTAAATCTTCAGTCACCAACCACAACCGAGGCAGACCGCCGCGCAATACATCGCCTTGAGACCATAACCGGCATCTCGGCCAGTGAGCACGCACAGCGCCTGTTCTCACAGATTACCGCTATGGAAAGCCGTGATGCCAAGGAAATTGTTCTCGCCGACTTTAAACAATATGAACATGCCGGGAAAACCGTAGGAATTGGCCAAGTGGAGGTCACAACCCTCACCGACTCCGATACCTACGCCCCACGTTTACAGAAGGCGGTGGCAGCAGTTGCTCAAGAGCAGAAGCTCGACTGGGCTCTTCTACTGGTCACAGATGTCATTAAACGCAACAGTCTGCTTCTGACAAGTGACTTTAAGGACGGTGAGAGGGCACTCACCTACGAAAAAATTGGCGAGAACACCTTTGATCTTCCTGGAGTCCTGTCACGTAAAAAACAGCTCTTACCGGAAGTCATGCGGGTGCTGGACGACGCCAAGCAGGCGGGCTGAAACAAGGCGAGCCGGGGACAGCCGGTCGTGGGTTACACGCCCGGCTGCCCCCGGCGCTCCACTAAAGCTCACCGCGCTTACGCAGGTTCTTGCGGGCCGGGCATTTACTCGGTTCGCTAAAGTGAAAACACTTTGGCTTGCAGTCCTGGCAAATTTCTATTGTATCAGTTTGGTGTGTAATAACCTTGCGTGCCCATCCTGGGTCGGCGAGCTGAGCTCTCCCAACGGCTATGAGGTCGGCGGCGCCAAGTGACAGCGCGTCTTCCGCCTCATCTGCAGTGCGGATTTCGCCAACACCAATTACCGGCACATCAACTAAGGGGCGAACCGCTTCCGCCAAGCCTAGGGTGGGTGACCACCGTGACTCGGCAGCGGTAAAGCTTGGCAGACTTCCACCGTGGGAAACATGCAAGACTTCAACTCCGGCGGCAACCGCCATCTGTGCGGCCTGCATTCCTTCAGAAAGGGTAAGTCCGCCCGGCTCACCGTCGGCCACGCCAAGACGCATACCTAAAACCGGTGGTTGGGCCCGAGCACTCAGTCGCGCCTTGACCGCTGTCGTTATCTCAACCAGAAACCGGACACGACCTTCCAGACTACCACCCCAAGAGTCACTGCGACGGTTCCTTGCGGGTGAAAGAAACTGACTCCCCAGGTACCCATGCGCACCATGTAACTCTATATACTCAAAGCCAGCGTCGGCTACACGTTCTGCAGCATTGGCAAAATCCCGCACAATGCGGAAGATCTCATCCTCGTCAAGGGCTGCAGTTCCGTCGGGTGAGTCTTCTATGTCGGTTGGTGCCAAGATCGGCAAGCCGTAGTTCTTCTTATGCGTTGTCTTAGCACCCGCATGGTGCAGCTGTATGCCTGGCACGCTCCCGCCAGCACGGATGAGCTCGGCGAGTTGGCTTAAGCCCTCTACCTGCGCATTATCAAATGCGCCAAGCTGTGTTGCCGCAAGACGTCCCTCCGGGGACACCACCGTGGCCTCTACAATACAAAGCCCGGCCCCTACCGACGCCCGGTAGTGCGCCAAGTGAGCTTGAGTCACCTTGCCGTCCTCGCCAGCCTCCCAAATTACCATGGGTGGCATTACTATTCGGTTACGTAGGCTAAGGTGTCCCAGATCAAAGGCAGATAGCAATAATGTGTGTACCATACACTAAACTATACTCAGCCCGCAGGCCAACAGCAAGTTTCAGCCCGCACGCTAACAGCACGTTTTACCTGTGACGACTCCTGCGACGCCTTGATCTGCGCTTCTTCTCCGGATGACTGGATATGACACTTCTATCCGGAATTGGAGGTGCACCAGTCTTGTCCTTTCCAAAGCAGATAAGTCGTTGCACCCAACTCAGGTCGTTTGGAGCGGTTTTTGGAATAGCACGATGCTTTACCACAATGTTCTCGTCCCCGCTTGCATCGGTCTCGGAATGGATATGGAAATAACCAATTCGAAAGGACGGATAGTACACATCTGGAAGCAGGGTAAGTTTACTGCGGATGCGATGTAGCCGCTTAAGCCAGGTACCGGTGTTCACCACAAGCCGACCGTCTACCCGTGACAAGGAACCTACATGAGTATGTCCATACACAAAGACCGCGACTTCGGGGTGTTCTGTAAAAACTCGGCGGGCAGCATTCAGGTAGCGCCGGTCTTTCTCCTCCCCTTTCTTGGCCGTGAACCGCAGTTCGTACCGCTCAAGTGTTCGTCTGAAGTCACGAATAATCACTGATGCAGGAATAGCCACCAAGGCCACCACAAACACCGCCGCCAGATTAATGGTGACAAAGTAGCGAAACGCAACTCCGAACACCGGAGGCCTATACATAATTTCATCACGGAAAAAGGCGGTTGGAATAAGTCCAAACTCTTCCAGCAGGGAGCCAATAAGAATCAAGAGACTAATGCCGGTCAGGAGCAAAAAGGGTACAAGAATGTTCCTAAGAAGCGGATGCATTTCCCGGTAGAAGTAGTTCGACAACATCCAGTTTGGAACGTTTTCACTAGGGCTCACCGACTCCAAATCTCGCAGCCAGTCTTCCTTGCCAAGCCGAGACTTGCGGTTCGCGCTGCTCACCAGCCGTTCAGTAATGAAATAGCCTGGGGGCTTTGCATGTGGGTCACCCCAGCGCTCAATCCTATTGTATTCGTCGTGCTGGTTCCCGTGCTCAATCCAGATATCGCGGCCAGCGCAGCGCCGGGTAACCGCATAACGCGACTCAAGCTGCAGGTTGTACTCGGCAAGGAGATACCGGAACTCGGGGTGACACACCAGGTCATGGTCATGATTCCCCGCCATGATCGTAATGCGCAGTTTCTCTCCGGTGCGCCGCAACTGCTCAAAGATCTCTGTATGCCGGGAAATTATGTGAGGTAGCTTGTCTGTGCCTTCTTTCTCGGTGAGCTCCCAGAAACCAAACGCATCACCAACAATAATGAGCTCCAGTTCGTCGGTCTCGGGTGTGACCTCCTGCTGAATCTCGGGTGGCCGCTCCCGTGTTTGTGCATACTCTTCAAGACTCCGGAGGAAACCCAGGAGTTCTTCTTCGAAATCACATTCATCTATTGCTGCATCACCACCAAGGTGGAGGTCGCTTATTAAGAAATACTCGCTAGCCATGCTCAGAGTGTAACGTTATTCACAGCCCATCTCCAAGCAGCTCGCGCAGGCGCTCAAGAGGGAGCGGCTTGCCAAAAAAGTAGCCCTGAACAATGCTACAGCCCAGACTACGAGCAACATCAAGTTCCCCTTGCCCCGCTACGCCCTCAAGAATGATTTCCTTGTCACGTGCTCGAACGCCTTGGATAATCCCGGCCAAGTAGCGCTGCTCACGCTCTGAGTCTGCAATACCCTCCACAAAACTCTTGTCAATCTTGACGCCGTGGGCAGGGAGGGACTTCAGCAATGCGAGCGAAGACTGCCCCATACCGAAATCGTCAATCCAGAGCAAAACACCAAGCGCTTCCAATGCAGCAACGCGTGACGGCAAAATAGAAGGATCCTGTTGCACCGACATGCTCTCAGTCAGTTCTAGTCGCAGGCCATGCGGGTTCGGATCACCAGCGTTAGATAACGCCGCACGAACAATATCTGGCAGTTCGGGGTCCATGAATCCGGCTGCGCTCATATTGGCGGACAGGACGATGTCGGGGTAATCGGCCTGGAGCTCCTTGAGCGCAAGACACACCGTAAATAGCACCCACTTGTCTACCGACCGCACCAGCAGTGTTTCTTCCGCCAGGCTCAGGAAGTCTGCAGGCGACAGGAGCCCCCGTGTTGGATGTTCCCACCGCACCAAGGCCTCGGCCCCAATAATTCGTGGTTGCTCGCCTTGAATGTCTGCAAGAGGCTGATACACCAACCGAAACTCATGCCTCTCAAAGGCCTGCCTGAGCTCTGAGTAGAGACGGCTCCGCTGCAATGCACGCTCATGGAGCTCAGAATCATAAAACAGAAAGGGGATCCCCCGGTCCTCGGCCTCAACACAGGCTGAGTTCGCTTGTTGAACCAGGGATAACGGATCTCTTGTGTCGGTTGGAAACACGGCAACACCGATATGCGCAGTAATGGTAATTTCGCCCGCCTGGAATCTGTACGGCAGCGCCACAGCGTCAGCTATTTTTCCGGCCGGTACCGCAGCATCGGCTCCTCTTTCAATCTCGGTCAAGAGCACAACAAAGTTCGTACTGTCAAAACGGAAGACAAAGTCACTTGAGCGCAGACATTCGGTAACGCGTATTGCGGTGTTCTCTAGCAAAACATCACCAATCTGATGCCCAAATGTGCGGTTAATGCTTTTGAAGTTATGGAGGCTCACGAACATCAGAACCCGGTTGGCTGGAGGGACTGATCGTCCTGCCTGCGAGAGTTGCTGTGCTAAGGTCATTTCCAGCGTTCTACGGTTGTAGAGTCCGGTCAGTCGGTCTCGGTACTCATACTCGGCAAGTTTTGCCTCAGTCTCGCTCTGTACTGTTATGTCCTGCGAAAAGACCAGCACGTGAGTGATATCGTGTCCGTTTTCCCTATACGGATGAAAGTTCACCCGCATGTGTTTCTGCAAGGCTCCAAAGACAAAGGTGTCTATGTACTCTACCGACTCGCCACCAAAGCATGCGTCTATCTTTGGCCGGATAAATGCGTGAAACCGTTCAACACCCCAGACATCCTCTACACTTCGACCAACGAGTTCATCCTTATGCTTGCCGAGCTGCCGACAGTAGCTATCATTTACAAGCTGATAGCGATAGTCACGATCTATCAGGGTAATGTAGTCGCGCGAGAGGTCAACAATAGCCTGATACGCGTCGCCCATGTGCCGTCCTTAGCTCAGTCTGTGTATTACCGTTATTGCCGTGTGTTAAGTACTGCGGTATCATAGATGCATTATGGGAACACAACCAATTTCCTTTGAAACATACATCAAAAACAGGGTGAACGGCAATCTCGACTGGCCCGACCAAGGGCCGGTCGCTCGTTATGCGCTCCTTAGTTATGATTCCGACGGACCCGCGGGACTTAGGGCACTACGCAACCTTGTTTCCGGTCTGCTGCGATCCGGAACGGCGGTACTCAGTGTCGAGGCCGGTCATGAGGGCGGATCGGAGCTACTACGCGCAGCCGCCGCGTATCTGCTCCAAAGCACCGGAAAGGCACCTACGGTTATTGTTGCTCATGGAAAGGCAGGGCTGGCCGCTGCTACCGCAGCGGGGCACATATCAGGCCTTCAGGGGATAGCACTGCTGAACTCAAACCTGAGTGTTCAAACGCTCCCCTCCTCCGGCATAAAGAATGCCGAGGGTGAGCCGGTTTCGCTTTGTCTGCTCCACTCACCGACAGATACGGTCGCGCCCTTTCTGCAAGCCGAGCGGCTCTTCGCTGAACTTACTCATCCCAAAAGTTTCTTTCCGCTTGGGGTGGGGGGCCATGGACTGGATGGAGACGATGCTGGGTTGGCGGCCGGAATTGTCGGTGCATGGGCCGCCAGCATAGGCGCGCAGCGACGTAGCGCGCCTCAGGGGCAGCCGCAGCAGCGAAGTGCGCCAGCCGCAGACTGGATCCCGGGGCGCGAGGGCTTTCCGGTTGCGGCACGTATAGGCCGCGACCACTACCGGGTGGAACTCCTGTCAGCCGGACATCAGCAGACTGCAGATGAGCCAGAGTCCATTGGAGGCAAGGACCTTGGCCCGGGGCCTTTTGACTACCTTCTCTCTGGCCTTGCCGCCTGCACCGTTATGACGCTGCGCATGTACGCCGACCGCAAGGATCTACCCTTAGAAGGAGTCGATGTTTTCTTGAGACACTCACAACGCCCGGCCGAGGAGCTTGGCATTGACCCGGAGCAGGCCAAAGAGCTTCGCGGAAAGGCCAACTACATAGAAATTGAGATTGAACTCACCGGTGACCTGAGCGAGGATCAGCGCACGCGAATGCTGGAGATTGCACACAGGTGCCCCGTGCATCGGGCCCTCGTAAGTCCGACCAAGATCGATATCCGAACAGTACAGTCGGAAAATTCTACATAGATATGTAACGAAATGGCTCGTCCGTGGTTTGTTAGGTAGAGAGCCTGTCGAGACGGCCGGTGTTACCGGAAAGGAAGCAGCTCTCTGGTTTCGCAATGCGGCCGGTTCTTCATGAGCCCCTCAGGTTTTCTACCTCCTTTCCTGAGGGGCTTTTTTTGCCCTGATATGTTTCTGGTCATTAAAGTTCACGGTAACATGGAACGGACAATCCGCTCGGCCTGACTAAAACTCATAGCTCCAAACACACGTTCGACGACCTGGGACTCCGCGTTTATAAAAACGGTCGTTGGAGTGCCACGGACCGCGTAGGCACTCGCAACCTGCCCGCCATGGTCAAGCACAATAGGAAAACTGAGTTCCCACTGCTCCGCATAGGCTGCAACCGCGGAGCTTCCGGCCTCAGTACCAATGAGATTCACCCCAATCAGATCAATACTGTCACCATAGGCCTCAAACAGACGTGTCTTTACCTCGTTCTCGGCGCGGCATGGGCCACACCAGGTTGCCCAGAAGTTCAACACCACCGGTTTCCCTGAACGTGGATAGAGGGGTCGCTCGGTACCGTTCAGTTCCACTGCCGTTAACCGGCCTGCTCCGACATCGCCCCCGACAGTCCGAACAATCTCTATTCCGAGCCCGGCTACCGCACTCAAGAAGAATGCGGAACCGGCAATAAGGGCAATAGGTGCAGCAGCCTGGAGTAGCCGTTCGCGACTACGCAGAAAGAGCACAGATAGGTAGGCAGCAATGAATATGAGCCCGACCAGGCCCCCCAGTCGTCCACCCGGAATGTACAGCGCAATCATTGGATCCGTCAGTATGTGCTCAGGATTCCGAATGAGGAGTCCAAGCACCGGAGTGAGTTTCCAACCAAGAAAGAACAGCAGCACCCCATTCATCAGGGTGTCAAACACCGAACGTCTAAGCTCATGTTCATTCCGCAGCAGAATGCGCCCTAGCAAGGCCGCAAGCGCAAAGGAAAGCACAGGCACGAGCAGCCGAACAGAGAGCGCAAAAGGTCCAAGCACAATAGCGTCTGGTATAGTCATAAACAGAGCTTACAGGGAAGAGATGCTACCGACAAGCAATAGGGTGCTGACGCTGCCCCGGTTTTTTGGTACCTTCATTCTATAATGTTTGCCAAACTGTTACTCATGTTCACGGTGTTGCCGCTCATAGAGCTTTATCTTCTGATTCGCATTGGATCTGCTATTGGGGCACTACCAACCGTACTGATTGTGGTCTTCACTGGTTTCCTTGGTGCGTATCTCGCACGGGCTCAAGGTTTTGCGGTATGGGTGCGTATTCAAGCCGAGACCTCCCAAGGTCGATTCCCGGGTGAGCGGCTGATAGACGCACTCCTGCTCCTTATTGCGGGTGCGGTACTCATTACGCCGGGGATTCTAACGGACATTCTGGGTTTCGTTCTCTTGTTTCCAATTACCCGGACGCCAATCCGTGAGTGGGTCAAGGTTCGGCTGTACCGCATGATGCAGACCGGGACGGTACGCTTCACCGGCTTCATAGACCACTAGAGCACCAATGTCGTACCTGTTGCGGCTGGGCAGCGGCTGGGCAGCGGCTGCGCAGCGGCCCGTTAACGCAACATAGCACAGCGAATCCGCAGTGGCGAATTGACGGTCCCAGTCGTTCCGGCTATCATCCGCCCATGAGCAGCTATCCGTATTCACAGATTGAAAAGAAGTGGCAAACCTATTGGGAGGAGAACAAGACCTTCCGTGCAGTTGAAGATCCGACGATCCCCAAGGCTAAACGTCGTTATGTCCTTGACATGTTCCCCTACCCGTCGGCGGCCGGACTCCATGTAGGACACCCCGAAGGATACACGGCAACCGACATACACTGTCGGTATCTCCGCATGAACGGCTACGCCGTGCTGCATCCTATGGGGTTTGATAGTTTTGGGCTTCCGGCAGAGAACTACGCAGTCCAAACCGGTACTCATCCACGAACCACTACCGAAGCCAACATCACACGCTTCCGAGAACAGATTAAGGCGCTGGGTTTTTCCTACGACTGGGACAGAGAAGTCTCAACCCATGAGCCTGACTACTACCGATGGACGCAATGGATCTTTCTCAAGCTCTATGAACGCGGGCTTGCCTATGTTGCGGAAATCCCTATGTGGTACTGTCCCGAGCTGGGGACGGTACTGGCAAATGAAGAGGTTCTGGCTACCCCGGAAGGCCCTCGCTCCGAGCGCGGCAACCACCCAGTAGAACGCCGCCCATTGCGCCAATGGATGCTCAAAATCACTGAGTATGCAGATAGGCTCCTTGAGGGGCTGGAAGATCTTGACTGGCCTGAGTCAATAAAGGCAATGCAGCGAAACTGGATTGGCCGCAGCGAAGGCGCCAATGTACGTTTTGCGCTTGATGAAAGCTCAGCCGCCGCTGCTGGCGGAGATGCAGACCTTGAGGTTTTTACCACACGGCCGGACACGCTTTACGGCGCTACCTATATGGTACTGGCGCCGGAGCATCCATTGGTAGCCAAGATAACCACCGAGGAACAGCGCGCTGCGGTCACAGCCTACATCAACGAGGCTCGTCTCAAGAGTGATCTTGAACGCACCGACCTTGCCAAGGACAAAAGTGGCGTGTTCACCGGCGCCCATGCTATTAACCCTGTAAACGGTGAGCGAATACCTATCTGGATATCCGACTACATTCTGCTCTCGTACGGTACCGGTGCAATCATGGCAGTACCTGCGCATGATGAACGCGACTTTGCTTTTGCTCAGAAGTTTGGACTCCCAATTCCACGGGTAGTGGTAGAGAATAAGGACGACGATCCGAACGCGCCTATTGAAAATGTATTCACTGGAGAGGGCTACGCCGCCAACTCCGGTAGCTACGACGGCATGCCTACCCGTGAGTTTAAGGCGGCAATCATTACTGAGCTGGAGCAAAAGGGTACGGGCTCACGCGCCATTAACTACAAACTCCGCGACTGGATCTTCTCACGTCAGCGATACTGGGGTGAACCCATACCCCTGGTACACTGCGAGGGGGGACGCATTGTTCCGGAACCGGAGTCAGCGCTACCTATACGGCTACCTGAAGTGGAGAGCTACAAACCAACCGGCACCGGAGAGTCCCCGCTTGCCAAGGTTGATGACTGGGTAAACACCCAATGTCCAGACGGCACCTCGGCGGGCAAAAGAGAAACCAACACCATGCCACAGTGGGCTGGCTCCTGCTGGTACTACTTGCGCTATCTGGACCCGCATAACGCTACGGAGCTCGCTTCCAAAGAAAGCATAGAGTACTGGATGCCGGTGGATCTGTACGTTGGTGGCGCCGAACACGCGGTGCTCCACCTCCTCTACGCCCGATTCTGGCACAAGGTGCTCTACGATATTGGGGCCGTCAACACCGACGAACCCTTTAAACGCCTGGTCAACCAAGGCATGATCCTTGGTGAGGGCGGAGTGAAGATGTCCAAGTCACTGGGGAATGTCATAAACCCAGACGACATCATTGCTGAGTTCGGCGCCGACTCAATGCGCGTGTACGAAATGTTCATGGGCCCGTTGGAGCAACAGAAGCCTTGGTCAACCCGCGGACTCAAAGGAACACACCGCTTTCTCGACCGGGTTTACCGTGTTTCCCAACGTCCCGTTGTTGACGAGGAAGCTCCTATTGGCCTGGTTCGGCTGCTTCACAAGACCATAAAAAAGGTTGGAGACGACACCAACAACCTGGCATTTAACACCGCTATCGCACAGATGATGATCTTCGTGAACGAGATTTTCAAGGAAGAAAAACTCTACCGCGCTCTCTGGGAGCCCTTTGTACTCGTTCTCTGCCCCTATGCTCCACATCTTGCGGAAGAACTCTGGGAGAAGCTTGGGAACCCGGCGCCTGCATCTTTGGCAACTTGGCCCTCATACAGTGAGGAACTTACGCACGACGACGAGGTTACAGTGGTTGTGCAGGTGAACGGAAAGCTCCGGGCCAAAATGGAACTCCCTGCGGGCAGCGCACCTGAGCAACTTGTTGAAGGGGCAAAAGCAATTCCACGCATACAGGAACTGCTTGACGGTAAGCAGATTGTCAAAGAGATAACGGTGCCAGATAAGTTGGTGAACATCGTCATTCGCGGATAGGTTCGAGATCGCGGCTAAGGTCAAGATCAAGCTCGCGTACCACGGACTCGACATTCCCAAAGGAGTCGAGTCCTACCGAAAGCAGTTGTCTCTGCTCCGGGTGATACCACCTTTGTGGCTCACCCGGAAGCACCATGACCTCGAAGGGTGGGTCTGGCACCCGCTCAAGCGGGTTGAGGCTTAACCATGTCCCTTCCAACAGCTCCAGACCCATAGGTGTTCCGGATAACGGACGAATAGAGTCGGCACGCATGGCTCCGGAACTCAGCCGCCGTAGTATGGCCTCTCGGTCCAGCTGCCATGGGTTTCCCTGTGATCGTGTCAGGAGTTCGTTCTCCAGTCGGCCAATGTTCAAGTTCCGCACTGCAGCAGAGTTTCTGCTCAGCAGATCATGGAGCAGCTCAACGAGGAACCCATTCTCGTAACTTAGCGTAAGCGTTCCGCTCCTTGCTCGGTGGAGCGGATACACTCCACCCGCCGCCTTCAGCCACAGACCCGGCACGGGCGACAGCTCATAACTCACGGCAGTCATTGACTCTTTCAGCACCTTGAGTTCCACTTGAGGTTCGCTGTTGCTGGCCTTGCTAAGCTTGCGAAAGAGGCGACGCTCCTGACGCCCCCGCTCATCGGTTATCAGCACGCTGTAGACCGGCCGGTACCCGTAGATGTCATACCAGCCTGCCGGAATGGGAGGCAGCTTGACCGACACGTACTCTTCATTCGCTGGCTGCTCAAAAGGCGCGGAGCATCTGGCAAGCACAAATAGCGGCAATACGCCAACAAGTGCCAGGCCGAGAAGCATGTGCAATCGCCCAGTGTTCTTCATGCATAGTATCTACATCGATTTTTGTATTCTGATTGCCGAAAGCCATATTTTTTTGAAATTCTCTCAGTGAAGAAGTGCTGGCTCTGAGCCCGCACCTGCCTCGACCGTCCCGCCACCTCACGCTCCCGGAAACTTCGTTGCACAATCGTTAGTTTTCGGCCATACTGGCAACCGCCATGGCCCAAGACCAGTTTGTCGTTACATTAGAGGACTTACTCGAGAAAAGACGCGCATACCTCGAAGAGCACGTTACTCCTAAACTTCGTGAAGGGTTCCGCGCATATCAAGCTGCTTTCCAGGCGCTCACCAATGTTCTGGTGCGCAAAGGGCTCTTAGCGGAAGACCCTTACAAAGCAGACCAGCGAATTTCTGAAATTGCGGTCCCCGACGACACACCCTTTACGGAGTCCGAAAAAGACGAAGCCTGCATGATCAGGTTAGCCGCTTTTGATAATCAATTGGACTTTCTCAACCAGTATGTAGACCTCTCAATTGAGAATCTGGATCTCCGCCGCATTAAAACGCTGGTTGGACTAACGAGCTATGTGCGTTGGAAGCAGCTAAGTGAGACCTCAAATCATTCATTAACCCGTGCCGTGGCCGAGTATGTTGGACGAATGAAGCGCGATACCGACCCGCTCTCTGTTGATATCGTAAACGACTCACATGATCAGCTCGCGCAAGCCACCGACAAAATAGTAAACGGATTGCGGCTTGTCGCCGACTACCGGAAAGAGCAGTATAAACTTGACCTTCGACAAAAGGTGCTTTCAAAGGGCGGTGTGGATCCACGCCTGGCGGCCCGCCCGGAGCAGTACGTCCAAGCGGTCCGGAAAGAGTTTGTTAAACACATGCGTGATGAACCCTTTGCGCAGGATCTTGTACTACAAGTTCTTGAAGAAGATCTTGGCTCAAATACGGAGGAAGCGCAACGCCAAGCAATTGATCGTATTAGCATTAAAGAAGAGAAGCCGAAAACCGAGGAAAGAACGGAAAAGAGCTTCAGGTCAATGCTTGATGAGGCCGTCCGCGCTCTTTCGGTCTGCGGAAGACCCTTAGAGAGCATTACCTCGCGTACACGCGAGAACTATCAACTCCTCAAAATGCGCCGAGTGAGTGTTGGCGAGCGCTTCCGGAAATGGATCAGCAAGGTTGTGCAACAAACCGAGGAAAACGACGTTATCACCGTTGAGTTCTTCAATGATGCAACCTCGTCACGACAGACTGAGTCGTTTTCATTTGACGAGTTCTGCAATAACGCAATGAAGAAGGCGAAACTCCATAACTCGCTCCAGGTTAAAACGAGCAACGCCTCACGCAAACTCCAGGACGCGAGTGAAGACCAAGTCTTTGAGTTCATTCATAAGAACATTGAGGAGCTGGGCCTTATTCATAGGCGGTTCAACTCCATAGATACCTATCTCAAGACCGAGATTCCGCGCGATCAGCGTTCACGAATGAGAAGTATCAACTCCGAGCTTGTTGCGCTCAAGGACGCACTCCAACGAGCAAACAAGAAGAACCATTCCTATGTGGCCAAGCGTGAAGAGTTTGAACAAATGAAGCGGCTTGGTATTAAGCGATAGACCATTCTACGCACTCCGGTACATGCCTACGCACTCCGGTACATGCCAAGTACCCGCAGGTCAAGAGCAACCTCCGCCAACTCGCCCAGACATCGGTTAACCACATCTAGATCATTGCCAATCTCCAGGTCCACATAGAACATGTACTGCCAGGGTCTGCCGTGTATAGGCCGCGACTCAAGCTTCTTCATGTTGAGTTGATGTTTGGCAAAAAGTTGCAAACAAGTAAAGAGTGAACCCGCCTCATTTGGCGTGGAGAACACAATGGATGCCAAATTCGGGGAGGCAACGGCCGCGTTTTCCTCCCGCGCAATAATGACAAACCTCGTATAGTTCTGCGGGTTCGTTTCAATGCCTTCAGCAAGCACCTTCATGCCATAACGTCGCGCAGTCTCGGAATGAGCAATGGCCGCGTCGCCGGGTTTACCCTTTTCAGCCAAGTATGCTACCGAGCCGGATGTGTCATAGAACGGAACTCGCTCCCAGTCAGGATGCTGGTCAAGAAACCGAGCGCACTGCGAAAGAGCTTGAGGATGAGAACGAACGACTTGAACCTGCTCAAGCGCTGTCTTGGGGGAGGTGATCAAACTATGAATAATGCGGATCTTGGTCTCTCCGGCAATGTGTATGTCAGGGTACTGGAGCAACAGGTCATAGTTCTCATGAATTGAACCGGCCAACGAGTTCTCAATTGGCAGTACGCCGTAGCGCACCTTGCCGGTGAGAACCGCTTCAAACACATCACGGAAAGACGGGCACGGCCGTGACACAATACCATCCGCCTGAAAGTATCGACCCAGCGCAATCTCACTGTAGGCACCCAACTCGCCCTGGAAGGCAACCTCAACATTCCCTGGTTCAGCTCCTGATCCGCTGGTGTCGATAGTTGGGAAAACCGTGCGCGGTTCCGAGCCATCCGGCAGTTTGGTTACCTCTTTCTCCAGCACCGGAGACATAGCTTGAATGTCCCGCATGAGCTTCTCAAACTGCTCTGGATACAATGACTGGGGGCCGTCCGAAAGCGCCTTCTCGGGTCGCGGATGCACCTCAATTATCAGTCCGTCCGCACCGGCTGCTATTGCTGCCAGCGCCACTGGTGGCACCTTGTTTCGTATTCCTGTAGCGTGACTTGGATCTACAATCACCGGGAGGTGACTCAGCTTCTTCACCACCGGGATAGAGGAAATATCAAGACTGTTACGTGTGTAGGTCTCAAAGGTGCGGATGCCGCGTTCACAGAGAATGACATCCTCGGCACCATGGGCCAGTAGATACTCAGCAGCCATGAGCCATTCCTCAATGGTGGCCGAAAGCCCGCGCTTGAGCATGACCGCCTTACCTGAGGGGCCAACCGCCTTAAGTAACTCAAAGTTCTGCATGTTCCGTGCGCCAATTTGAAATACATCAATGTAGTCACACATCATTTCCACGTGCGAAGGTGACACAATCTCGGTAACCACCGGTAGCCCGGTCAAGTCACTAACATCACGCAGATGCCGGAGCCCTTCTTCGCCGAGCCCCTGAAAAGCATAGGGTGAGGTGCGTGGCTTAAAGGCCCCACCTCGCAACATTACCGCACCTGACTGCTTAACAAGCAAGGCGGTCTCCAGCAGCAGATCATAGCGACCACGCGCGCCTCCGTGTACGTGTACAACGGCCGTGACGACGTCGACGCCC
>REEM01000054.1 GCA_007695055.1 Spirochaetaceae bacterium | reverse complement strand
TGAGTGCCCGCATTCCATGAGCAATGACTCGAGAAGAGACTCCAATGAGAGAGATTTCCATACCTGAGGCACGCAGGCTAGGTCTGCACAGGCAAGGGCTGCTGAAGACCGCAAGCTTTGGACGCGGCAAGAACGCGGTGGCCCGCGCAATCAAGCAGCTGGGCTATGTGCAAATTGACACGATATCGGTACTGGACCGGGCGCACCACCATGTGCTCAAGACCCGGGTGCCCAACTACACCGAACAGATGCTGGACCAGCTCGTGCGGCGGGACAAGCGGGTGTTTGAGTACTGGTCACACGCGGCGGCTTACCTGCCGCTTGATGAGTATCGCTTCTACCTCCCCATGATGGAGGGTTTCCGCCACTCCCGGGAGGCGGATCTGGACACAAAACTCGCGGCCGAGGTCATTGACCGCATTAGGAGTGAGGGCCCGCTGCAGTCCAAGGACTTCAAGCCGCCGGAGGGACACACATCGGGCGGTTGGTGGGAATGGAAGCCCGCCAAAGAGACCCTTGAGCACCTGTTCCTCTCCGGCCAGCTCATGATTGCCCACCGTGAAGGTTTCCAGAAGGTTTTTAATCTTACCGAGAATGTACTTCCGGGCGATATCGACATCAGCACGCCCTCGCTGGATGAGTGGTACCGCTTCCTGGTGCTGCGCGTGGTTCGGGGCTACGGAATAGCAACCGCCGCCAACATCACCACCGCCTGCCGCACGGTAGCCCAGTTTGTGAAGCAGCCGCTGCGAGCCGGTCTCCTTGCCTCAATCAAGCACCTTGTTGCCGAGGGACAACTTGAACCGCTGCGGTCAGGCGGGCAAACCTGGTACACCCTTCCCGGCGCGCTCGACGAGCTCCCGTCACGCCTGCCCCCCAAAGAGATCCGCTTTCTCTCACCCTTTGACCACGCAGTAATAGACCGCAAGCGCACCTCCGACCTGTTTGACTTTGAGTACCAGATTGAGTGCTACGTACCGGAAGCCAAGCGCCGCTACGGCTACTACTGCCTGCCCATCCTCTGGGGTGATGAACTCATAGGCCGCATGGACGCCAAGGCCGTCCGCGCCACCGGCACCTTTGAGCTACGCGGCCTGTTCCTTGAGCCACAGGTGAAGCTGGATGAGCGGCTGGAAGCGGCACTGAGCGGCGGCATCCGGGGCCTGGCGGAGGCCAATGGGTGTGAGGTTGTTGAGGTGGTGGGGGCGGTACCGGAGAGATTGAAATGATATATATCATGATGTATACTTCTTGATGAGGTGACATAATGCAGACGGCAAAAGTATTCCAGAACGGACGAAGCCAGGCAGTGCGGCTTCCGAAAGAGTTTCAGTTTTCAGGTGATGATGTGTACATACAGAAGGTCGGGGATTCAGTAGTGCTTTTCCCGAAGGATAAGCTGTGGGAGACATTTCTCCACGGCTTAAATGGCTTTACTGACGACTTCATGGCAGAAGGTCGAGATCAGGGGAAGATGCAGGAAAGGGAAGGACTATAGGTGTATCTGCTTGATACAAATATCTGTATCTTTTTGAAGAATAGAAAACCACCACACGTACTTGAGAATTTGAAGGCCGTTATTGGCCAGCCACTGTTCATCTCAAACATCACGGTGGCAGAACTCCAGTTTGGTGTGTACAACAGTCTGTATCCGGAAAAAAATCGCATTTCGCTTCTGGAGTTCCTTGCGCCTTTTCAACTGCTTGATTTCGATGATACAGATGCCGAACAATATGGAAAAATCCGTAAGAGCTTGAAAGACAGAGGTCTGCTCATTGGCCCTATGGATTTGCTCATAGCCGCACAAGCGCTCACGAAGAAACTCATTCTTGTCACGAATAACACCGCTGAGTTCGAGCGGATTGACGGTTTGCGGCTTGAGGATTGGAAGTGAAGGGCCGCCGGGCGATGGGAGTTTACCGTGCACGGTCTCATTGCCGAGGGCGTGCAGGTTGCATCGGAGATTGCGGTTACGGGCGGAGAGATATCGGCGCGTGCCATCCTATTCTCAACGTGTAGATGAAGAATACCTACTTGATTCCTTCCGTACAGGAAGAAACCATTTCTTCCAGTCAACTTGAGGGAGCTACCGGCACACCGGATGAGTCGGAGAAACCGTTCTACGCGTTAAGGCATAACCTGCCTCAGAATCTAAAACTGCATTGTGATTAACCATTTGACAGAATGTATGCTGTTTTATCAAATCATTTGACAAGATGTAGGTATAGACGCATACTTGGTGAGTGGATATCGACAGAATCCTGGCACTAGATCGCGCGGCTCAGGCAACGGCTCGGGAGTTTCCTACTCATCGATTCGCCTTTGACAAGGTGTCCGCTACCGTCGGGCGGCCGTTCATTGCGCTTGTGGGACCGCGTGGTGCGGGAAAAACCATTCTACTGAGACAGATGCGTGTTCATTGCGAAGATGCTGTCTATCTGTCGGCCGACACGCTTGATCCGGGTGTCGATCTATATGAGCTGGTGAAGCTTCTTTCCTCACAGTTTGGCATCCGGAACTACTTCATCGACGAGATTCATTTCGTGCCGAATTTTGCCGCGCACCTGAAAACAATATATGATTTTCTTGCGGTGCGGCTTTGGTTTAGTAGTTCGGTTGCGCTTGCATTGGACCAAACTCGCTGGGACCTTTCGCGCAGGGTCATGACCTATCGGTTGAATCCGTTCTCGTACCGAGAGTACCTGCGCTTTGTCGAGGGAATAGAGCTTGAGGCACTGTCCTTAGAGGACTGCCTTACGGGTCCAATTTCGTCGAACTATCTCCGGGTGGGTGCGCGGTTTCACGACTACCTTCGTGGTGGACTGCATCCGTTTCTGTTAGAACCTGGGGCCGGACTTCCGCTGTTTGGCAACATCGTTGAGACAGTGATCAATCGTGACATTCCCGCAGTAGAACCCACTGTCACGGTAGCGGATCTCGAGCACCTTAGACGGGCTGTGCGTTTCATCGGGCGTTCTGCGGTTGATGGAATCAACTATACAACCCTCGCACGCAACCTTGGTATCACCGTATATAAAGCCGAGCAGTATCTATCCTGGCTCGAGCGTAGCTTCATTGTAACTCGTGTTTTCCCGGCAGGAACCAACGTGCTCAAGGAACCTAAGGTGTTGCTACAGCTTCCGTACCGTTTGCTCCACCAAGAGTTTGATCAAGCAATTGGGGCACTGCGAGAGGAGTTTTTCGCCCTTGCCATGCATCAGCACGGATGCAGCTTTCATTACGCGAAATCTACCCGGGGGTCCAAGACTCCGGACTTCCTCCTTTCAGGCGATAGTTCAACCGATCTACAGGGTACGGTGGTGGAGATCGGGGGGCGTGGCAAAGGTCGTTCACAGTTCAAGGGTCTGGAGTACGATCGCAAAGTGGTGCTGTTTGACGGCGAGCAGCGCTCAGGGGTCGGCTTTGAGCCCGGCCAACGTGTCCCATTATTCTGCATCGGCTTTGCGTGAGCGCTCGAGTAGCAGTGTCCACAGGCGATCACAGAGACGGGTTTCGGATCTACACATCTCTTCCGACATAGTTGGGGAGCCACGCACGAAACTCAATGGGATTATTTACCGTCAGTATCAACTTCACCCTGGACGGTTGCGGAACACTTCTCTCGAAATCGCCCTGATCGGGTATATTCCAGTTATTTTTCGCCGAAATAGGCGAGATCGGGTATAATTGCGTCGTTTTTCTTGAATTCATCCCCGATCAGGTATAGTATCACACCATGGATGCCAAGAACCCCATCGGCAGTTTTCTCAAGACGCAGCGGCGCGCAGCCGGGTTATCTCAGCGGGAGTTTGCGCTGCGTTCCGGACTAGGGCTCCGCTTTGTGCGGGACCTTGAGCAAGGCAAGGAGACGGTGCGTCTGGACAAGGTGAATCAGGCACTTCACATGTTTGGCCATCATGCCGTGCCCGGCCGGACTTCTGAATGAATCGCCGGGGCTACGTCTACTGGAACAATGATCTTGCGGGCGAGATCCGCGAGACCGACACAGGCTACGAGTTTGCCTATGATCATGCCTGGCTCAACTCTCCCAATGCGCAGCCGGTGAGTCTCACACTTCCGTTGCGCCCGGAACCATATACATCTCAAACGATGTTTCCGTTCTTTGACGGACTCATTCCTGAAGGCTGGTTGTTGTCGGTAACGGCGAAAACCTGGAAGGTCGATTCACGAGACAGAATGGGTCTCCTGCTCGCTGCGTGCAGAGATCCCATTGGGGCTGTGAGTATCCGCGCCGTGGAGATGAAGGCAGAATGAGGTGTTTCTTCTGCAACGGCGAACTACCTCCCGGCAGCGCACCGGGTACCTGGCATTCGCGATGCAGTCGCGGGTTCTTTGGAACGCCGGAGCTTCCGCATCTTGAGATCAGCAATGCGGCGCTTGAGGAGCTTGCACGACAGGTGGTCTCGGGTGGTCGAACGGTTCCGGGCGTTCAGCGGAAGCTCCCGATCCACCTTTCCCGTGAGGGGCAGAACACCCGCCTGACGCTGGCAGGATATCCTGCAGGGTACATCCTCAAGCCGCCGTCCCCGGACTATCCCCACCTGCCGGAGCTTGAGCACCTGGCAATGTGTATGGCGGAGGTGGTGGGAGTTACCACGGTTCCACACGGTCTGATCACACTTTCGGATAGGTCCGTGGCCTACATCACCCGCCGGGTTGACCGACGTAGGGCAAAGCCCTCCTGCGTGCCAATGGAGGATCTCTGCCAGCTCTCGCTGCGGCTTGCCGAGGACAAGTATCGTGGATCGTATGAGCAGATCGCGAAAGTCATTGCAGGCTATTCGTCGCGACCCGGCCTGGATCTCTCGGAGTACTTTCTTCTGCTGGTATTCTGTTTTGTGGTCGGAAACGCCGACATGCACCTCAAGAACTTCTCGCTCTATTGTCCCGAGGACCTTTGGATTCTGGCACCAGCCTACGATCTGGTACCTACCGCGCTTGTGATTCCAGATGATCCGGACGACACTGCACT
This sequence comes from Spirochaetaceae bacterium, assembly GCA_007695055.1. Classification (GTDB taxonomy): domain Bacteria; phylum Spirochaetota; class Spirochaetia; order DSM-27196; family SLAA01; genus SLAA01. The sequence goes on along the minus strand of REEM01000054.1, from coordinate 10,215 downwards.
CCCTCTGAACGGTAAAAAGCACCGGCTCGCGCGCCGCGACTTCGAGAACTTTGGTGTGAAGGTTGGCTTACCTGAGAAGGCAGTGATCGGCCTGATTGACAGCGTTCTCGCCCGCCGCGACCAACTTGCTGCGGTGATTGAACGGGCGCCGGTGGATGTACCGCCAGCTCAGGCATGGATGAAGCTGATTGATGAACGCCTCGGGCGTCTGCGGTGATCGCGCGGGCTGCGAGCACCGAGCGCCCTTTCTTGCAAGCCAAGCGTCCTGCATGATACCGTAGCGCGCATGAGCATGATACTTAAATCGCTTCCAAAGGATGCGAAGATTGGCATTGCGTTTTCGGGTGGGCTGGATACCTCGGTTGCCGTGGGGTGGATGAAGGAGCGGGGAGCCTTTCCCTACGCCTACACAGCGGATCTTGGGCAGCCGGACGAGACTGACCTGGAAAGCATTCCCGGAAAGGCCAAGGAATACGGGGCCGAGGTTGCGCGACTGATAGATTGCCGCGAGGAACTGGTGTCCGAAGGCTTAGCGGCGCTCATGTGCGGCGCGTTTCATATCGTTTCTGCTGGCAGGAAGTACTACAACACCACGCCGCTTGGACGGGCGGTAACCGGCACTCTCCTCGTGCGCGCCATGGACGAGGACGGAGTAGGTATTTGGGGCGACGGGTCCACTTACAAGGGCAACGACATTGAGCGCTTTTACCGCTACGGGTTGCTCGCTAATCCGCGTCTGAAGATCTACAAACCCTGGCTGGATCAAGACTTCGTACGGGAGTTAGGCGGAAGGTCCGAGATCAGCGCGTGGCTTGAGGCGCGCGGGTTTTCCTACAAGATGCCCTCGGAAAAGGCGTACTCCACCGACGCGAATATCTGGGGCGCGACGCACGAGGCCAAACACCTTGAGTTCCTCAATACCAGCATGCACATTGTTGAGCCGATCATGGGTGTGAAGTTCTGGGACGATGCAGTTGAAATAGGCCGTGAAGAGGTTACAGTAGCCTTCTCCGACGGTGTCCCGGTTGCAATAAACGGTGTTGAACTTGACCCTGTGGACCTGGTGCTTGAGGCCAACCGCATTGGCGGCCGCCACGGGCTCGGAATGGCGGACCAGATTGAAAACCGCATTATAGAGGCCAAGAGCCGTGGTATTTACGAAGCGCCCGGCATGGCGCTCCTGCATATTGCCTACGAACGACTCTTGTCGGGTATCCACAACGAGCACACGCTGGACAACTACTTCAACATGGGGCGCCAGCTAGGACGTTTCCTCTACGAGGGACGTTGGTTTGACCCACAGTCGCTCATGATCCGCGAGAGTCTCCAGAAGTGGGTGGGACGCGTAGTCACCGGCTCCGTCACGCTTGAGCTTAGGCGCGGTGATGACTACTCCATCCTGGACACCGAGAGCCCCAACCTGACCTACCAACCGCAACGTCTCACTATGGAAAGGTCTCCGGCGGAGTTCGGCCCGGCGTTGGAGGCAGGCGAGGCACCGTTTGAACCTGAAGACCGCATTGGACAACTCCACATGCGCAACCTCGACATCGCCGATACCCATGACAAACTGAAGTTCTATAGCCGCGCAGGGCTGATCAATCTAAGCACATCTGACCGCGTCTTCTTCCTGCCCGACTCGGCCAGAGCTAAGCGCACGCCCCACAAAGAGCAGTAAGGTCGAGGACGGCCTGGGAGGAATGCTCACGGGCCGCCGCTCCTTACCTTCTTCATGCTACGCGGAGCGCTCGTTCATCGGTTATCTCGGCGCGCTCACCATCCTCATGGTTGGACCTAAAGACTCCGGGAGTCGGTACTGTGGTTTTCACAGAATCTTGACACGCCCTGGACGAATGCATGACATCCGCCCGTTAGCGTTGGTCACAGAAACTGCATGAGGAGGTATTCATATGAAAACTAAGCAGTTGTTTTTTGTTGGTCTGATTGGCGTTTTGGCGATAGCCCCGTTGGCCGCCCAGTCTGAGGTTCTGGAAATGCATTCCGAGGATGAGGGGATCATGGACGCTGTAGCGTCTCACGATGACCTGAGCCGTTTTCACGAAATCCTGACAGAGTATGACGGTGACGCTGTTAACGAGGACAGGTCTCTTGCAATCTTTGCACCGCATGACGACGTCCTTGAGGATGTTGCAGTTGATGAGCTATCCGAGGGCGAGATCGCGGAGTTGTTTAATCGTCACAGCGCGAGCGGCCTGGCCTCTACGACCTCGGTCGAGTGGATTGACTGGTTTGCAACCTCGGACGGCGAGCAGGTTTCGGTGGAACGGGACGATGAGAGCATTCTACTGAACGGATCCGTCGCCGTGCTTGAAGCTATAGAGGTATCTAACGGCTATCTCTACGTCATTAGCGAGACGCTCTAAGCCGGGTAGCCCCGGATCGGGCAAACCCACTTTTCTGGGATCTCTGCGGCGGCATTCGCTGCAGAGATCCTTTCTACTTGCCAGTTTACAAAATAAGAAAGCTCCGTTATGTCTTGTCTTTAGCACTTGGCTTCGATATATTTTTCCCTTACGGTACCCTGAATCAGGACAAGGCAGACTCATGCGGAAAGACGAGAGAGTTCTTGGTGTCGATATCGGATCTGTGGCGCTTGCTGCGGTGGAGATTGCCGGTGACGGCAGTCTTCTGCGACAGTTCTACCAGCCGCATGGTGGTGATATCCCCAAGACGCTGGCGCGCCTTGACCGTGAGTTTGGGCTTCCTCAAAGGAAGGGGAGGCTGCAGCTGGCCGTCAGTGGTCGCGCCGAGCAGACACTGAGACACGAGCTTCACCTTGACTCACGACTTGCGGCAATCCGCGCCGCGAAGGAACACTACCCCGAGGTTCGGGCTGTGCTACAGGTTGGGGCTGAGTTTTTCTCGCTCATCCGGCTAGATGCTGACGGGCGCTACGAGAGCGTTCGCACCAATAGCTCCTGCGCGGCAGGAACCGGTGGCTTTCTGGATCAGCAGGCAGGGCGGCTGAACATGGCCGACAGCGCCGAGTTGAGTTCGGTAGCCTGTGCCAATATCGACCCTCCTCCGCTGGTGGCGACACGCTGTGCGGTATTTGCCAAGACCGACCTCATTCATGCCCAGCAGGAAGGCTACAGTTTGCCAGCAGTTGCGCATGGGCTGTGCCGCGGACTGGCACGCAATCTTGTCGACACCCTGTTCAAGGATGACGATCTAGAGGGGTCTATTCTTTTCACTGGAGGTGTGTCCTGCAACGCGGCGGTTGTCCGCGAGGTAGCGGAGCTGGTGCCGCAAGAGATTGTTGTAGACCGCTACGGCCCGGTTCAGGGGGCTCTTGGGGCTGCACTCAGTTTGCTTGAGATGCTGCCGGAGTCCGATATCGACATGCCCCATTCTGGTGTGGCTGTCGCTGTGGCTGACTCAGCAGCCGAAGACGTGACCGACAGCCTGAGTGCACGCTACCGTGCCGAGCACATTGACCGCACTAAGTTCTATCCGCCATTGGAGCTCCACCTGTCCAAGTATCCGGATTTCACTGCCTACGCGAGCTACGAGCAGGCCATAGCCGGGCGTCCGGGACAGCCTGTGGTTGAGGTTGATCTGTATAGACCCTGGGGTGCGAGCCTGGATGCCTACATAGGAATTGATATTGGTTCTACGAGCACCAAGGCGGTGGTGACCGATCTTGCAGGCAGCGTCTACGGTGGTTTCTACACCCGTACCGCTGGGCGGCCGCTTGAGGCGGTTCAGGCGGTATTTGAAGCAGTGCGGGGAGCGGCTGAGCGTGAAGGGGCCGAGCTTGCTATTCAGGGCAGCGCAACAACCGGATCCGGGCGGAAGTTCATAGGTGGTATCATTCAGGCAGACGAGGTGCTGGATGAGATTAGCGCCCACGCCCGGGCCGCCTACGAGCTCAACCCGGAAGTTGATACCATTCTCGAAATTGGCGGGCAGGATGCCAAGTTCACAACGCTCAGCAAGGGACGTGTGACGCTCTCAATTATGAATAGTGTGTGCGCTGCGGGTACCGGTAGTTTTATTGAGGAGCAGGCCAAGCGTCTTGGCGTGGGAATTAATGAGTACGCCGAGCTTGCGGAAGGTGTTGCCGCCCCTCAGGTGAGTGATCGCTGCACGGTGTTCATGGAACGCGACATAAACCACCTGCTTGCCGAGGGGCATAGTACACAAGAGGTTCTGGCGGCAGCTCTGCATGCGGTGCGGGAGAACTACCTCCAGAAGGTCGCTGTCGAGAACAGCATTGGGTCGGTGGTGTTTTTCCAGGGGGCTACTGCTAAGAACCGCACCCTGGTCGCCGCCTTTGAGCAACGGCTTGGTAGGCCAATCCTGGTGTCGCCGTTCTGTCACCTGACAGGCGCTCTTGGGGCGGCCTTGGTTCTGCGCGACCAAGCGGTGGTCTCGGATAGATTCGTGGGTCTGTCGCTGGCGGATCTGCATGTGCCAGTTCGCCGCGAGGTCTGTTCGGTGTGCGCCAATCACTGCAAGCTCAGCGTGGCCGAGGTGCAGGGGCGCAGCACCGCCTTTGGCTTCCTCTGCGGGCGCGACTACGACAGCGAAGGCTACGTGTCGGACAACGTTTCCGGATTTGACCTGATTCGCGAGCGGGACGTAATTGAGCAGAGGCTGCTGCGGGAACTGCCTGCCGCTGGGGCTGAGTCGAATGCCGTGGGCCCGTCGGGGGCCGGGGCCGGTTCGGAGGCCGCTGCCGGCGCCGAGCGCCAAGCCGCTGCCGCGGTGCAGCCCTCCACGCAACGCGGCCCGGTCATTGGGCTGCCGACATCGCTCTACATGAGTGAGGACAGGTTGTACTGGCAGGCCTTCTTCAAGGCGTTGGGTATGCGAACCAGTTGTGGTTCGGCCAAGGCCCGTAAGCAGGACATACGACGAGGTAAGCTTCTGAGCGGAGCTGAGTTCTGTGCCCCCATTGGCGCTGTGCATGGCAGGGTGGCGTCGCTGCTGGAAGAGGCTGAGTACGTGTTTCTTCCAAGCTATCTTGAGCGCAAACCGGACCGCGAACACAACGGAGCGTCTCGCAAGTTCTGCTACTACTCGCAGTTTGCGGCCAGCCTGGTACAGCAGGCGGTTGAGTCGGACAGGATCATTGCTCCGGTTGCGGCCTCGCGGCGCTTTCATTTGCACTCGGCGGCTGAACTGTACCAGGCATTCGCGGTGCTTGGGCCAGACCGTCCCGGGTTCGCACGCATTGTGGCGGCGCTTGAAAGGGCTGAGGAGTTGAAGGTAGCGCGTGCCCAGGCGCTGCGCCAGCTGTATCATGAGCAGTCGCAATGGAGTAGCGAGGCACCGGATGTGGTGCTGCTTGGTCGTCCCTATACCGTTCTGCAACCCGAGTTGAACAAAGGCATTCCGCGGCTTTTTGGGAAGCTCGGTATACGTAACTTCTATCAGGACATGATTCCCTACGACCCGGATGAGGTAAAGGCAATCGCCCCGCTGCTGTCTGAGATCAACTGGAGCTACGGCGCACAGATCCTTGAGGTGGCCGAGGTGGCTGCCCGAACTCCAGGGCTCTACCCGGTGCTCCTCACCTCCTTCAAGTGTGGCCCGGACTCCTTTATTGTGGAGTACCTTCGGCGCATTCTCGACGCCCACGACAAGCCGTACTTGATCCTGGAGCTAGATGAGCATGACTCGGCGGTGGGTTATGAAACACGAATTGAGGCCGCGGTGCGCGCATTTCGTAATCATCAGATGATGGAGCTTCAGCGCAGGCCTGGCGCGCAGCTGGCTGGGAGCAGGCAGGCGGCGCCGCAGGCTGCTCCCAGCCTGGACGCGCAGGCATACGCCGGGATCAATCCCCGCTATCTGCGCGACCTGAGTAAGGACAAGACCCTTGTCCTGCCGAACTGGGACGATTACGCTCTCCCATTGATTGCAGCTATTCTGAAAGGACACGGGTATCGGTGCGTGCTCATGCGTGAGACGGCCGGTAGCATTCGGCGCAGCCTGCGTTGGAACAACGGGCAGTGCATACCCATGAATGCCCTGGTTGAAGGCTTTGCCGACACGCTTGAGGCGGAAGGCATTGCCCCGGAGGATGCGCTCTTGTGGGTTCCGTCGGCTGGCTTCAGTTGCAACATTAAACTCTTTGCGCATCACATTCAGGAGATCCTCCATCGCTATGGCAATGGAATGGAGCAGGCCAAGGTCTATCTGGGCCAAATGAGCTACATCGAACTCTCTCCGCTCATCACAGCCAACGCCTATCTGGCCTACATGTTTTCAGGGCTTATTCGTCGCATTGCGTGCCGTATTCGTCCCTACGAAACTGAGCCAGGTACCACCGACGCAGCGGTGGACTGGGCCCTTTCTGCACTGGCAGCGGCCTTTGAAGGAGACGGAAGGAACAAGACCGAGCTCGTGCGCGAGATCATGGAACGCGTTTCCTCTATCTCTTACCACCACGAGGTGCGCCGACCTAAGGTTGCGCTCTTTGGCGATGTCTACGTGCGCGACAACCCGGTCTTTAATCAGGACGTCATTGGCTACATAGAGCGGAACGGGGGAGAGGTAGTGACCATGCCCTTCCACGAGTTCACGCGAATGACGGTCGACACCTACTTCCGACGCTGGCTTCACAACGGGAATCTCGGGCGTCTGCTCGCGCTCAAGCCCATGATGAGCGCCTTGGCTCTGCTGGAACGCTGGTACTACCGGCATTTTGAAGCGGTGATTGGCGAGCCCCAAGCGCGCTTCAGCGAGGACGCCGGTGAGTTGCTTTCCCCGTATGGTGTCTCAATGGATCATGAGGGGGAGTCGCAGGACAATCTCTTGAAGGCCTGGTACGTGAGTCGCCAGCACCCTGACCTGGCCCTGTTCGTGCAGCTGAATCCGGGCTTTTGTTGTGCGGGCCTCGTGACCGAGGCGATGTCGCACAAGATCAAGGAGACCACCGGTGTGCCGGTACTGAGTATCACCTATGACGGCGTTGGCGGTCTCAAGAACGACGCGATCCTGCCGTACCTCAAGTATCCCTCACTACGGAGCGCGCATCCTGCCCAGGAGCCTGAGGTACCGGGCGTGGCGGGGCTGTAGTTATGCTTCAACCAAACGAAGAATAGAGGGGATGACGTAGAGGGTGAAAAGCGTTGAGACGAGTAGTCCTCCCGAAACCGCAATGCCGAGCGGCTGCACAATGTTACTTCCCTCGCCCAGACCAATAGCCAAAGGCAGCATGCCCAGAATCGTTGTGAGCATGGTGATGAGTATTGGCGGAAAGCGCAACGCTGCTGCATTGACGAGCGCTTCGGTGTTGCTGCGACCCTCTCCCTGATGGCGACGATAGAAATCAATCATGAGAATGGCGTTGTTCACCACGACACCACCGAGCAGAATTGTTCCCAACAAGGAGTTGAGGCTAAGGGTGGAGTTGAAGATGAATAGACTCAGCAGTACGCCGATAAAGCCCAAGGGAACCGTAACAAGAATGACAAAGGGTATCCACAGCGAGTTGAATTGAAACGCGACCACAAGGTAGATCAGCACAATGGATGCACCCAGCGCTACAAACAAGGAGCGTATGGCCTCGTCAAGTTCCGTCTGAGCATCCTCAAAGAAGATTGATCCGCCGGGTGGCACATCAATGCGCGACTCCAGGAGAGTGCGAATCTCGCGCTCCGCAGACTCCCTTTCAGCGTTGGAACTTCCACGCGGCATCTGTGCGAATAAACGGAACACCTGCTCACCATCTTCTGCAGCAATTCCTGCAACTCCCTGTTCCTCGGAGAAGTCAAAGAAGTGCTTCAGCGGGACCACTCCATTCCTCGTACTGATCAGGAAGTTCTCAAGTCGCTCGCGCCCTTGGATGGCCGAGTCTGGGAATACCGCCGACACCCGAACTTCCTGAAGATCTACCTCAAACTCCACCGGGGTGGTGCCGCGCAGAATGCGCCGTACCATGTCAACCAAAGCGGTGCTACTGTACTCAGGGAAAGCATCCATAACTTCACGACGAATTCGCATATTGAGTTCATCACTCAGTCCGGTTGGGGGAGCGGTATTCACGCGAGCATACAGCTGTGTGTTGCTGACGAGGTCTCGTACCTGTTCCAGCAAAACAACAGCCTCAAGCTCATCATCCCCGCGCACACGGATCTGTAGGTCGTTCGTGCGTGGCAGAGGTAACTCGGCTGGATCCCACATTTGCACGTTATAGGTGAAGACATTGTCCGAGACGAACTCCTGCTGGAGATCTGCTAGTACCTTGTCGGCTACATCTGTGCTGCGAAGGTTAATAAACATGATGTTGAAACCGCCGGTCACCAAAGCATAAATCTCTTCAACATCCTCGCCAGCTGTCTCACGGACAACCGTCTCCATCTGAGGAACAATCTCCTCAACAATTCGCACGCGGTCGGTGAGCTCGTTGCTACGGAAGAACACAATCACGCGATCACTCAACGGAGGTGAAATAATCTCGCGTGGAATTCGTGGCATAATGTTCAACACCGTCACGGCAAGCAGAGCAAAGGCGCCGCACACCACCAACGCCGCCGTCAGCTTACGCCGAAGTATCCGCGACAGAGTTCCTCTGTAGGCTAGGATGAGCAGCTCCATACTCCGGGCCGAGAACCTGCTGAACGCTGATGCTGCCCGGTCTTGTGCGAGCTCAGACTTGGGCCGGTACATAAGCGAGGCCAGAACTGGAATTAAACTGAGAGCCAGAAGCAGCGCGAATACCAGTGCAAATATCACTGCTGCGGCTTGATCACCAAGGATCGCGTTGGTCAAAGGCGCGGTGAAGGCAATCGGCAAGAAAACAAGAATGGTGGTGAGCGTTGAGGTGATCATGGGTATGCGCACCTCGTCTACCGCCTCGAGTACGACACGCTTAAGCGTAGAGTTGTCCGGTATATCTCGCTCTTCTTGATACCGCCGGTGGATGTTCTCCATTACCACAATAGAGGAGTCGACCACCATTCCTACCGCAAGGGCAATGCCTCCAAGTGAAATAAGGTTCAGGCTCAACTCAAAGACGTACATGAGGATAAAGGACAAGACCATAGTTGCTGGCAGCGAAATGCCAATGAGCAGCGTATTCCGCAGTTCCCCAAGCGTAAGGAACACAATGAACATAGCCAGAAAAGCACCAAGGGCAGCCGCCACCACAACATTACGGATAGAACGGTTGATGTAGTCTGCAGGGTCTACATAAAACTGAAGTTCGGTGTCGGCTGGCAACCGCCCATCAAGGCGTGCCTGCTCAAGAATGCGCAGAATGTCCTGAGACATTTCACGAACGTTCCCGCCTTCTAAGGGGGTGGCGTTAATCCGCACCGCGGGTTCACCTTCAACCACCAGGATGCTGGACGGCAGTGTATAAGAGAACGACACGTCTGCGATATCTTGCAGGCGAATCTGCAGATTTCCGGGACTGTCAATGATTATGTCTCCAATCTCGAATATGGAGTCTACACCACGACGATAACGCACCGCAAAGCTTCGACCGTTGTCCTCAATGCTCCCGACCGGCTCTGGGAGTTGGGCTCCACGCAAAGCATCTTCGACATCGCGCATACCCAGACCATAGTCAAGCATTGCGTAAGGACGAAGCTCAATAGACACGTCAAGATCCTCAATATTGAAGATCTCGACCTCTTCAGCGTCCTTCACAAGATTAAGCTCGCTCGCGACACCGTCCAACAGCATGCGGTGTAGCCGCTCCGGTCCCAGCGAGGGCGAACGTAGACCGACCAGGAGAAAACCAGCGTTTTCACCAGCAAAAAAGCGCACGAGGTAGTCGTCACGCAGATCCGCGGGTAGAAGTGCCGATACGGCGCTTGTTGCCGAGTCCACGCTCGCTCGGGCTTCTTCGCTGTCGGTTTGCCAATCAAAGGTAATGCGAAAATCACTGCGGTCGTTCTGATACTCGACCGAGAGCGAGTCCACACCGTCAATGGAAAGAAAGCGGGCCTCAATGTCCTCACCAAAGCGGCGTGAGAAGTCAATTGCCGAGTATCCGGCGTGGGGTATGCGAACCAGAACTCGGGGGCGTTGCGTTTGCGGATAGAGTTGAATGGGAAGCAAGAACGCTGCGCCTAGCCCGACCACAGCGAGTACACAGACCAGCAACAGAAACACCGCCCGGCGTTCCATAACGAGCCGCAATAGATTAGCCGTCACGGCGTGATGCTCCTCGTGGGTTTGCCGGAGCTCCCTCGCGCTCTCTTCCTGTCAGACGAGCCAGAAAAAGCTCGCCGC
>REEM01000057.1 GCA_007695055.1 Spirochaetaceae bacterium | reverse complement strand
TCAATCTCCGGTTTAAGGCCTTCGGAGCTGAGGGTCGATATACCAAGCACGAGGACTGTTTCTGTCTCTTGCCCCTCGCTGTGCCGGAGTGATGCCGGGAGGTAGAGGATACCCAGTGGATGTCGGTTCACTTCTGCAGAAGGTGCGAGGTAGCTGACCGCACCGTGCATCTCGAGTCGTACTGGATCGGCGCCTTGCTCTGTGTCTCCTGGCGCTGCGAGGTGCTGCAGCGGAACAAAGGGGCTAAGATAACGGAGCGTCGGGTCGCCAGTGACGGCAAAGAGTTGTGCCTGATAGCGCTCAAGTTCTGACTCGATATTCCCAGGTGGAACAATAGCCCGAACGACGAGAGCTTTCTCCGGTCGGGTGAGATTTTCATTCATCAGTGCTTGGAACTCGGTTGTGTTCACGGCGTCCTCGGTGATATGATACTGAAGAAATCGGAACGAAGAAAGGCAGAACATGACCCCTAGAGTAAGAAGAACCGTTGATGATGTAGCCAGAATTCTCGCGACCTGGGACTGTGTAGATACCATAACGATTCTTGAGTCCGGCGAGGACTTCTACGATCCCTATTTTTTTGTCAGCATTGATGTGTTCTACCGTGGGCAGCTTCCCACCCTGGACCAACGACGCGAAGCCCTGGAGAACGCCGGGGCTTTTGAGTCGCAGGAAGTGCATCCCAAAGACCGGTTCCTGTTGGACGGAGTTCCAGTACGTCTTGAGTACAAAGATATTGACCGCTACGGCGAGTTAGTGTCGGCTGCTTTTGAGCCGCAGGGTGCGCAACGCGATACCGGCACCTATGTCTTCTACCGGCTGCAACACTGCCAGGTACTGTTCAGCAAGTCTGACTGGCTGGAACAGGTTCGCGGCAGACTCGGAGATTTGAGTGAGGAGTTCTGGGATAGAGTCCGAAACGCTGCCCAGTCGCGGATGGAGCATTTTCTGAGTGATCTTCACGCTGCGGCGGTCAGAGAAGAGAACCTCTTTTACCTGGTGTCCTGTGCCGGGTTCATTCGTAACTACTGCGCAGTGCTCTTTGCGGTGAACCGGCGTTTTGAACCCTCGGCTCGACTTATGGAACAAGAGGTTCTGGAGCTGCCCAATAAGCCCGACGCGTTCGGCGGCCGTTTTGACACCTTTCTGCGCAGGGATCCCCGCTTTACTCCTATGCGCACCTATGAACTCGCCGAGCTCATGGCCAAAGCAGCAATGGCGTTATAGGTCTATAGTAGTGAAAAATCTTCGCTCATTCCCTCGTATCCTGGTGGGTGCTACGCTGTGTATCTCTGTTCTGCTCCTTCTCATTCTGAATTCCTGTGACTCCCCAGCGCCCGAAGCCTCGGCCCCAGCGCCCGAAGCCTCGACGGACGAGAGTTCAACCGAGGCCCCAGCCCCAGCTCCCGAAGCCGCGGCTGAAGAGCCTGCGCTCCGAACCGAACTGCAGTTTGACCTTCGACCCGTAGTCGCCGAGCTGGATATGGATCAGTCGGCGCCAGTGCTGCGCTTCGAGTACGACTACAGGAGACCACCCGAACTTGAGACGCCAGATGCCAAGCCTGTCGTGCATGCTGCGCAGGTGGAACTGAGAGGCGCTTCGGAAGTCGTTCGCTACGTGCTCGGGTTCAACCCCGGACGGAACACGGTGCATTTGCATCTGCATGACCTGAGTGAGCCGGTACAAGAGGTACGTATCACCAACTCCGAGGCCGAGTTCCGTTTCCTCTCTGCTGAACTCATTGCTCTGCCCCTTGAGTTGTCGCGGCCCGACAGTGCCGAACCCATTCCTGCTGACTTAGGGCAGATTCTTGACTACCCCCAGCGTCGCTGGCGACGGGCGGAGTTTGAGTTCTTCTCCTGGAGTGCTTACCCCGAGATCTACGTCATAGACTTCAATCGTTTGGCGCATCAGAGTGCATTCTTCAAGCGACTGGCCTTTTTTGTAGAGAAGGATGAGTTTCGCGGCACACTACTTACAAACGCCGAACTAGAGGGCAAACACGGCTGGAATGCCCACAACTACTCCGGAAGCGGTCTGGCAGATTTCTTCAATGCGGCAACATCGCAAAACTTTCCCTTGAACCCCGAGGAAGAACTCCTTCGTAGTCTTATGCTCGAACGCGGAGTGATACTTCGTGCCTCGGACGGAAGCTACGCTGCGGGGCCGGGTGGGGTGATATCCTTCTCCCGGGAGTTACCGCATCTGCGACGGGTCTTCCTGACGCATGAGGCCATGCACGGGCTGTTCTATATGGAAGAAGAGTTCCGCGACTACAGTTTCAGCTACTGGAACGCCTTGACTGCCGAGGAACGCAGGTTCTGGCGAAGCTTCTTTCAATTTCGGGACTTTGACCCGGAGGACGAGTACCTCATGGTAAACGAGTTTCAGGCTTATCTTTTGCAACAGGAGCCGGAACGAGCTACCACCTATTTCACGAATACCTGGGTCTGGCGATTGCGAGAAGCCCAACCCGAGGACGCGGCATGGGTTAACGAACTGCTCCGGAACAAACCAGATATGTTTTCGCGACCGGCACATGACTTGAACAGAGTGCTGTGGTGGAACAGCGGATTCCGTGGTGGTGACGTTTTGCGCCTGCGCCGCCTGGCCGACTGAGCACATGTGCTCAGTCGCGCGCATGAAATAGCACCAAGATTCGGCACCCAAAAAAAATTAAGATTCCTGGCTAAGTAGACCGAAATTCTCTTTACGGACACCATATATATGGGTATTATGGGCTCTCAAGCCTAATATCCACCATATATAACATAGTCCGGGAGGGGAATATGAAAATTGAAAGAAAGTTTACCACACGAGAATCAGGCCCATACGAGGGCATAACCTGGGTATCCCGCACCTCCGAGATTCGTAACCCCAACGGCAAGAGCATTTTCCATCAGGAAGATGTCATTGTGCCGGACTCCTGGTCACAGATTGCTACCGATATCCTTGCTCAGAAGTATTTCCGGAAGGCTGGTGTTCCGAAAGAAGACGGCAGCACCGGTAGCGAATCCGATGCCCGTCAGGTTTTTCATCGCTTAGCCTATACCTGGACCGAGTGGGGGAGGCGTGGCGGCTACTTCGAGTCCGAGGACGACGCTCAAGCCTTCTACGACGAAACCTGTTACATGCTGGCTCACCAGATGGCCGCACCCAACTCCCCGCAGTGGTTCAACACCGGCCTGCACGCTGTGTACGGTATTGAAGGGCCTCCACAAGGGCACTACTTTGTGAACCCGGAAACCGGAAGGGTGGAGAAGTCCAAGAGCGCATATGAGCGGCCGCAACCGCATGCGTGTTTCATCTTGAATGTTGAGGACGATCTAGTAAACGACGGTGGTATTATTGATCTGGTTTCTCGTGAGGCCCGGCTGTTCAAGTACGGGTCTGGAACCGGAAGTAACTTCTCCCGCATTCGCGGGTCGGCCGAACCTCTCTCCGGGGGTGGCGTCAGTTCTGGGCTTCTTTCCTTCCTCAAGATTGCCGACCGTTCGGCCGGGGCAATTAAGAGTGGTGGCACAACCCGGCGCGCGGCAAAAATGGTAACCCTCGACGCCGATCATCCGGACATTGAACAGTACATTGACTGGAAAATGAATGAGGAGTACAAGGTTGCGAGTCTCGCTGCCGGCAGTAGCGTCATTAGTCGCGAGGCTAAGCGCATTCTGTCCGCAGTAGAGGGCTTCAAAGGGCCAGATGCAGACCGCACGGACCCAGACCGCAACCCGGCTCTGCGTGCAAGCATTGAGCGCGCCGTAGCCTCTCGCGTTCCCTCTCCATTCCTGTATCAGCTCCTTCAACTTGCTCGTCAGGGTGAGCTCCCGGCCGAACTGCAACAGTTCAGCACAGAGTGGGACGACGAGGCCTACATCACCGTCAGTGGACAGAGTTCAAACAACTCAATACGCCTCTCGGCCCGCTTCATGCAGGCGGTGCTCGACGACGGGGAGTGGGAGCTGACCGCGCGTACAGACGGCAGTTACTGGAAGAAGATCAAGGCCCGGCATCTGTGGGATAAAATTGCACGCGCGGCATGGTCCTGTGCCGACCCCGGCATTCAGTATCACAGCACCATTAACGAATGGCACACCTGTCCTGCAGACGGAGAGATCCGGGCATCGAACCCCTGTTCCGAGTACATGTTCCTTGACGACACCGCCTGTAACCTGGCCTCCCTCAATGTAATGACCTTCTACAATCAGGCGACAGGTGAGTTTGACATTGAGTCCTACAGACACGCCATTCGCATCTGGACCCAGATCCTTGAAATAAGTGTTGCCATGGCCCAGTTCCCCAGCAAAGAGGTGGCACGCAAGAGTTACGACTTCCGCACCCTGGGGCTTGGTTATGCGAACATTGGCACCCTGCTTATGGTCATGGGCTATGCATATGACTCCGATGAAGGACGAGCCGTCACAGCCGCTCTTTCTGCAATACTCACCGGAGAGAGCTACGCCGCCTCGGCCAAGATTGCACAGACCGTTGGGCCCTTCCCACGTTACGCCGCAAACAAGGAGCATATGCTCCGCGTCATTCGCAACCACCGCCGGGCAGCCTATGCCGCAGACAAGACCGAGTACGAAGGCCTGTCGGTTGTACCAGAGCCCATTAGTGTTGAGCACTGTCCGCCGAGCTTGCTTGGTGCCGCTCGTGAGTGCTGGGACCAGGCCCTTGAACTTGGTCAGCAGCACGGATATCGCAACGCGCAAGCAACTGCAATTGCACCGACCGGTACCATAGGTCTTGTCATGGACTGTGATACCACCGGCATTGAACCCGACTACGGGCTGGTGAAGTTCAAGAAGCTTGCAGGGGGTGGGTACTTCAAGATTATTAACGGCTCTATTCCTCCGGCTCTGAGCAAACTCGGCTATGACGAGCAACAGATAGATGAGATCATTAAGTACTGCATTGGCCATGGTACCCTGGAAGGGGCGCCCGCCATATCCGAGCAGGATCTGCGTCGCAAGGGTTTTGGAGACACCGAGCTCCAGAAAGTTCGCGGTGCTCTGCGCAGCGCCTTCTCGCTTGAGGGAGCCTTTGGCCCCTGGCTCTTTGATGCCGAGTTCCTGCAGACCACGGTAGGTGTTCCCGAGGCAACCTGGAGCCTGCCTGGCTTTAGTCTACTTAAGCAGCTTGGCTTCTCACCAACCGAGATCGAAGAAGCAGAGATCTACGCCTGCGGCACCATGGGCTTGGAAGGCGCACCACATCTCAAGGAAGAACACCTGCCGGTGTTTGACACCGCCAACCCCTCAGGTCGACGCGGAACGCGGAGCATTGCCTGGCAGGCGCATGTAGGTATGATGGCCGCAGCGCAGCCCTTTGTCTCTGGTGCAATTAGCAAGACCATTAACATGCCCAATGACGCAACCGTTGAGGACGTCAAGGGTGCCTACATGGTTTCCTGGCGCCGCATGCTCAAGGCGCTCGCACTCTACCGGGACGGCTCAAAGCTGAGTCAGCCGCTTTCCAGTTTTACCAACGGAAACGACAGCATTGCTCGCACCCTCATGGAGTCCGAGAAGCGCATTGAGGAAATCAGCGCGGCTATGGATGCAGCGCTTGAGATCGGCGCTGGCGGTGCAGCTCCGGCTGCCGCGTCTGCATCGGCCCCGGCGACTACATCGGCCCCGGCGACGACATCGGCCCCTGCCCAGCAGAGTTCGGCAAAGCAGCAGGCCCATGCACAGCAGGCCGCCTCAGGGAGCCCGGCAGTTCCGGGACGACCAACTCCCGGCGCACCGGAACGCAGCAAACCCAACAACAAGCGCGAGGCCCTGCCGTCTCGCCGCAAAGGATACACACAGAAAGCAAAAATCGGTGGACACAGTCTCTTTCTGCGCACCGGTGAGTACAGCGATGGCCGCCTCGGGGAGATCTTCCTTGACATGCATAAGGAGGGTGCGGCCTTTCGCTCGCTCATGAACAGCTTTGCTATTGCGGTTTCTTTGGGCATGCAGTACGGGGTTCCGCTTGAGGAGTATGTGGACGCCTTCACCTTCACTCGCTTTGAACCCAACGGCATTGTGCGCGGTCATGACAACATTAAGATGGCAACCAGCGTTCTGGACTTCATCTTTCGTGAGTTGGCCTTGACCTATCTCGGACGCACCGACCTGGTTCAGGTTTCCCCGGACGACCTTCGGCCAACCGAGACCAGCTTCAGGAGCGACAGTGAGCGGCAGGCGGCACCGCGTGCCGAGGAAGCCGCAGACACTGCAGCGGGCTCTGCTCCCCGGGTAGACCCCGGCGCAGCACCTGCACGAGACGGCGGTGAGTCCGAGCGGCCACAGCACAGCATTGGCTTTAGGACACCTGCCAGCTCTAAGTCCGAGTCTTCATCTGCTGCTCGGCCGCGGGCCGGAGTGCCTACCGCAGATCAGGCTCGTTCGAATGCTCGTCTGCAAGGTTTTGAGGGTGATGCCTGCCCAACCTGTGGCAACTTTACGCTGGTGCGCAACGGCACCTGCATGAAATGCAACACCTGCGGCTCTACCACCGGCTGTTCCTAACTAGGTGCTCACAACACGGAGAACTGCATGACGCTGGTTGTAGACCTTGGTAACTCCAACATCGCCTGTGGAGTCTTTGACGGAGAGAAGCTTATTGCCCGCTTTCGGCTGCGTACCGCGGTAGAGCAAACCGCAGACGAGTATGAGGCAGTCCTGCGTGGCATTCTGGCAGGCAAGGGGATTGACCCTGACGGGGTCAGCCGGGTGGTTATTGGGAGTGTAGTTCCCGACCTCACCGAGCCCCTTGCCCGAGCTGTTGAGGCCATCTGCACCACGGCACCTATTGTGCTACGGCCGGGGCTTCTCAGCGGGCTTGCTATTTGCATTGACAACCCGCGCGAGCTGGGTATAGATCTCCTTGCCGATGCGGTGGCCGCCCACCACCGCTACGGAGACAAGGGCTATGACTGCATTGTTATTGATTTTGGGACTGCGCTCACCTTTACCACCGTGACTGCCTCTGGCGATGTTTTGGGCGTCGCCATTGCCCCGGGAATTAAGAGCGCTATGGAAGCACTGTTTGCCAACACCGCGCAGTTGCCCCACATTGCACTGGAACCACCCCCCAGCGTCATAGGCACCAACAGCATTCACTCAATACAGTCGGGCGTGGTCTACGGCTATGCCGGACTGGTGCAAAGCATGATTCACCGGATCAAGGCCGAACTAGCCGAACGCTCGGCAGGCGCGGCCAAGGTTCTGGTACTGTCCACCGGCGGCTACTCGCAGGTCATAACCGCTGAGGTTCCCGAGATAGACCACCTAGAGCCGGATCTCACCCTTGAAGGGCTTTTGCGGCTGGCTGGTCTTCAGGAGACGGCGGGTTAGGCGGCGGGCTCACCTGTGCGGCGTGTGCGTGACTGCCGCTGACTTATGTGAGTGAGACGCAAGCGCGCGCGGCCCGCAGGGCTCAAGCGCAAGCGCGCGCGGCCCGCAGCGGTGAGCCGCAGGCGCCGGGGAAAGAGTGAGCGGCCTGGGCGGGCAAGTAGCCCGCCGTTCTCCAGCACCGTGAAACAGTCCCGGACTTCGTCCGGGTGCATGGTGCTCAGGCAGCCGTAGTCACGGCGCAGATGCAGTCCACGCGAGAATACAAAATGGCTGCGCTCACCGCTGGCGGTCGCTACCGCCTCGTCTAAGGTAAGCGCTCGCGCATTACGTGCAACAAAGCGCAACAGTACCGGCAGCTCCGGCGCCTCATGAACCGCAGTCCCCCTACAAACATCACACCCGTTGCAAAACTCAAGTTCATGCCCCAAAAGTCGGAGCAAGTGCTCGCGACGACAGTCGCTCCCGGCTGCATACGCCAGCATGGCGAGCCGCCGCTGCTCGGTGTAGTCGGGTGGTTCGGCATTGGCCGTGGTCGGGCTGTTCGCGCTGTTCGGTGCGCCGCGCGGCGCGGTGTCGCTTGGTGAGAAGAGCAGCACCGCCTCGGCTGGCTCGCGGTCGCGTCCGGCTCGGCCCGACTCCTGCAGGTAACTCTCTATGGAGGGTGAGACATCACGGTGCAGCACGCTGCGAATATTTGCCTTATCCACGCCCATTCCGTAAGCAGTTGTAGATGCAAGTATGCCGTTAGGGGACTGGAAGAACCAGTCCTCAATGCGCTTTTTCTCCTCGCGGGAGAGGCCGGCGTGGTAGTAGCGGATCTCGTCCTCACCCAGGCGTTCCCGCAACAGCATGGCTGTGTTCTCTGCTCGTTTGCGCGTGGCGCAGAAGATGAGGGCTGGCCGCTGCAGGCCGGGCGGACATAGGTCGGCGGGGGCGCTGGGCGGGCGGAGTTCGCCGGAAGCGCTGGGCGGACAGAGGTCGGCGGGGGCGCCGGGCGGGTGCGGTGACAGCAGCGAGATGAGGGTGGCGTCCTTGGACAGGGTGGGCAGGACGCTGTAACGCAGGTTGCTTCGGTCGGGGTTGCCTACAATGAGGTGGGCGGCCGCCGAGCCGAAGACGTGCTCGGTAATTTTGGCAAGGATGGGCGGGGAGGCGGTGGCGGTGAAGGCCGTTACCACCGCGGCGGGCAGGGCCGCGACAACCTCTTTTAACTTGAGGTAGCTGGGTCTAAAGGTCTCACCCCACTCGGCAACACAGTGCGACTCATCAATGACGATATGTCCAATGGGTAAAGCGGAAAGCCGCTTAAGGACTTCCGGCCCCGAGGCGGTCTCGGGGTTGGTGAGCAGTATGCGTAAGGCTCCAGCATCGGCCTCCTTCCAAATCTCTGTGCGCTCCTCGGCGCTCTGCCCGCCACGAAGCACCCGGCAGCGGATGCCCCCCTCCTGCATGCGGCGCTCTTGGTCTGCCATGAGCGAGAGCAGGGGAAAAATGACCACGGTCATCTCCTTGATCATGACTGCTGGCAGTTGGAAGCATAACGACTTTCCGGCACCGGTCGGAAGTATGACCAGCTGCCTGCGGCCAAGAGCCTCCGGGTTGGCCATTGCCTCCAACACATTGGAGATTACCAGCCGTTGATACGGAAACAGATAACTCAGTCCAAAACTGCGTTCGGCCTCCTCCAAGATGGGATCCTGTGAAGCTATCTCCATGGTACTCACCATGTCCTCCTTGTGTGCATGCCGGGGTCAAAGAGTCCTGCCCAGACCGGCAGAATGAGCAGTGAGACCACTGCAGAGACGCAAATACCAATAGAGAGCGAGCGGAGCATGTCCGACCCGCCCAGACCAAGCATTGCCGGAATGACTCCAACCACGGTGGTCAGTGTTGCCGGAATGCATGCCCTATAGACATGCGACTTCACGTCCAGCAGTTCCGTTGCTGACAGTGGCACCTTGAAACTCCTTGCCAGTAGCGTGAGTAGGTACAAGAGACTGAAGTTCACGGAGATACCTAACCCAAGCACGACTGCAAGTAGCGACTGTAAACCAATACTTCCTCCGCCCCGCGTCAAAGAGAGCACACCCAGGCTCAGCAGAAGGCACACCGGTGCTGGTGCCGAGGCCCATGCCGCCGCGCCGGGGCGGTTGCATGCCATGAGAACCACCAAGAAGACCAGCGCTACTGCGGCGCCTGCCATAGCAATGGGAGCCTTGGACTCGGCACTTACAGGCTCGACATCTATAAAGTAGCCAGCGCCGCGGGGTACGCCGCCCAGCATCTCGCGGAGTTGCGGTGCGCGGAAATCATTTCCGAGCACCGTCAGGCTCAAGGTTGGTAGCCTGTTCCTCCGGCGCATTGTGTCCACACCAGTCACGGCTCGAATCTCCGCCACGGAACCGATATCGACCACTCCTCCGGTTGGCGTGGAGATGGGAAAGTTGCGGAGCTCCTGAATGCTTGCGGGCACGGCCGCGGCCTGTATACGGATGTCGCGTTCCCCCGCATGGTTATACCATTTGCCAGCAATACCGGTGCCCAGTGCATGGTGAATCTGTGAGGCCAGCTCTCTGCTTTCAAGTCCAGCGGCCCGCATGGCAGGCGGCAGTGGCTCAATCTCAATGACCGGCGCTGCCTCACGGAACCTGAAGTACAGCGCCTCGGTCTCCGGCTCCAGCGACAAGCGCCCGGCAACTCGCCGAATAATGTCATGCAGCTGCGTCCGCTCAGGCCCTGTTACGCGTATCTCGAACCCGGCGTGGGAGTTAAGCTCACCGGGGAAGTACAGGGTCTCACCCTCGCGTGTCTCGGACTCCAAGGCCGCTTTGAGCTGTGCTGCCGCTGTATCATCAACACCAATGAAATCCATGCGCAGTCGGCCAGCTTCGCTACGCGTGAGCACCTGAAACCCGGCATCTCTCCCTGGCACCACTCGTGCCTCGTACTCCGCTGAACGGGATACTACCGCCTCGACCGTAGTTCCGGCTGCAAACTCAACAATGGCCGTGCTGGCACCGACATCGACCCGCTCCTCTGTACGGTACTCAAGACTAAGTACCCGGGCGCCAGCTACGACAAGCACAAGGCCACTTAGGGCAAAGACCAAAGGTCGATGTCGTCTCACGTGACCTTCCAGACCAAGCAGTGCCCGTGAAAACGACGGGAGCCGGGCTGTAGCTATCCGTGCCGTAGATGCACCGCGCACTGTCTCTGGCATAATCCAGGTGGTGTAGAGCGTGGCCGCGGCCAAACCGCTACAGAGCGCAAGGGCAAAGGGACCGTAGGCAGTGCGAAAGGCGGGCTCGGCGTAGTAGAGCGGCAGAAAAACCACAACGGTAGAAAGGAAGGAGAAGAAGAGCGCCGTTGTGTAGGGACGCTGCTGAGCTCCCTTGGCCTTTCTGAGTTCAAACTCCAGCACCACCGCGCTTCCGTCGGCCGCCAGTCCGGCCGCCAGGGCAACCGCCCCCAGCACGGTTGCATCCAAGGCAATATCCAATACCGAAAGCAGCGCAACCGGGGTCAGACAGGCAAAGCCGACTGCCGGAATTACAACCCAGGTGTTTCTTCCTGCACGGAGAAAGACCGCCAGCAGCACCACAACCGCACCTGCCCCTATCAGCACCTGCGCCACCAAGGCGTAAAGTGTTAAGCGCAGTTCCTCCCCAAGATCGTAAAGGACGAGTGGCTCCGGAACACTCTCTGGTGAGTCCGCGCGGAGTCTCTGCTCCTTGAGGAGCGCTTCTCCAAGGGCACGTAGTTCCTTGGAGAGACGGATCAGGTCGGCGTCCGCCGTTGACATCACATACACCAGAGCTCCGCGACTACCGTTCAGCTGTGTCACTCGCTCGGCTCGGCGCGGCTGGGCTATAACACTGGTGAGTCTGCCTATGGTGTGAATGTCACCTAGTGGTGTTCTGTCGACCGCGGTCCCCGAGTCATAGCGCTGCCCCACCACCAGTGAGTTCCCACTCCCCAGGTCAACCGCCAAGGAGCGTGAGAAGTCACGCAGAACTTGAGTCATGGCCGCTGCCCCAAACATCTCGTTGTTACTGAGCTCGGATGTGCGGTAACGGATGAGAATTTCTTCCGGCTCTCGACCTGCTACCTCAACTATAGCCACCTGCTCAATGGCCGCGTATCGGGAACGTAGCTCATCGTTGTTGAGGTCAGTGATAGCCAGTGCTCCGTCGGCTAAGGCACCAGCATCCGCCGGGTTGGGAAAGGCAACAATGAAGACCGGACTGCGCATCTCACTCCCGCCCGCCCGTAGGATCTGTGGTGTCCGGCTTCCCGAAGGTAGGCCACCAGCGACGCCTTCTGCCAGGTCGCGCAGCTGCAGATAGGCCGTTTCCAGATCATGGTCGGGCCGGTACCGCAACTCAACCTGAGCCGAGCCGTCTCTACTGTGCGACAGCATCTCTGTTACTCCCTCCAGTCCTGCGGCCGCGTTCTCAATGACCAGGGTAATGCTGCGTTCAATCTCGCCCGCCTCAATGCCCGGGTGTTCTACCAGTACGGTAAGTTTCTGCTCGCCGTTAAAGTTATACGGACCTAGGACCGCTCCAAAGCTTGCGACGGCGAGCAACACCAGCACGGCCACGGTGCCAAAGATCAGTCTAAGTGAAGGGCGGCCTGCGGTTTCTGCTGTGCTACTCAGCTGTGCACTCCTGTGTTGTTAGATCAGCGGTGGTGGGCGAGACCTGCTTTGAGAAGGCCAGAAAGACCAACAGGCTTAATGGGGTTCCCATGAGTAAGCCGGCGAACAAGGGTAGGGCGGTGTAGGAATGAATGCCCGGAAAGCGCAGGCCAGCGACGAGGGCTGGCAGCAGCGCGGCCGCGGTGCTCAGCGTGCTAAACAGAATGCCCCTACCGAGTTCGCGCACTGCATCTGCAGGGCTGCGGTTGCCGCCACTTCTTTGCAGCAGCGCGGCAGGGAGAATGGTTGTGTTCACCGCATTTCCAAACAGCATGATAAGCCCGAGTCCGACCCCTAAGTTAATGCTACCGCCAGCTAACCAGACAGCGCTTAGCGCAGCAGCCGCACACGGAACTGTCGCACCCAGTACCAATACCGCCTGGCGAGGGGACTCAAATACCGCGCTGAGCAGCAGGAGAATAAGCAGGATTGCGGCCGCTGCCGCAACTCCAATCTCGCTGGCCGTGCTTGCGCTATGCTCACGCTCCGGCATAAAGAGCACTGTGCCCGCCGGAGCTTCCAGTTGCTCAAGCTCTTGGATGACTGGTTGCGGAACAGGGAGGGCAGGCTGGCGATTGCTGCGGTACAAGGCGTCTGCCGACTCTACTGCCTCCAAGCTGCCAAGGAGATTGAGCGAGCGCGGGCCACTCGATAGGAACAACTCAAGCAGCTCGAGCCTATTGATTGTGGTCTGAAACGCTTCGGAACCGGACAACAGTCTTGCAGGCTCAAGGAATACACGCACCGGGCGCTCCCGACCCTTAAGGCGAATGTCAGCAATGTGCTGCCCCTCACCAATGAACTGGAGCGCTCCAATTACCGGTGCTGGCGAGCTTCCGGAGTTGCTCAAGGCCGCGGCTTGGAGGCTCAACTCTACACCTGGCGAGGCTGTGGTGAACCCGGATTGAGCAAAGCCAAAGGAGCTAAGGCTCGATGTAGCCCACGCAAGCTCCTCACGAGTTTGAGCCTGGAGAAAGGCTGCATGCTCACCTAGTGAGGAAAGCGCGGCAGCCACCTGATTCGGTCGCGGTCGGGCCTCTATATATGCGTCTGGGAACTTGAGACGGACACTGCGTTCAAGGCCCACGAGATCTATGTCCGGCCGTGCCTGAAAGAGTAAGCGTGCCGTGTTCTGCGCCTCTACCGTTCCGCTTCGGGCCTCTGTATCCTTGCTGCCAACCCCACCACGTGCGTACAGTGGTTCCAGTTCCGGATTTAGAATGAATTGACGATACAGTCGCTGCAGCCGCGAGCTCGTGAGCTCCACACCTGTTCCGGCCGGAAAGCGAACCTGAAGCTCATAGCCCAGTCCAGGACTCTGCGGCAGGGTTTCACGCGGAACTCGGCTCATTACCAGAACAAGACCGAGACTGCTTATAAGCAGAACTACTGCACCATGTACTCGTCGTACCCGAGTCCTGCTGAAGGCGGGTAGGCGGCCGGGCAAGCGACCAGGCAAGCGGCCGGGCAAGCGACCAGGCAAGCGACCAGGCAAGCGGCCAGCTAAGCGACCAGGTAGGCGCAAGCTCACCGGCAGCACCACCGGCACCACCACCGGCGAAAGCACCTGAACCTCAGGGCTGTTTCGCAGCAGCAGCAGGTACAGGGCCGGGACAAGCGTCACGGCCGCCAGCAGTGATGCAGGTGGCAGCAAGAGCATGACCAGCGCAGCCTCGCCAAACAGGAGACCAAGGGTGCCGCGCAGCGCAAGCACCGGCAGCAGCACAATCATGGTAGTAGCCGTTGCGGCAAACAGCCCGGCACCAAGCTCGGCTATGGCCTCTGCTCCAGCCTCGGGGCTGAAGCCTGGCAGGCTAATGAGCCTGTCAGTGACCATAATTGCGTTGTCAAACACCATGCCGAGACCTACCACAAAGCCCGACAGGGTAATGAGGTTAATTGATACACCGAGCGCCTCAAGCAGCGGCAGTACCGCAACCAAGGTTGCCGGGAGCGCGGCTGCTGGCAACAGGGCCAAGGCGGGCCTGCGGAAACTTGGCAGCAGCACCAAAAAGGCCACCACTACGCCTATGCACAATGCCGCCACCACCGAGACAATAGCCCCCCACAGCGCAGACCCCGCCTCATCCACCACCCGCAGCTGCAGTCGACCGGCAAAACGCTGCTCAAGTGCAGGCAGTTCGCTCATTAACGCTGCGACCGCCCGAATCTCACCCACGCCGGGTGCGGCGTACAGCTCTATGCCCAGTCCCGGTTCGGCATCTACCAGGAAGAACTCGTCGAGTGCTGTCTCACCAAGTTCCACGACACCTAACTGACCAAGTCCGAGTGCGGCCTGCACCGGCAGTGACGCGAGCGCCTCCGGTGAGTCTGCCTCAGGCGCTATCCGCACCATGTGCCGCCGCCCGTCCTGCTCTATGCTGCCAAGGGCGTAGGGCCTGAGCGCTCCGTTCACCCTGTCTGCAATCTGCTCAGGGCCAAACTCGGCGGCACCAAGCAAGCGGTCAACCAGTCGTATATGCAGCTCACTTTCGCGGTACGCTCGCAGACGCACCTGAGAAAACTGTGGCATGGCCGCAAGGAGCGGCAGAACTTGGTCGCGGGTAATGCTTGAGAGTTCGGTAAAACTGAGTTCGCCGTCCGGCAACACCCCAAGCACCGCTGCAGGTCGGCGGGAAAGCTCACTACTCAGTACAACCGGTTTGGCCGCACCGTGCGGGAAACTTGGGTAGAGTGCGTCTATTTGCTCCCGAACCCGGAAGGCGGCCCTATAGGAACTACTTCCTATCCTCAGATGGAGCGTGGTGCGCGTGATTCCCAGTTTCGCTACCGACTCAATTCGGGTTATCCCTGCAACCGAACTCAGCGCGTTCTCCAAGGGAATAGTGATCTCGCGTTCCACCGCCTCGGGAGGGGTCTGTGGATACAGAGTAATGACTCTGAGTACCGGCACCTGCAAGGTCGGCAAGCCCTCAACCGCAAGGCGAGGTACCGCGAGCAGGCTCAGCACCCCAAGCGCCACCCAAACCGCTATGCAGGCAAGCGGCCGTCGCATGCAGAGCAGGCTGAGCCTTCCCACCTAGAAGTTCACCCGCCGCACAAAGTCCGCCACAGCCGAGGTTCCACGCAGATCCGCTATACTCTCGCGCACCAGTATACGCAGCAGCCCAGGCTCACCGCTGAGACTGGCTTGAACTCCCACTCGAAATGTCGATATCGCAGAACTGCCGTCCCCCGCCACCGTGGCCTCGGAAAGGCTCACAGACTGCACCGCTATGCTACCGGCACCGGTGCTGACCTCAAAGGAAAGGGCCTCAATGAGCCTGCCATAATCA
>REEM01000060.1 GCA_007695055.1 Spirochaetaceae bacterium | reverse complement strand
CAGCATGATTTCATATAATGAGAAAGCACGGCGCGAAGGCAAGGTGCAAGGCAAGGCGGAGGGTCTCGCGGAAGCGCTTCTTAGGCAGATTGAGCGTAGGTTCGCAGTCAGTTCAGTGGAGCTCGAACGGGTCCGCGAGGTCAGCGAAGTGGCAAAACTCCAAGCAGCACTGGATGAGATCATAGAACCCCACGCAACCGCCGAGTCCGTGTTGGAGAAACTTCTTTAACGTTCGTTGTTTCTACTGCACCGCTTCAAGAATCCGTATCCGTTTGAAGTCGCGCGTGCGGGCGGGCCGACAGTGATGTCGATATCGCCATGATCCTCAACATTGAATGCTTCCACGCTCATTGGTCAGAGGGCAGCTGCTCGTAGATGAGCTTTAGCGTTTCCTGAAACGTTATGTGTGCGGCTACGAACCCCTCTACTGCGGTTTCAACCTGTTGCTGAACCAGCATGACTCGTTGGGCCTCAAGTGGCCGTGCGTAAAGATGACGAAACTTGTGCCGAAACGCGCGGAGGTCGTCCAAGAGGTACCAAAGGTCCTTGTCGAGAAGGGCAGGGCGCAACTTTGGAATTGACAGGGTCATTCTACGCAAAAGGTCGGAATGCCATGCCTCGCCATCCAGGCCATTCTCGTAGAACTTTGCAACTCTCAGGCAGTATCCCTCAATCACTCCGTAGATGTTGTGGATTGTGTAGGCCAGGGCCGCGTAATCTAGCTCGTCATTCGAACCTGCAGTAATCCTGTCTTGAGCGCGGCGATTTGTTGCCAGTACTGATTGCAACATCTCGATATCCGCACCAAGTTCAGTGATGAGCCGGTTATAGCTACTTCTATCTCGAAGCATAGAGTACCTCGGCATCCCGAGCAATGACGTCTTGTATTGCTGGATGCAGCGTTTCCCATTCAATCAGATCAACCGGCCAGCCCGAAGCTTCAACAATTCGAAGGAGTTGAGAAAACCGGGTGGCTCCCTCTACGGCTATGTCTAGGTCGGAATCCAAATGGAGTGCTCTGTTGGGCAGCACTGAACCAATGAGGCGTATTCGTGTGAGTCCAGGATCGCAGCTCAGAAGTTCCGGCACCAGACATTGTGCTTCTGCGCGAAGCGCTTGCCGCCTTTGCGCAAGGGCTGCCTGGTGCTCCGCATTCCTACGGATTTCCGCCGCGACTATTGCATTGATAAACTCCTGATCAACTCCCTCGACCATGTCCGTAGTATACACGCTGAAGAGACAGGAGTACACTGATCTGGGAGACGACATGGCTTCATCAGCAGACAGACTGATACTTGAACGTTGGACCTACAAATCTACAGATGCCACTCTCCGCTTCATTGTCCCAGACGGCTGCCAGGATCTCATTCACTGGAGCATTCCGGGTGAGAAGCCTAGATGGACACTCTCTCACCTTCAAGACGGCCTTATGACCGCACACATACCTCAGGGTGCTGAGTTGGTGGGGTACAGGTTTGCTCCCGGTACGGAACTACCAGAGGCGGCACTTAATGAGCTGGCGCACGAACCCGGGGAGGATCCGGACTTCACTATTACCAAAGTTTTGGACGCGGTGAGCTGCGACTCACGGGTTGCTGAAGCGCTGCTATCCGTCGCCGAACTGAGCCTGAGTATAGAGAATACCGCCGGTTCCCTTGGTGTGTCTCGGCGAACTCTGGAGCGTCTACTGCTCCGGTATACCGGCAGGCCGCCGGTTTTTTGGTCTCAACTGGCGCGGGTCAGAGCAGCTGCGCGCGCACTTGTCTCCGGCATTGACCCCGTGGAGCTGGCCTACCAAGTGGGCTATTCCGACCAGGCCCACATGTCACGCGCCGTTAAGCGGTGGTTTGGCGTGAGCCCAAGCGAAGTGCTCCGGCGCGCAGAGCACGAGCAAGGACTCCTGGTACATCATTCACCTCAAAGGCAATCTCAAAGCTTGGTGCGGCAGGGTCCGCCACGGCCGGGTTCTTTCCAAGCTGCTCCATGAGTTTTCGAGATGAGAACGACAGGGTGGTCTCACCGGTCTTCATCTCACCATAGTCACCGCTCTTGTGAATGAAACCCCCAGACAGATCAAAGGCTTCCGCATAGAACTTCCTAGTCGCGGCGACATCTTCCACAAACAGAATCACGTACTTTAGTTTGGCTTTCATGCACACAGTATGAACCGGGACTCAGGCTCTCGTCTTGAAGAAATGCGACAGATGGCGGTTTCGCATTCCTATGCCCAGTTTTCCAACCTAAGGCGCTGAACCCGCCCGAACTCACGGGTATTGTTGGTCACAAGGGTCAACTCCCTTGCGACTGCTTGTGCAGCAATTTGCATATCATAGGAGCCAATGACCTCTCCACGCATTTCAAGATCGGCCCGTATCATGCCAAAAACGACTGCATCACTGTCATCAAAGTTCACAATATCGAAGGCAGATACGAAGTCAATCAATGCGGACTTGTTTTTCTCTACGTTTTTGCTTTTGTAGATTCCGTATTCCAGTTCGCCGAGTGATATCGAGGACAGCTTAATTTGCGACGGTTTAAGCGACTTGATTCTATTGACAACGTTCATTGGAGATCGATTGATGATGTATATGCAGATATTGGTGTCAAGCAGGTACACTAGAAGGGTTCTCGGTCCTGGGCTGGCGGCTGACTTCGGCCGTCCGCCATAAAGTCATCTGAAAACTCAGATAGACTTCGTTCAAATGCTTCCCATGGGTCTTCCTTTGGAAAAAGCACCAGCGTGTTGCCAATTTTTTGAACGAACAGTTCTTTGTCGTCAACCTGGTATTCCTTCGGCAAACGTACGGCTTGACTGTGTCCGCTCATAAAGACTTTTGTGGTCAGCATGCTTGTCACCTCTCACATGGAAGTATACACAGGTGTGTATACTGAATCAACTCTTCTTCTACGCGAAACGACGTCGTGACACGGGTTGAAAAACTGCGATACTATCGCCCCATGAACATTGCTGTACTTGAATGTGAGTACATTTCCGACTCACCCGTTTCCGCCGCAGGCGGCTACACCGAGCTCTTCGCTAAACTGCTCTCCCTGCATACTGAGGGCCGCTCCATGCAGCTGACTACTTTTGAGGCCCACCAGGGCCAGCTGCCTGCCGGGGTTGAGGACTGGGATGCATACCTCATTACCGGAAGCTACGCCGGGGTCTACGAGGGGCTGCCGTGGATAAATGAGCTTTCGGAGTTCACACGCAGGGCATATGAAGCAGGAGTCCCGCTAATTGGAATCTGCTTTGGGCACCAGCTCCTGGCCCACGCACTGGGCGGGACGGTAGAGAAGGCAACGGTCGGCTGGGGCCTGGGTGTCATGGAGACGGCTATATCTCGGCACTACTCCTGGATGGGGCCGGAAGAAGAACTCAACACAGCGGCGCTGATCTACATGCATCAAGACCAGGTGACGAGCCTGCCTGAATCCGCCACCGCTTTTGCCTCCACCAAGATCTGCCCATACGCGGGCTTTACTCTTGGGCCCAAGGCAGTTGCACTACAAGGACACCCGGAGTTCACGCCACAGCTCACCGAGCGGCTCATCCACGAGCTATGGGACAGGTTCCCGGAGCAGCAGGCCAAGGCGGCCCTGGCCTCGCTGTCGCAGGCAACCGAGGCGCAGGCAACCGAGGCGCAGGCAACCGAGGCGCAGGCAACCGACCACGCGCGTGTTGCGGGTTGGATTGCCCGGTTTCTGCAGTCGGCCGCCCAAGGGGTGTAAACATGCGCGCACACTATCTGCAACACGTTCCGTTTGAAGGCCTTGGGAGCATTGAGCCGTGGCTCACGGCCGCTGGCTACGAGCTGTCGCGCACAGCCTTCTTTGAGCAGCAGCCGCTTCCGAGCCCGGCCGATATCGACCTGCTCATAGTTATGGGCGGGCCCATGAGCGTGAATGACGAGCAGCTCTACCCCTGGCTTGCCGCGGAGAAGCAGTTCATAGGGGAGGCCATTCGGCTTGGAAAGTCAGTCCTGGGAATTTGTCTTGGCGCCCAGCTCATAGCCGCCGCGCTTGGGGCCCGTGTATACCCAAATGGCGAGAAGGAAATTGGGTGGTTCCCAGTTCAGATTCTGGATCATGGGGCGATGTCGGCACTAGGGCCTGCTGCAACTGAGCTTGTGTTCCACTGGCACGGTGAGACCTTTGACCTGCCCTCAGGAGCTCGCCTGCTTGCGGAGAGCACGGCCTGTACAAACCAGGCCTTTCAGCTGGGGCCTTCGGTCATAGGTTTGCAGTTCCACCTGGAGACCACACCTCAAGCCGCCAAAGACATTGTGGAGAACAGCCGCGACGAGCTGGTACCGGCACGCTTTGTGCAGTCCGAGGCCCAGATCCTCTCTGCTGCACCGGAATGCTACGCCGCGGTGAACCGCCTCATGGAGAATATCCTTGGCTACCTACACCGCCCCTAATCACCCGCATGGAGAATGAAGCGCACGCGCTCCTACAGCTACTCACCAGCGAACCAAGCTTGACCACCCAGTCCGTTTAGCGCACCATGCAGCAATGCCCGACTTCGTGCGAACCATAGACCTATTCTGCGGCGCCGGTGGGCTCTCGGTGGGTTTTGAACAGCTCAGCGGCCTGCCCTTCAAAACGGTGTGGGCCAACGACTCTAACGGGTTCGCGGCAGACACCTTTAACCTGAACTTTGGGCCGGTGTGCCGGGCAGGGGATATTGTGGATCTGCTCAAGGACCCTTCCGTTCCGGTGCCTCAGGTCGATGTCGTCATGGGCGGCCCGCCCTGCCAGGGGTTTAGCTTGCTGAACAAGCAGCGGGGTGACGACCCACGCTCGAAACTCTGGATCCCCTTTATGGAGGTGGTGCGCCGTTCCGGTGCCCGTCTCTTTCTCATGGAAAATGTGCCGCAGCTCTTGGGGTCGCGTGAGCACCAGGAGCTGTGTGCGAGGGCAAGCTCCATGGGCTTTACGGTGTGGTCAGGCGCCTTGGTTGCGGCCGACTACGGTGTGCCACAAACCAGGAAACGTGCCTTCATTGTAGGCTCCATGGACAGCGACCCTGCTGAGTTTTTCCCGCCGCCAGTGACGCACTGCAAACCAGGCGCGCCAACGACGGTGCAACCCTGGCGCACCGTGGCCGACGCTATTGCAGATCTGCCGCCGCCGGTGGGCACCGAGATTCGCAGCATCGCCCCGCCCCTTGACCTGCATTTTGGGCGCAACCCAACCGAGAAGAGCCGGGCGCGCTACCTCGCCATACCCGAGCAGGGAATGAACCGCCTGGACCTGCAGCGCGCCGCGCCGGAAATTACTCCCGACTGCTGGATCCGCAAGACCTCCGGCGGCACCGACCTCTTTGGCCGCCTGTGGTGGGACCGCCCCGCCTTTACTGTTCGCACCGAGTTCTACAAGCCAGAAAAGGGGCGTTACCTGCACCCGGAACAACATCGCCCCATTACCCACCGCGAGGCCGCACGCTTCCAGTCATTCCCCGACAGCTTCCGGTTCACCGGCACCAAGGTGGAGATTGCGCGCCAGATAGGCAACGCGGTTCCGCCGCTGCTTGCGGCGGCCCTAGCGCGGCAGCTGTACCTGCTCCACCGCGCGGCTCAGCAGGAATAGCGTCCTCACCGCAAAGCTACTCCACGGCCGCCAGCCACCGGCCTGCAGTAACTAAGGCTGATGCAACAGGCGGTCTCGTGCTCGCTTAAGCTCAACGAACATGCGGGGGTCTCCACCCTGGTCGGGGTGATGTCGTAGGCTCAAATGT
The DNA here is from genome assembly GCA_007695055.1 of Spirochaetaceae bacterium. Lineage (GTDB taxonomy): Bacteria > Spirochaetota > Spirochaetia > DSM-27196 > SLAA01 > SLAA01. Next base: position 9,682 of record REEM01000060.1, on the reverse strand, counting down.
CGATATCGTCGCTTAATGAGCGCCGTGCTCGGGCGCACGGGCGGGTAGCTGTCCGGCAAGCACTCAAGTACGTAGCTTGCCAGAAGGAGCTCGGTGGTGCTGGCGCCGCAAGCACGGTACCGCTGCTCAAGGCGGCCGAGATGCGTTCGGAAAACCCCCAACCAGTCGTGTGGGCTGAGGGTGCGGTATTCGTGTACTCGCTTCTTGCTGCGGGGAAACAGGTGTTCCTGCCACAGTGGATGCGCTCCGGCGGCGTTGTAGGAGTTTTCCAAGTAACCCAAATACCGTGTGAACTCTACAACTGGCGCCGGGAGCGAGCGCATTTCGCTGACAATGTACTGGAAACGGGCCTGTCGGGCTTGCTCACGCTCGTGGAGATAGTCGCGTTTGATCTGGAGGAACAGCGCAAAAAACGGATGTCTTGGAAGCCGGTAGGTGCGCATGAGATGTGGCAGATTGTGCTCGGCAATGCGGACATGGTGAAGAAGGGTGTAACAGCGACGGCTCATGCGCAGGCGCTGGAGAGGCCCTTCTTGCTGAAGATAGCTCAGAAGCGTGACGTAGTCCTGGTGTTTGCTGAGCGTTTTGGGTTGGCGCTTGAGCAACTGCTCTAAGCTATACCGTTGTGCCGAGCGGTGCTGGCTGGAGCGGCGGCGGCCCGAGCGGCGGCTGGAGCTATCGCTGCGGCCACCGCTGGGTCTTCGGCCACTGCTGGCTCGGAAGCTGTGTCTGTTTCCCGTGCGCCACGTAGCAGTCACGAGGAGGCCTCCTCAATCATTCTGGACTCTCGTATCTACCTGGAAGAATGAAACACTTTCCTGGAGGAACTGTGACTGGAAGGTGAGCATAACAATGCCGATATCAGGGTTATTTGACTTGATCTCTGTCGCATCGGCAATACCACCGGTGAGCGGCATGTAAATATCAAGCACTGCAACATCGGGTTCTCTACCTATGAGCAGTGCCAAACCACGGCGCATGACTACGTGGTCATCGGCCAAAAGTACTTTTATTGACATCCTTCATATCCGTCCACATCTTTTTGCATGTGTACTTCTATCCTATATCAGCCACCCCATTCTTTCCACCCCTCCTGTATTGGTCTCAAGAGGTGCAAATATAGGAAAAAAATCTCAGGATTAACGTAATTGTAAGTTGTTCCTTACGAAATAATTAATATACTTTTGAAATGCAGGCTTTTGTACTCCTGGTTGAAGACGAACCAATTGTCGCGCTAACCCATTCCCGGCTTCTTGAAAGGGCAGGATACCAGGTTCACACTGCCCGTAGCGGTGAGCAGGCGGTGCAGGCAGCACTGAGCACAGACGCCCGGTATGACATTGTTCTCATGGACATAGATCTAGGCAGTGGCATAGACGGTACCACAGCTGCAGAGCAGATTCTGGCCGAGCGCGACCTTCCGGTACTGTTTCTCTCTAGTCATACCGAACCTGAAATAGTTGAAAAGACAGAGAAAATAACCTCGTATGGCTATGTAGTTAAGTCTTCCTCACCAACGGTTCTCTTTGCCTCCATGAACATGGCGTTTAAGCTGCATGCGGCAAAACGGCAGCTTGAGCAAGCCGAGCATACACTCCTCCAGGAGCGCGATAGCCTGCGTAGGATTATGAACGCCTCGCCGGTAGGCATCATTGGTGTCAATGCTGATTTCGTGGTGGTGGGTGCAAACCGCGCGGCCGAGGAAATTGCCGGGCGCAAGTTTGTGGAAAACAGCACGCCGCGGTGCGGTGACTTTCTAGGATGTCGTAACAAACGGTTTGAACCCCACCGCTGCGGTGAGACCGTGCGCTGCGCCAACTGTCGCTTTTATCAAGATATTCGACAGGCCTTGAGTACCGGTGCAACAGTTGTGCGTCAGGAAACAGAGTTTGAGTTAGACGGCATTACCGGCCCGCGGACAGCCTACTTCCAATACAGTACAGCCGTGACGAGCCTGAATGGAGAGGCCATTGCGCTGGTAAACTTTGAGGACATTACCTCAACCCGGCGAGCACAGGAACGCATGCGCTTGCTGTCCAAAATTGCCGACAGTCACGGCAATATTGTCGTTATTACCGACGCACAGCGCAAGGTTCTGTGGGTTAACCAGGCCATGGTAGCCTTGAGCGGGTACAGCCTGGAAGAGTTTCTGGGGAAAAACCCGGGGGATCTGCTGGAAGGTGCTGAGCCAGATCTGGAGCTCAAGGCCACAATAAGCAGTGCGCTGGATCAAGAACTGCCCTATGAAGGGGAGATCCTCAACTATAGCAAGGACGGAACCCCGTACTGGATCCGCATGTACATTCACCCGGTTCATGACGACTCGGGCGTGCTCACCAACTTTGTGTCTATACAGCATGATGTAACTGAACGCCGAGCTTTTCAGCGGCGCTTGCTTGACCAAGATCAGCGTGTACAGGCAATTATGCGGAAAAGCGGAGACGGAATTGCGATATTTGATGGCGACGGCATGCTGACCGATGCAAATCCTGCCTACTGTGAGCTTTCTGGCCGGACATTGGAAGAAATGCAAGGCCAAGCCGTGAGTGTGCTTGCCTCGGATATACACCCTGAGCAGATTACCGAGCTGTTGGAGAAGATATACGAGGCTATAGCAGCATGTGCGCCCGGGGCGGTCTATACCTTCCTGGCTCTGGACAAGAACCAGCACTACTACTGGCGTGAGGACAACGCAGTGTTTTTCTACGACAATGACTGTAAGCTTGAGGCCACCTACGTCTTTGCCCGCAGAATGACCAACCAACAAGCTTCCGAGACGGAGTTCGCGGTTGTTGGAACACGTCACTAGGGTCGCAGGCAATAGGGAGGAATGAATGAAGTCTCAATATCGATATATCAACACGGTCATGTTTTTGGCGGTGTTCATGGTGTGGACAGTGGGGGGCGCTGGCCTGCTTCAGGCTCAGCCCGCGCGGACTACCGCCACGGCGGTGTTTGCTGGCGGCTGCTTCTGGTGCATGGAGCCACCGTACGACGCGCTTGAGGGGGTGCTTGAAACCACCTCCGGTTTTGCCGGTGGCCATGTGGTGAACCCCACCTACAACCAGGTTGTTTCCGGCGGTACCGGACACCTTGAGGTTGTGCAGGTCACCTATGACCCGTCAGTGGTGGACTATGCTCGACTGCTTGAGGTGTTCTGGGTAAACATAGACCCTCTCGATGGTGAGGGACAGTTCTGCGACCGCGGTGAGCACTACACCAGTGCTATCTTCTACGGAAATGAAAATGAGCGGCGCCTGGCCGAAGCAAGCAGGCAGGAGCTCATACGCTCGGGACGTTTTGGGTCACAGGAGATACAGACGGGTATACGCCCGCTCACTACCTTTTACCCGGCCGAGGAGTACCATCAGAACTACTACCAGAAGAACCCAATTCGCTACCGCTTCTACCGCAATGCCTGTGGGCGCGACCGTCGCCTGCGTGAACTGTGGGGCAGCTGAGGTGCTATCAGTAATTCCTTGAGTAACGAGTTATAGTTGCAGACATGAACCGTGTACTTGTCCTCACAACTGCCGCTCTTGTGCTGCTCAGCGGATGCACAGCGCTTCAGTCCGCTCTTGTTTCCAGCACTGCGCGCCCAACGCCCGAGACTCGCCCGCCGGAACGTGAGCCTGCACGAGAAGAGCTTCAAACTGAGCTCGTGGGGGCCTACATCGCCCGTGTTCCGGCTGCTTCCTCCCCAGGTCGGGAGATTACTCTGGTACTGTACGCGGACGGGACGGCCCGACTGCACACCGACTTTCGGAACAACGAGATGCCGGTGATTGAACTTGGGAGTTGGAGCGTCGTAGACCTGGCTGCGGACGCCCCGCCGGAAGCGACGCTCGAACTGATCTTAACCAGAGGTCGTCAGCGGGTCTATGAGCAGCCGGAGAGAGTGGTTTTTGGTGTCAGTGAGCTTGGGCAGCCAGGCACCCTGCTTACGGCACTCGAGTACGACCGCGCGCGGTTTGGAGAGGAAGGCTTACAGCTTGAGCGTTACAACCGTGAGCCCACACCAAGTATCTCTGGAACCGAGTGGCAGCTTGTAGAAATCCAAATGATGAACGACCGGGTTTTTGTGCCGCAGACTCCCAGTCACTACACCGCGCAGTTTGCCTCCGAGGGGAGCTTCTCAGCCCGGGCCGACTGCAATCGCTTGTCCGGTAGCTATGCCGATATCGACTCACAACTGCTTCTTGGGCCCATAGCCTCAACCAAGGCGCTCTGCCCAGCGGGCAGTTTGTACGAGATCTACACCAACGCTATTCACGCCGCGCATTCGTATGTGTTGCAAGATGGCGAGTTCTACCTGTCCTTTGGCCCGGATTCCGGTATTATGCGCTTTGAGCCGGTGCAGTAAGAGCTTATATAACGGTGAGAAATCCAAGCAGCCCGACCGTAATCATGGCCAGGCCGCCAAGGCTCTCAAGCCCAATGTGAATCCCTTCACCCAGCCGCCCGTCCAGCACTCCGGTCAGCATTCGTTTTGACAGGAGTGCAACCAGCGACACAAGCGAGAGGGTAATAGCCATTCCTAGTGAGAATGCAGCGGTAGCAATGAGTCCAAGCCAAAGAACTCCGAGTGAGAGAGAAAACAAGAGAATCATAGCAGAACCGGGGCAGGGAATTACGGCTGAAAGGACAATTGCCGGTAGCAGTCCGAGCCGCGTGCGCAGCCTGCGAAAAAGCCTCTGCTCAAGCTCTCCCTCACCCGCGGCATTGTCCGGGTCGGAAGCCTCAGACGTCTGCACGGCCTGGCGGAGCTTGTGCACCTCCCGAATTTTGAGCGTGAGCACCACCACACCAATAAGCATAACAATTACGGCGGTAATGCCCTGAAGATACACAGTTGCCTGATCAAGCGCCAGTGAGAGTGAACCCTGAAGAAGGTAGTAGCTACCCAGAACGACCACCCCTGCTGCTCCTGAATGGATAACGGCAACCCCAACACCCGCGGCTGGGGCCTGCCACAACGGTGCGTCGGCGGCAACAAAGTAGGACGCCAGAAGTATCTTTCTGTGCCCGGGAAGGGCGGCATGGACAAGGCCATAGAGAAAGGCTACCAGGCCTATCAGCGCTACCGACCTGCCGGGCAAGGCTCCCCCGGCCTCAGTACCGGACATGAGTTCAGCAAGCTGGGCATGAAGCGCGCGTTGATACTCCCGTAACCGCACCTGAAACCGTGCATAACTCCCAGGGGACTCCGCCGGAACAGGAGCGGGTCCGGACTCGACTCGAGGCGCACTGAAGAACGGATTCTGCTGTGCCGGTGCCTGAGTAAGGCTACCCAGCAGGAGCACAAACACAAGGACTGCCAACAGAGGTCGTGTAGGTTTCACAGTCTGCCCATAGTAATACATTGAACTACCATGGGCAATATGTTGTGCGGTACCCTGAGCAGCTATCCTAGCAGTACTTCGACTCGTTAGCGGGCGAGGTCGTTCCGTAGGCCCAGGCCAAGCCCCAGGAGAGGTTCAAAATCCTCGGCATTGTCTACCAGGACTGTAGGGTGCACCGACCGGAGCTTTGCGCTGTTGTGGTTTCCCCAGGTGACTGCGCAGGTGAGGCAACCGGCGGCGTGACCCATCTCAATGTCAAAGGTAGTGTCCCCTACCATGAGAACCTGACGCGGTTCCAGGCCAAGTCGCGAAATGACCGAGAGTAAGAGTTCAGGATGCGGTTTGTCTTGGGTAGCGTCCTCGCGTGAGGCAACTACCTCAAAGCAGTCGGCAATACCCAGGTGTTTCACCATGTCGCCCAATGACTGATTGCTGCGACTTGATGCAATACCCATACGGAAACCGGCGGCTTGGCAGGCGCGCACTACCTGAACCATTCCAGGAAACGCCTCCACCTTTTCGTAACCCCGAAGGCGGAAAACATCGCGGTACGCTTCTACGGCCCGATCTATAAGCGCGTCGTCCGCTCCGGTGAGCTCCCGGAAGGCAGAGGCAAGTGGAATTCCAATGGTGGCGGCAATCTCTTGTTCACTTGGGCACTCAATTCCTACGCGGGCAAAGGCTTCTCGGTATGAGTCCACAATAATTGCGCGAGTGTCGGCAATGGTGCCGTCAAAGTCAAATACAAGGGCGGTGGGCCGGGAGGGTAAAGCATGCATGCAGGAACCTTAACGACACTGCGAAATGGGGTCAAGCGTTTGGGGCAGATTCCTCGCCGTGAGTTCTGTTTCTGCCAGCAGCCTTTGCCATGTAGAGTGCTTTGTCGGCCTGGTGAATAAGCCGCATTTCAGGCTCTTCGGCGGGAACACCGGCTGCGACTCCAATGCTCACCGTGACATAGGACGCGGTTGGTGAGTATTCATGCGGTAGTGTAAGTTCCTCTATTCCTGTACGAATTTTCTCAGCAAGCGTGCGTGCTCCCTCGGTTGTCGTATTTGCCAGCAGAACAATGAACTCCTCCCCGCCATAACGCGCGGCCAGGTCGGTACCGCGAGAGCAGCAGCCACGGATCACTGCAGAGATCTGCTGCAAGCAGATGTCCCCAGCCGGGTGTCCGTAGTTGTCGTTGTACGGCTTAAAGGCGTCGATATCTATCATGAGCACCGCAAGTGAGGTTCCCTCGCGCCGACTCAGGGCCTTTTCCAGCTGGTAGCGTTCATCTACCGCGCGCCGATTTGCAAGCCCGGTAAGTGGGTCTATACGGGTCAGCTGTTCAAGGCGGGCGTTGGAGTTCTCCAACTCCTGCGTGCGGGCCCGAATGCGCTCTTCCAGTGTGCGGTTCAAGCCCCGAATTTCGGCAATCATGAGTGAGTTCTCTTCTGCGAGGTTTTCCACCTTGAGATAGGTCTCGTGATAGCGCCACGCAAGCAGAACGCCTTGAAGAACCAGAAAGACTACCATAGCAGCAGAGAACAGCTCCGGGGTGTGAATGACACTCGCCTCACGCAGCACATCGTTGACCCCGGCCAGCAGAAGTAAGGCACCACCACTGGCCAAAAGGCCGCTGCGAGGCGTGGTTGCTGGTAAGGGACCGCGGAGCACCACATACAGCGTATATATCCCACCAAGAATGATGAGGACTTGCAGGTACTCGAAGACCAAGTCATACACCCGGAGGGGGGTGAGTACCACTAGCGCGCCAGTGATGATAGCTGCATATTTGGCAAGCTTTGCAGGTAGTTCAAGCCGGGGGGAAGGCGTAACCTCCTTCACGTACAGAACCAGCAAGGGAAGCATGAGCACCGAGGCTGCAAACCCTATTTTCATCATGAGTTCTGCAGGGATCCCGGGAATAATTCGCAAGAGTATGCGATCACCCACAACACTCAGGCGGGCTGCACTGAGCAGCGCAATGAATGACAGATGAATATTTGCTGGTTCGTTGTGCTGTACAAGAAATAGAATGCCGTAGTAGACGGCCACCAGAATAAGGCTTCCAAGAAGGATAGCGTCTTTAAGAATTCCATGTTGCGTGTAGCTCTGGACTATGCGTGCGGGCCCCAGAAAAATCTCATTGAGCCGAATCCGGCGGTGATGAAAGTTGGAAAACTGAATGAGAAGCTCTACCTCTTCGCCAGCTGGAACAAAGGAGATTTCGGCTGGCTCATAGCGCGCCTGGTACTCGCTTGGGTCCAGGGAGACACGCCCGGTCTCGGCGTACTGAACCCCATCTATCCAGACTGCGTTTGCCGAGGAAAAGTACCGCAGTTTCAGGCCCAGTACCGCTTGGCCCGGCCTTTCGGCCCCAGTTGACAGCCCCGGCGGAAGGAGAACGGTGGTAACAAGGGTGCCGCCCCTATAGTCCGAGGCAGGCAAAACTGCCGGGATACGCAGTGTCTCGGCATCTGTCCCTTGCTCTTCCAAAACTCGAAGATCCGCGGGAGTCAGGAGTTGGTCGGGAAAGAAGCGCCAGTCGCCGTTCAGGGGTATGAGCCCATGCGCTTTGAAGTCCCATTCACTGGCATCTATGCGCCCATTACTGACCCGCGGGGTGACAGCTCCCGAGTGGTAAGAGTTCGGTGTTGCAATGAGGATTGGAATTAAGAATGCGGTTATGGTGAGCGAGAAGATAACGCTCACCATAATCACTGATGTTACTTTTTTAGCCACGCGCCGCTATCATACCGCATAGACGTGGGATGTGCCGAGTCCTCAGCGTCGCTGTTATCACTGTTTAGCACTGTCTATCGCCAGTTGCGCGGCTCTTCCGGTTTGTTGCCAAGCACCTCTTCTATGCGGTCCATAATGCCAGCATCGAGCTTGGGCATAATATCAAGCGCCTTCATGTTCTCGCTCACTTGTGAGGCTTTGGAGGCGCCGGTAATGACGGTACTCACCTGGGGGTTCTTGAGCGTCCAGGCAATAGCCAGCTGTGCCAGACTTGCGTCCAGGTCAGCTGCAATAGGCCGCAGTTTTTCCACCTTGTTAATGCTTTGGCGGCCTTCCTCGTTCTCGTACATCTCCCGCAACCACTCGTACCCTGGCAGGGCCAAACGGCCTTCCTTAATGCCTTGCGCATACTTACCGGTGAGCACCCCAGATGCCAAGGGGCTCCAAATAGTTGTGCCCAGGCCAATGTCGTCATAGAGTGGGGCATACTCAACTTCTACGCGGTCGCGGTGAAACATGTTGTACTGTGGCTGTTCCATGGTGGGCGGGTTCAGTCCCAGTCGCATGGCCACTTCCCACGCCTGGCGGATCTGCTCCGCACTCCATTCACTGGTTCCCCAGTACATAGCCCAACCCCGGTCAATGACATGACTCATGGCACGAACGGTTTCCTCAATGGGGGTTTCGTAGTCGGGCCGATGGCAAAAGACAAGGTCGACATACTCAAGCTGCATTCGTTCAAGCGCGGCGCGGGTACCCTCTATCACATGCTTGCGCGAGAGCCCGGTATCGTTAGGGCCGCTACCACCCCAGAATATTTTGGTTGAGACGACGTAGTCTTTGCGAACCAAACCGAGCTTCTTAATGGCCTGCCCCATGACAACTTCCGACTTACCCTTTTCGTAGGCCTCGGCGTTGTCAAAGAAGTTAACGCCATGATCAAGGGCGGCCTTCATTTCATCTGCCGCTGCGTCTACATCGACCTGTTTCCCAAAGGTGACCCATGAGCCAAATGATAAGGCCGAGACTTTCAGCCCAGATTTTCCCAAACGTCGATATTCCATAATGTCGTGTCCTCCTGTGTGTGGCTTCAAGATACTTACGCGACGGGGGCAGCGGCTACGGGCTTAGCCGAGCTTACACAGCTGCGTCATGTGGAGCGGCTGGGCTCCCATGAGCTCAAGGACGATGTACCCACCAAGGTCCAGTACCGGAGCTTTGCAGCGGTCAATAATGCCGGTGTCACTGGTAGCAATGATCCCGGCGTCTGTTGCTGCGACGGCTGCATCTACAGAGCTGTTGGTGGTGGCGGTGAGTGCGGGCGCGCCGGTGGTAGCAGCAGTAGCTGTATCAGTCGCGGGCGCACCGGCGCAGCTGGCCTGGGCATGTAGTGCATTGATCTCGGCACAGTGATCCCGGCTCCACGGGAGCTGCTCGTCCAGCAGAATGTGAATGGGGCTGCAACGGGTGGCTTTGAGCGCGCTCAGGAGGAGGGTGGCCACTCTGGTGAAGCGCTCGTCGTGGGGCAGCCGCGCTCGGGTGCCGCCAATGTCGCGCAGAAAGCCGTCGGTGGCCAGCACAATGGGGCGGCCACAGAGGTAGTTCCAAAT
>REEM01000072.1 GCA_007695055.1 Spirochaetaceae bacterium | reverse complement strand
GTGCCAGCGTTCATAGCGTTTGTGTAGACGGGGAGCCGCCTCCGGGAGGAAGCGGTCCGGCTCACCTGCTGCCGCCTGCCAGGACTCTTCCTCGGCTGTGGGATCTGTGGTGTCGCGATCCATGGCACCACCAGCACCCGCCGAGCTCCGCAGTAGGTAACACAAGCCACGAGCTGTGGCCTCACTGTAGCGCGCACGCAAGACCTCACAGCCACTTAGGTTTGCCAAGCGCTTGCATAGTTCATCATGGTTGGCAAGGCCTCCGGTGACCAGAAACCGCTCAACCGGCTCGCCCTTCTCCCGCAGAACTCGCACATTTTCCTGCAGCAGAAAGACCACGCTCTCGGCCACCGCGACCGCCCTGGCATTGGCACCAGCCTCCTCTGTTGAGGTTTCGGAGTTCAGAAAGCTGCTGGGAAAGTCGGGCACCCAGAATGGTGCCGCAAGCCCGGAGACGCCGTTGAGAAACAGGGGAGGGTCTTCAATGGTGTGGAGCCAGGTATTGAGCTGGCTGGACCAGTCGGGCGCCACCGGCTCAATGTACTCCACCAAGGCCCCGGCAGCTCCGTTGATTGTGCCTTCAAGAACACGTAGGCCGCTGTGGCCGTCGTCCCATACCACGCTTTGCAGCAGGGGTGTGGCCTGTGGGTGGGCGCGGCGAGTGGGCTTTTGAATGAACGCGCCGGTACCAATGTTGACATACGCAGCCTCTTCATCCAATGCACCAGCGGCGAAGATTGCGGCCGACTGATCTCCGGTGCATACCGTTACCGGCACCACATACTCGCCAAGTGCCAATGTACCGAACTCAAAGCGACTGGGCACGGCCTGGGGAAGAATGGCGCGGGGAATGCGGAAGAGCGAGGTCAGATACTCGGACCAGTCCTTGGTGTGAACGTCCCACAGGAGCGTGCGCGAGGCGTTTGCCGGATCAGCGTAACACGGACTCTCTCGCAGTGATCTGGCTAACAGATAACTGGCTAAGGGGCCGCAACACAATCGTCCAGCGGCTGCCGCCTCCATAACCTTGGTGTGGTTCTCTATGAACCACCGCAGTTTGTTTGCGCCGTAGTGTGGTGACAGGCGAAGTCCGGTTATGCGGGCAATCTCGGCACCAGCCCCGCTTGCAATGCTCTCCAACTCGTCCGCGGCGCGGCGATCCTGCCACGACGCAATAGGCGCCAAGGCTTCTCCAGTTTCGCGATCCCAAAAGGCCACGCTTGAACGCTGGGTTGCAAAGCCCGCCGCAACGACATGCTTGGCTTCGCTACCAAGCTCGGCAGCCAAGCCCGCAACCGCATCATGCACCGACTGCGCCATCTCTTCGGCGTTGTGCTCAACGCGGTCGGGACTCGGCCTGTCTGTGGTGATGGGAACGCTGTGCTCACCAAGTGCGGTGCCGTTAAAGTCGAATGCAATTGCGCGGGTGGCATGTCCACCCTGGTCAATAGCTAAGTAGTGTTGTGGTTGCATACATGACTCCCCTGAGGAGCTTATGATACGCCGAGTCGGCTGAGGTCGCAAGCACAGATATCTGCGAGTTGAAATTTGGCGGGTATATGATTAACCTTTCATTCGTCGAGTCCTATCGCGCCGGTTGTCACAAGTGGCGGCTGAGCTTTGTGCGTTTCCAAATGAGGTGAGTTCCAATGCTGTTCCGCAAAAGCTGTACGCTATCTCTCTTTGTCTTCACCGTGGGGGTGGGGATTCTCACTGCGGCATTACCACTGTCGCTTCATGCCGAAAGCCCGGAGCTGGTGGTCGAGCTGGAGGTTGTTGGCCTGCGGCGCACGCGAGAGGCCACGGTACAGCGAATTATTGATCTGGAGCTTCCAGCTACGGTTGCAGAGGTCAATGTTGATCGTATACGTGAGCGCTTGTTGCGCAGCGGCCTTTTTGTAAACGAAATGGAAGTTGCAATTGTGCCAACCGGGGCTGATAACTTCAAGTTGAGGATTGAACTTGAAGAACGGTGGACGCTGTTGCCGTTGCCTATAGCTGGCTATAGTGACAGCGGCTGGATAGCAGGGCTGGCCGTGATTGAGTCAAACTTGTTGGGAACCGGGACTTTCTTGCTCTCGGTTGCTACCCTGCGAGGCGACGGCGCAGCCGTTGACAGTTGGGGAGGAACACTGGGAGTTTCCGGCGGCGCTTTGCAGCGGGGCCGTGTTGAGCCAAGCGTGTTTTTTTCCGGAGGAGTTGGCGAGGAGGAGTTTGTCTATTCCGAGGGTACTGCCTATCGGCGATTTCGCCAGACGCGTTTGTCCGGCCGTCTAGGCCTTGGCTACGAACTGAACGACACCTATGAGCTAAGTAGTTCGGGAGAGTTCTCCTGGTACGATGTAGATAAGAACTATAGCGACTCGCTCCGTGCGCCGGACTCAACGCTCTACTACATCCACGGATTCTCGATAGAAGCTGAGTCAAGGCGCTTCACCAGCTTCTTTCTTGCGGGGCCGAGTGCGAACGTTCGCTATCGCCACGGTTTCCCGCTCAATGGTGAGGATCACTTTGACGCTGCCTCTATCCGCCTGGAATACGCGGCTGCGCCCTTCGGTCGCCACAAGCTCCTGTTTGCCGCAGACGGCAAAATTGGCAACGAGCCGCCGACCGAACTCTCGAACCTTGGCGGTACCGGATATCGCACACTTCCTTCTCGCGGTTCGGCCGCCCCACGTGCAGCGGCGGCCGCGCTGGAGTACGAGTTCCCGGTGCTGAGCCGCTCCTGGGGTACATTTACCCTGCTGGGATTTGGCGAAGGCGGAAGTTATAAGCCCGACGGCGAGTGGCAGGAGTTTTACGGCCCCGGCGCCGGATTCCGGCTCTATCTCGCACGCGTTGCCATACCGGCCCTTGGTTTTAATTTTGCTTACAACATGGTTGAGGGTGAGTTTGTCGGAAGTGTAGCTTTAGGCATGGCGTTTTAACGCGGCAGAGCCCGCACCCTCATAGGGGTGCGGGCTCTGCCTGGTCTTGAACTGCTAAAA
>REEM01000008.1 GCA_007695055.1 Spirochaetaceae bacterium | reverse complement strand
TCTTCATAACCTCATCCTCCACGCCTGCCCTACGTATAAAATACACCCAGCGCTCTAAGGGTGTCGAGGGAAACTGCGTGTCCTCGAAAGCGGTAGCGCTGGCGGTGCGCGATCCCCGGGCTCCGGAGTCAAAGCCCGGAAGCTCAAGAAGGTGGAGAGATAGGTGGTCATTGTACACAAACTCAGGCGAGCTACGCTCACGCAGCTCAAAACAGCTGTGCGGCGGCAGCTTCCCACCAAAAATGCTGAAGTCCACAAAGGCAACACCTATCACTGGGCGGAGTACCGCATAGGGCTCGCCTTCACTCACCCCAGCTGAGTAGGAGCGGGCCCAGTAGTAGAGAATGCGGGGGCGCAGGGCGGTCTGCCGGTAGCTCTGCACCTCAATGTTAAACAAGGTGTTGCTCCGGTCGCGCGCCCGAGCATCTACCACCGAGAGCTTGTCTGTGCGAAAGGTCTGCAGGTTAAAGGGGTTGGTGATCTCAAGCTCGGTCACCTCTGGGAAGCCGTAGTCCTGCCGCACAGCGCTAAGCAGCGCGGCCAAAACGTCCTCACTGCCGGGAGAGCCGAACACGGCTTTGAATACCATGTCTGAGGTGAGTGAGATGAGGGGTTCAGGAGTAGAATCAGGTGAGAGTGGTGTTTGCATGCAGCATTACCTCCACCTGGTATTACAAGGTTTTTGGCTCTGCTGCTTGTTCAGTCGGAAAACTTTTGCAAAATATGCGGAGGCAATTCTGGTCCAGGTAGCGCGTATCCATCCCGACGCACTACCGTATCTTGTGCACCTGGCCAAGAAAAAGTTCCGTGCTCCACAACTCTAACGACGGATGCTCCGAGGTGGGGACAAAGCGGCGTACGTCGGCGGCGGTGTTTTTCCAGTCTATGCGCGTAATGGCCGAGGTGAGTGCATGAATAACCCACGCAGCATCAACCTCTATCTCTTGTCCTTGCCATGGGCCGGTCTGCGAAAGCGCCAATGATAGATGCTGGTAGTTTGGAACCACCCCACGTGCCGTATACCAGAGGAAGTCATACCAGTCGCGACCCTTGATATACTCCCGGCAAAGCAAGGCGTGAAGTTTACCGGCGAAAAGGCTTGGAAGATCCTGAACAGCCACCGAGGCGAGGAACGGGAAATCCAGATAACGCACGTCTGCTCCGCTCCGGCCTGGTGGATTCACATCAACCTCGATCTTCACCTTGACCTTCTTTGGGGAACTGCTGCGAGCTGTAAATGAGAACTGTAGCACCTTGCCCAGCGAGTCGTCCTTAATGAACGCCTTCCTGACAGCACTGTCTGCTGAGGATCGATCCGTGATCTCCGCCCGGTAACCGTAGGCTTGCAATTCGCTCTTGATACCGTTAAGAAACGGCGTCAGACCGAAGTTCGAGTCAGGGGTCTTCAAAATGAAGTCAAGATCCTCCGAGAACCGATTCAGGCCGTGGAATATCCTCAGACAGGTTCCACCCTGAAAAAGTACACGCGCAAAGAAACCGGTACGACTCAGCGCAGCCAGAATAAGCTCCTGCGTAATCTCACGGAGCGCATGATCCTCTTCCTGGGCCGATGCACACGCATAGGATTGAAACCGCTCCTGAATCATTCGGACGCTCATGGCTTGTACTCCTCGCGCAACGCCGAGAGGAATCTGATCACACGTTTGTTCCGGTAACTGTGCAGCACCTCTTCTATGTCTTCGCTTGAGAGCTCGGAAAGGTCTTCCGGCTCAATACGCAGACTCTCTATGGCTGGCTCGGATGAAGACCAGTCCTTGCGATATGCATACACATAGTCAGATAGTGCTTTCAATGGGCGCGCAATGAGTGCGATGTCGCCAGATTCGGTGTCGGTTACCCGATCAACCGCCGCATAAAATGAATCTTGGGGCACTCGGGTATAGCTGAAGGTGCCCACCGGTGTTTCAAAGACGGTAGACTCTCCAAAAGACGCACTAGTAACCGTGTAGACCGCTTCAGGAATCCAGCCATGGTGGCTTAGAGCGCTTTCAAGACTGATGTACGACGGGCCATACACATGCTGCGCTACAGCAAATAGATTAAGCGGGCTCCTGCGATACCGCGGTGCCAAGCAGTACAATCCTCGACGGATGCGAATGATCTCGCCTGCGGCCAGGGCTCGCTTTACAAGGTTGTAGCGAGCATCATCTGTCCCGGGGATAAGATGCACGAGCTCCTCGGCGGAAAAACAGGAATGCTGAGAATGTGTAAGGACGAGCTCGGTCAGCGTTTGCATTTCCCCTCGTACCTGTCACTTTATGACAGTTATACGGAATTTTCAACCCTTATTTGCTTCATGAGATACTTTGTCCGATCTTCGCGGAGCGCGGGGCAGTAACAGTGGGCACCCCATGTCAGCGGTAGGCGTCACGCCGATGAGCGACCCGAACCACAAGAACAGCTACCTCCTGGTCATGGACTTCGTAGATTACCCGGTAGTCCCCAACACGAATCCTACGCGAGTAAGCGTTCACGCACCTCGCCCCATTCCAGTACAGCATCACTTGGATCTTTCAACACAGCTATGGAGCTTGCAAGATCCTCATAGTCTTCAAGGTAATATTCTACAGCTTGTCGAATTACCTCGGCACGGGTGCGCCGGAGTTCTGCCGCAGCCTGATCAAGCAACGCTAATAGCTCGTCTAGAATACGAGCAGTGATTTGGCTCATACATCGCCTCCAATAAGATAATGTCATTGACATTGATATGACGTCCAGTTCTATTCGTTCTGGGATGGGACATTCTGTGTCATGGGTGGGGTGTTATAGTTTCAGCATGAGTACAAACGAACATCAACGCTACAGTGACGAGTATCTTAAGGCGGCCCACAAGCACACCATCTACCACCGCAGCGAGATAGAGTCGAGCACAGTCTGTGCCTGTTACTACTGCGGACATCAATTTGACCCTCGCGACCCTGAGCTTGAGCTCTATTTCACCGACATCAACAACCGCAAAGGGCTTG
>REEM01000064.1 GCA_007695055.1 Spirochaetaceae bacterium | reverse complement strand
ACTTCTGGCAGGACGTATCGGAACGGCTTTTTGTTCACAAACCTAACTCTTCCGGAGTGATTGAGCAGTTTGACGGCTTTTTCCGCTTGGAAGACATTACACCTCAGGAACTTGCAAAGCGGCTGGTTGACCCGGCCGAGTATTGGGGCTGGCCGAACGGAATTGCGGTTGAAACCCAGGTGTCAAAGCAGGCCGATGTATGCCAGACCTTTGTTCTTCATAGAGATGCCTGCGCCCCGCAGATCATGGCCGTGAACTATGACTATTATGAACCACGTACACAGCATGGCTCATCACTGAGTCCGCCGGTGTACGCCATGGTTGCGTCCTGGGTCGGGAAGCCGCGGGCCGCCTACGACTACTTCATTCGTTCGGCGGGGGTGGACCTCTTTGGGACCGGTAAGGCCTTTAGCGGTGGAACCTTCATTGGGGGTATCCATACCGCAGCCTGTGGAGCGGCCTGGCAGGTAGTTGTGAGCGGATTCGCTGGCATGCGGCATCAAGGGCAAATGCTCCATTTTACTCCACGACTTCCCGACGGTTGGAGTGAGTTGGAGTTCAATGTGAAATTTCGTGGTGATCGCGTTAGGGTGAACCTGAGCCGGCGAGTTGCCCGATTCTCAGCCTCTGAGGACAATCGGAGTGTGCTTCACATAGGATGCGCCGGACAGGAGCTTGCGCTGAGTCCAGGCGTGGAATTAGTAGTGGAGTTGCCTCCACCGGCTGTTGCTCACTCGGAGCGGAAAAGATAACGGTAGATCTTGTCGCGATCCTGCTCCTGCAATGCGGTAAACACTACATGGATCCCCTTAGGAGAGACGCGGACAACCCGAGCCTGTAGTTTCCACACCTCACCCGGCTCAGGCTCAAGATACAGGTAGAGCAGATCGCCAATGTCTGGTGGCTTGTCCTTGTGTCCCGTTGTCTCGGCATCTATCTCTACCAGTTCGAGCGCTGCGCCACCTCCACCAAGGTCAAATACAACTCCGTTCAAATCCGCGCCCTCTGGTGAAACTCGTTCTATGCGCACCGGGCGCTGCACCGACCTACGAAAGTAGCGGCGGCGCTGTAGGCGTTGCGGCTGTTCGGCGTGCCGGAGAACCACGGTACCATCTTCCCGAGACAAGACCAGCGACTCAAAAACGAATATGCCAGCCGCATTGTGATAGATGAGCTGTATAGCGCGGCCGCTGAGCGGCAAGCGGCTCATGCGTTCAGGTCTGCAGCGCAGCTCAAGGCCCATGCTACGTGAACTTGAGCTTATCTCTGCGGCTACAGGTTTGTCCTTTGCTCGGCCCCTGAGCAAGACCGTGGCGCCCGGTTTTAGTTGCGTTGTGGAGTGGGGGGCCTTCGCACCGTCGGAATCAAAGCCAAGGATTATGCGCAGTCCGGCAACCGCATCCGGGGCTACCTGTTTTTGCTCCATGGCCCGTACTGCGCACGAGTTGAACAGGGACTCATCCTCAAACAGGAGGTACCGCTCGGTGGGCCGCTGCATAGCCTCGGCGAGAGTATTCAGGAGCTCGATCTGAGATGGTGAGAGTTGTGTCCGTCGTAAAGCTTGTTGATAGAGGCGCTCGGTGCGTTCAGCCTCGGCCTGTTTTTCTTGGCGGATGACATGACGGCGATAGCCGAACAAAATGCCGAGGAGGATAACGAAAAATCCTACAAAAATTGAGATTTCAAGCGGGCTCCGAGTGTAGGCATCCGAGATCTGCCTGTGGAATTCCTCAACTGTTCTCGCTCCCGGCCAATCATCCATACTTTATTTGCCGCCTATTGTGCGAGGTCTGCAGCCTACCTCGTATAGCTGTTTCTATCCATGGTTTGAGGTTTTGTCAAGAGCGGGAGTATTTAGCGTTTGAAAGCCGCGCAGGTGGTTGGCTTCGCGCTTCATCGGCAGCAATCTGCAGTTTTATTTGAAAACTCCGAGCACCCTCTTGACTATATAATTTCAGTGCGTACTATCTTAAAGACAAATGATTGCAATACAAAATATCGTAATGAATAAGATCCTTGTTGATGTAGTTTCAGCCGGATAGTACTGGTGAGGGCTATTTCATCAGGCGTATCAAAACACAGGAGGCGAAACGAATGAGTGTGAGCGAGAACTACTTTTTTACTTCAGAGTCGGTGGGCGAGGGCCATCCCGATAAACTGGCCGACCAAGTTTCCGATGCGGTACTGGACGCCTGTTTGGCAGGTGATCCGGACTCACGGGTTGCATGTGAGACCTTTACGACAACTGGCATGGTTCTGGTTGGCGGTGAGGTAACCACCGAGACTAGTTTTGATATTCAGGAAATAGCTCGGGAGGTTGTGCGCGAGATTGGGTATACCGACCCTGCATACGGCATAGATGCCGAGAGCATGAATGTTATGAATACCCTCCACGCGCAGAGTCCGGATATCTCACAGGGCGTCTCGACCGGAGAAGGGCTTTACGACGAGCAAGGTGCAGGCGACCAAGGAATGATGTTTGGTTACGCCTGTCTGGAAACACCGGAACTCATGCCCGCCCCAATTATGCTGGCGCATCAAATTCTTCAGCATGCGGCAAAGCTCCGCAAGAACAGGAGCATAGGCTGGCTCCGCCCCGACTCCAAGAGTCAGGTCACCATTGAGTATGAGAACCACAAGCCCAAGCGCATTGACAGTGTGGTGGTGAGTCACCAGCACGACGATGAGGTTGAGTACGACGAAATCAAGGAAAGCATTGTTTCCAACATCATTGACCCCGTCCTTGACCGTACTGGCCTTATTGACGGCAAGACCAAGTACTACGTGAACCCCACCGGACGCTTTGTTGTTGGCGGCCCGCACGGTGACTCAGGCTTGACCGGACGAAAGATCATTGTCGATACTTACGGCGGAATGGGCCGTCACGGGGGTGGGGCCTTCTCAGGCAAGGACTCCAGCAAAGTAGACCGCTCAGCAGCCTACATGGCTCGTTACGTTGCTAAGAACATTGTTGCGGCGGGACTCGCTGAACGTGCTGAGTTAAGCCTGGCCTATGCAATTGGAGTACCTTTCCCGGTATCTGTACGCGTAGAGACCTTCGGCACCGGCAAGGTCGCCGAGTCCAAGATTGCAAACGCAGTGCGTGAGGTGTTTGATCTGCGTCCAGCCGGAATAGTAGAGACACTTAACCTCAAGCGACCGGTGTTTCGTGAGACCGCAGCCTATGGTCACTTTGGCCGCAGTGGCCCCACCTTTACCTGGGAACGAACCGACAAGGCCGAGCAGCTTGCATCTATGCTTAACTCCACTCCTATAGAGATTGGAGAACTAGCATGGGCAAAGTAGCAGTCTACGGAATAGGGAATCCTCTCATAGACGTCCTCATTAAGGTTGAGGATCATGAGCTCGAAAAACTGGGCTTGAACAAAGGCACCATGCAGTTGATTGACAACGAGCAAGGTGCCGAGATCCTGGAACTCTTCAAAGACCGGGAGAAAAGCTACGCGCCCGGTGGGGCCTGTCCTAACACTATGGTAACTCTGGCCTCGCTGGGCGTGCCGACGGCACTTTCGGGTGTTGTTGGCAACGACGAGCTGGCCAAAATTTACGCTGAGCGTCTGAGCGAACGAGGCGTAGCGTCCGAGCTTTCGGTAGAGTCCGGCGAGACCGGTACCAGCATTGTGCTGGTCTCAGCCGACCAGGAACGCACTATGTGCACGCGCCTTGGCGTGTGTCCGCAGTTTAGTCCAGAGCGCGTTGTGGGGGAGCGTATTGTTCAGGCTAACTACCTCTACTTCACCGGGTATATGTGGGACACACCGTCCCAGAAGAAGGCTCTGTTGAGCGCCATTGCCACGGCCCGCGCAAACAATACCCAGGTAGTTTTTGACGTTGCCGATCCCTTTGCAGTCGAGCGTCACCGTGATGACTTCCTGGAGCTTGTCTCGGAACATGTCGATGTCGTACTGGCCAACCGCGACGAGGCTCACATTCTTATGGGTTACGACGACCCACGTCGCGCTGTGGTTGAGCTTGCCCAGAAAGCTGGCGTCGCGGCGGTCAAGGACGGGTCAGAAGGATCGTACATTGCGTCCTACGACGGCGAGCGGGCGGCCATACCTGGTTTTGAGGCCCGCGCGGTTGACACGACCGGTGCGGGTGACACCTACGCAGCGGGTATTTTATACGGCCTTGAGAAGGGCGCTTCGCTCGGCGAGGCCGGGCGCATTGCTTCATTTATTGCTGCACGGATTGTAGAGAAGGCATGTGCTCAGTTCACCATGGCCGAGGCACGGGATATCACCGCTGCGCTTGAGCAGCAATCATGGATCCTAAGCGTATAAGCCGGTGAGGGTATCTGCCCCCGGTTTATTCACACAGATGATAACAGGAGAGAGTATATGAGTACGGTAATGAGAACCGATCTGAAAACGGACCACAAGGTCAGAGATTTAGGTCTGGCCGAGTACGGTCGTAAAGAAATAGAAATCGCCGAGCAGGAGATGCCCGGCCTCGTTGCATCACGAGAGAAGTATGCCGCCGAGCAGCCTTTAGCTGGCCTCAGAATTATGGGTAGCTTGCACATGACTATACAGACTGCGGTTCTCATAGAGACGCTCGTTGAGTTGGGCGCCGATGTACGCTGGGCGGGTTGCAACATTTTCTCAACCCAGGACCATGCAGCCTCAGCCGTAGTGGTAGGCCCGCCTTCCAAAGGCGGCAGCCCCGAGGACCCGCGTGGGGTTCCGGTGTTTGCCTGGAAGGGCGAGACACTTGAGGAGTATTGGTGGTGCACCAAACAGGCTCTCACCTGGCCGGACGGTAACGGGCCCCACCAGATTGTTGATGATGGCGGAGATGCCACGCTGCTTATTCACCGTGGCTACCAGGCCGAGAAAAAGCCAACAATGCTAGATGAAGCCACCGACAATCGTGAGCTGCAGATTGTGAACGAGCTGCTGAAAGACATACAGCAGACCGACGCCGGATTCTGGAAACGCGTGGTGTCGGATATGCGTGGCGTGAGTGAAGAGACCACCACCGGCGTACATCGTCTTTACCAAATGCAGGAGAGTGGCGAACTGCTGTTTCCCGCAATTAACGTGAATGACTCGGTAACTAAGAGCAAGTTTGACAATGTATACGGCTGCCGTGAGAGCTTGGTAGACGGCATTAAGCGCGCGACCGATGTAATGATTGCTGGCAAGACTGCCATGGTTTGTGGCTTTGGTGATGTTGGTAAGGGCTCGGCAGAGGCTCTGGCCTCGCTCAAGGCCCGGGTACTCGTTTCGGAGATAGATCCGATCTGTGCCTTGCAAGCCAGCA
Organism: Spirochaetaceae bacterium; assembly: GCA_007695055.1. Classification (GTDB taxonomy): domain Bacteria; phylum Spirochaetota; class Spirochaetia; order DSM-27196; family SLAA01; genus SLAA01. Next base: position 10,358 of record REEM01000064.1, on the reverse strand, counting down.
TGGCTGGATACACCGTCTGCACCGTTGAGGAAGCCCTGCCGCAGGCCGACATCTACGTGACAACCACCGGGAACAAAGACGTTATCACCGCCAAGCACATGGCCAGCATGAAGGACCAGGCAATTGTCTGCAACATTGGCCACTTTGATAACGAGATACAGGTAGAAAAGCTCAACGACTACCCCGGTGTGGAAAAAATCAACATCAAGCCCCAGGTAGACAGGTACCGCTTTCCCGATGGACACAGCGTGTATCTTCTGGCCGAAGGACGACTCGTGAATCTTGGTTGTGCAACCGGTCACCCGAGTTTTGTTATGTCCAACAGCTTCACGAATCAAACCCTGGCCCAGATTGATCTACATCGAACAAAGCGTGAGCCCGGGGTGTACGTGTTGAGCAAGGAACTTGATGAAGAGGTTGCACGACTTCATCTAGCCAAGATCGGGGCAAACTTGACCAAGCTGAGCGCGGAACAGGCCGAGTACATTGGCGTTTCAGTGAATGGCCCCTACAAACCCGAGCACTATCGCTACTAAGGAGATAGACATGGCAGACACAAAGACCAAACAAGATTTCGGAACGGATCCAATAGCGGTTCGAGAAAGCGACCATTATCAGCAAGAGTACATAGAGGCTTTCGTAGACAAGTGGGATCAGCTTATTGACTGGGAGGCACGAGCCGAAAGCGAGGGAGACTTCTTCCTACGCGTACTCAAGGACCACAAGGCCGAACGTGTGCTTGATGTGGCCACCGGTACCGGGTTTCACTCGGTGCGCCTGATTGAAGCCGGATTCGACGTTACCAGCGCAGACGGTAGTCAGGACATGCTGGCAAAGGCTTTTGAGAATGGCCGCAAGCGTGGGCATCTTATTCGCACCGTTCACGCCGACTGGCGCTGGCTTAACAAAGATCTCAGAGAGAGCTACGACGCCATAGTGTGTCTTGGAAACAGCTTCACTCACCTCCATGAAGAACGTGACCGTCGCAAGACTCTGGCCGAGTTCTACGCAATGCTGAAGCATGATGGTGTGTTGATTCTAGATCAGCGCAACTACGACGCTATTCTGGATAATGGCTTTTCGAGCAAGCACACCTACTACTACTGCGGTGACAATGTATCGGCCGAGCCGGAGTATATGGATGAAGGCCTTGCGCGGTTCCGCTACAGCTTCCCAGACAACTCGACCTTTTACCTGAACATGTTTCCAGTCCGCAAGGAGTACGTGCGTAAACTGATGTTTGAGGTAGGATTCCAGACGGTAGAAACCTACGGTGACTTTAAGGAGACCTATCGCGACGACGAGCCTGACTTCTTTGTCCACGTTGCGAGCAAGAAGTACCTGGAGAACCCGGAAGGAGAGGCGTAATGGCACGAAGCTATGAAGAAACAGCAACCATAACGGCGCAGAGCTACTATAACTCAAGCGACGCCGACACCTTCTACTACACCATCTGGGGTGGTGAAGATATTCATATTGGGCTCTACGAAGAACCCGACGAGGACATAGGTACTGCCAGTCGCCGCACGGTGGCCCAGATGGCAGAGAACACCGACCTTGGCCCCGACTCAGTGGTGCTTGACATTGGATCTGGATATGGCGGTGCTGCTCGGTACCTTGCCGGACGCTTTGGCTGCAAGGTAGTTGCCTTGAACCTGAGTGAGGTCGAGAACAAACGGGCTCGCGAGCAGAATCGTAAGGCGGGCCTGGAAGATAAGATCGAGGTCGTTGACGGGAGCTTTGAGGACATCCCCTTTGAAGACAACAGCTTTGACCTGATCTGGTCACAGGATGCAATGCTGCATAGTGGCCGTCGCGAACAGGTGCTCAAAGAGGCTGCCCGGGTGCTCAAGACCGGTGGCCAAATGGTGTTCACCGACCCTATGCGGGCAGACGACTGCGAGACTGAGGAGCTGGGCCCCATACTGGCACGGCTTGACCTGGAAGACCTGGCCTGTCCTGCATTCTATAGGGAGACCCTGAGCCGTCTTGGTTTTGAGGAGATAGGCTTTGACGAGAACACCCAGCAGTTGGCGACCCACTATCAGCGGGTTCACGACGAGACCGTTGTCCGTGACGCGGAGCTGTCCAAGGTTGTCAGCCGCGACTACATTGAACGAATGAAGAACGGCCTGCGTCACTGGGTGGACGGTGGCCAGAAGGGACGGCTGGCCTGGGGCATTTTCCATTTTCGCAAAGTATCATAAAGGAAGGGGGACTCATGCACATCAAAGCCTTACTAGAAAAGAACAAGCCCGCCTTTAGTTTTGAGTTCTTCCCTCCAAAGACGCCTGAGGCGGCCGAGGCGCTGTTTACGACAATCAGCGACCTTGAGCCGCTGGAGGCCGACGCGGTGAGCGTAACCTATGGTGCCGGTGGGTCCACGAAGGGGCTCACCCACGACTTGGTTCTGGACATACGCAAGCGGTCGAAGCTTACCGTAATATCACATCTGACCTGTGTCGATGCGACGCGTGCCGAGACTCACGAGATTCTTCAGACCTATGTGGACAGCGGCATTGAAAACATTATGGCACTCCGGGGAGACCCTCCAGGCGGAACACGCAGTTTTGAACCCCACCCGGAAGGGTTTACCTACGCATTGGAACTCGTTGAGTACATTAGGAAGCACTTTCCCGGTCTGGGGATTGGGGTAGCTGGGTTTCCTGAGGGGCATCCGGCTACCAGCAATAGACTCCTGGAAATTGAGCACCTCAAGGCCAAGGTGGACGCTGGTGCTGACTACATCTGCACCCAAATGTTTTTTGATAACCACGAGTTCTACGACTTTGTGGAACGATGTAGGCACTCGGGTATAACGGTTCCAATTGTAGCGGGCATTATGCCGGTTCCCAACCGCAAAGGAATGAACAGGATGGCCGAGCTGGCTGCTGGCACACGGTTTCCAGCCAAGTTACTGAAAGCCCTTGACCGGGCCGAGACTGCGGAGTACTTCGAGAATGTTGGAGTGCACTGGGCAGCCTCGCAGGTCATGGATCTGCTTGACAATGGGGTGGACGGGGTGCATTTCTACACGCTGAACAAGTCATTAGCAACCCGGCGCGTCTACGAGTCGTTGGGACTGCACTCTACCAAGGCGGTTCGCAGCGCATAGATGCTCGACTTCAGCGCCCGCTCATAGTAAAATTCTCTCAATACAGGAGGATATCACATGCTTGAGCGAGACGTAGAGGTGTTGGAGCATGTCTGGATTACCATGTCCGACGGTCGACGACTGGCGGCCAAGATCTGGTTGCCAGCCGATGCCACACTCCGGCCGGTGCCTGCGGTACTTGAGTATATTCCCTATCGTAAGCGTGACTTCAAAGCGGTGAGTACCTGCAGTCTGAGTTGGACGACGGGCTGGAAGTCCTACGGTGGATTGCCGCACAACCCTGGTGCAGTGGTAAAGTAGGGATTTTTTGCCTGTCCTGGGGAGGCTTCAATGGGCTGCAGCTTGCCGCCCTGCGCCCGCCGGAACTGGGGGCGGTTATAACTGTCTGCTCACCGACACCCTTTCCTGGGCCTCAACAATGTTCGCCTACAATTCCTGTCCACCTGATCCCTTAGTTGTGGGCGAACGCTGGCGAGAAATGTGGTTGGAGCGTCTGGAAGGTAGTGGATTGTGGTTGCTGGACTGGCTCAAGCACCAAAGACGCGACGAGTTCTGGAGACATGCCTCGATATGTGAGGACTATAGCGCTGTTCAAGTGCCGGTTTTTGCCGTGAGCGGCTGGGCCGACGGCTACTCCAACACGGTTTTTCACCTATTACAGAACCTCAATGTTCCCCGCCGAGGGCTCATTGGAGCTTGGGGACACAAGTATCCCCACATGGGCGGGCCGGGGCCCGAGATTGGGTTTCTCCAGGAGTGCGTCCGTTGGTGGGAAATGTGGTTGGCCCCGGCTGCCGCCACGGCCACGGCCACGGCTCCGGCCGCGAAAGCGGTGGAGGATGAGGGCGAGTGTGAGCTCATAGCCTGGATGAGGGACAGCTTCATTCCAACAGAGGCCGAGCGCCCGGGTAGGTGGGTGCGGGAGACCGGCCTAAGCAGCGGTGGTATCCGCCCCCGTATTCTGGAAATGACCGCCCTAGGTTTGTCAGACCCAGCCCAGAACGGTGATTCGGAACTACCGGTCGGAGAGACCTGCTTCCAGGTTCAGAGCCCGCTCAGTGTCGGGCTATTTGCCGGAAAGTGGTGTTCCTATGCCGAGTCCACCGACCTGCCAAACGATCAACGAGAAGAAGACGGGGGTGCACTGGTTTTTGACGGGTCGCCCCTGGAGGAAGCCATTGAGATACTTGGTGCCCCGGTGGTGGAACTTGAGCTTTCCTCGGACCGGCCGCAGGCGCAGGTTGCGGTGCGACTCTCCGGCATCGCCCCCAACGGTGTTGTGTCGCGGGTCAGCTATGGTGTGCTTAATCTTGCACATCGTGATTCGCATGAGGAACCAGAAGCGCTCGAGCCTGGACGGCGATATCGCGTACGGGTCAAGCTGAATCATATTGCCCAACGCTTTCCTGTAGGCCATAGAATTCGAGTTGTAGTGTCCAGCTCCTACTGGCCCCTCATATGGCCTGCTCCCGAGCTCACTCGCTTGACGGTATATAGCGGCGGGCGGCTGGAACTCCCGGTGAGGACAGCGCGCATGCCTGATCCGCAACCTGTATTTGAAGCGCCTGAAAGTGCACCAGCTCCGGCAACGACCCTCATAGCACCGGCGCATCGGGAGTGGGCTGTAGTTCAGAATCTTGCCACCAACCATGTCTCTCTCAACGTTACAAACAACGATTCCCGCTACACAATCGACGATATCGACCTAAGTATAGGAAAAATGTGAACGAATGGTATTCATATGCGAACAATCGATACGATACCGTTCGTGGAGAGGTGTTCTCCAGTCGTGAGTTTGCCAAGAGCTGGGACGAGATTATTGCGCGAGAATTTGTGTGAATGTCTGCAAAGCTCTGCCTGTCGACGACCAGCTTGAGAATGGAGAGGTCGATGGAACAGAAGAACGTTTTCGTGGTTGGACTGGATGAGTTTAACCGCCAGAAGCTGGAACGGATTCCCTATGAGCATGAGCTGGTTAGTCACGCGGCTCTCGACATCAGTGGTATTAGGGGCGTAGATCACTTTGACATGAAGTCCCTCATAGACAAGGCGGCACGGAACACTCGGGGCGCCGGTGTCCCGGTCGACGCAATAGCCGCGTACTACGACTTTCCGGCAACCGACCTGGTTCCGATCCTCGCACAGATGTTTGGAGTCCCGGGGCCAAGCCTGGAGAGTGTACTGAAATGCGAGCATAAGTACTGGAGCCGCCTGGAGCACCAAAAAAGTATTCCTGAGTACATTCCACAGTTTCACGCTTTTGATCCCCTGTCAGAGGATCCCCTGGCCGATATTTCCCTCATGCCACCGTACTGGATCAAACCCATTAAGTCGTTTCGCTCGTTCCTGGCCTTTCGCATTAACGACCCTGGAGACCTGCTTGCAGCTATGCCCCAGATTCGTGAACAAGGCGCCTACATCGCAGACCCCTTTGCCTATTTGTTTGAGAACTTCAACATGCCAGCCGAGATCAGCACCATGAAGGAGACCTTCATTGCCGAAAGTTTACTCTTTGGGAGCATGTGCACGGTCGAGGGCTACGTATTTAACGGTGAGGTAGTCATTTACGGGGTAATTGACTCGGTACGGGAGGGAGATTGGTCCTCGTTTTCGCGTTACGAGTATCCGTCCTCACTTCCGCCAGATGTCCAGTTTCGCATGGCAGATGTATCTCACAGAGTTATTACCGGAATTGGCCTAAACAACTCTCCCTTTAACATTGAGTTTTTCTGGAACCAGTCCCATAATCAAGTAGGGTTGCTCGAAATAAATCCACGAATCTCTCAAGCACACTCCGATATATTTGAGAAAGTGCACGGGGTTTCCAAACATGTAATTATGTTGGATGTTGCCTTGGGGCGGAAACCAAAGCCCTTGGAGAAGAACGGGGTTGTTTCAACTGGCTGGGAATTTCATGTTACGCGTCTTCTCGGACGGCGTTGTTGGAAAAATATCAGCGTTGTCTGGAGATCATCGAGTTCGATATAGCGTGGGATAAGTTACGAGTGACATAGTGAGTCTTAAGGGAGTACAGGGAGGAACAGGATGAGTGAAAGAGAAGCAGCTTCAGTTGAAACACCACAGGCCGAGGAGAAGTTTTCGCTCCACACTGGTGCCTCCTGGCTCTCATTAGACGGTGACGTCTACATTGTACCTGGTTTTCATGAGGAGTGGATTCGGCAGTTCAGAGACTTTGTGGGGCCTTACAGCACGGTAGCCGAGCTGGTGGTGAACAAGCGCTGGATATCGGTTGTACTCTATTCAGGTGGATACCTGGAAATATGCATAAGCGACCGCAAGGATCCCGAAGTTCGCACAACACTCTGGAGCTTTCTTGCCAACAACCTTGAGTACTGGAACGAGGTGCTCATCATGCCCTTCAAAGAAGAAGGTTTTATCCATTTTAAGTGTGATGAGGTCAACTGCCACGACGCTTACAAGCAGGCAATGAACTCAAAACCAACCTATGTAAAAAAACGATGAGCCAATAACGGAACGTTTTTCATTTATTCTTTGACAGTTGTTAAAATCACCCCTTATACTACCTTCAACTCACAGAACAACATCAATGCGCTCCGGGCCTTACAACCACTTCACCGGCTCACGCATGAAGAGAGGAGAGATGTACGACGTAGTAATCATCGGAGCAGGCGTCATTGGCTGTGGCATTGCGCGCGAGCTTTCCCGCTATAATCTGTCTATCCTTATTTTGGAGAAAGAGGGAGATGTGGCGGACGGTACCACGAAGGCAAATAGCGCTATTGTGCACGCTGGGTTCGACGCCTATCACAAGACGGTTAACGGACAAATGAACGCTCGTGGGAACCCAATGTATGATCGCTTGGCTGCCGAACTCGACTTCCCGTTTCAGCGAATAGGTTCATTGGTACTCGCGTTCAGCGAGGAAGAACTCGTTTCGCTGCGTGAGCTCATTGATAACGCCCATGTGCTCAAAATTCCGGGTGTAGAAATGCTTGCGCCGGAGACGGTTCATGCAAAGCATGCAAATCTTTCGCAGGAAGTTCGGGGTGCACTTTGGGCGCCTACCGGCGCTATCTGTGGGCCGTGGGAGTTTGCCATTGCCTTAGCAGAGAATGCGGTAGAGAACGGTGCAGAGTTGGCACTGAACACTCAAGTGACCGCTATTCAGAAAACTGATGCAGGCTTTCGACTCAGTACGGCAGCCGGAGGAAGCATTGAGTCACGCGTGGTTGTGAATGCTGCCGGGGTATATGCGGACATTATACACAACATGGTTGCCGAACCATTCTTTGAGATCAATGCCAAGCGTGGCCAGTACTTCTTGCTGGATAAATCTGCAGGTGACATTGTTGACACCGTTATTTTCCAAGCACCTACCAAGGCTGGTAAGGGGGTTCTTGTTTCGCCTACCGTGCATGGGAATATCATTGTTGGCCCCGATGCAGAGTATGTAGAGGACCGGGAAGACCTACGCACAACAGGCCCCCAGCTTGATTTCGTTCGTCAGGCCGCACGGCAGAGCGTACCCAATATCCCGTTTGGGATGAACATAACAACCTTTGCTGGGCTGCGAGCCGAGTCGAGCACGCGCGACTTCATAATAGGGCCTGCAGAGGACGTCCCCAGTTTCATTAACGCTGCTGGCATGAAGTCCCCTGGACTTTCCGCCGCACCCGCGGTTGCCGAGGAAGTTGTCAAACATGTGGCGGTTGCACTGGGTGGTGAGTTAAAGGAACGAAAGGACTTTAATCCGCACCGCCGTCCGGCGGCACACTTTGCGGAGTCGTCACCTGAGAAGCAGGCAGAACTCATTGCCACCGACCCGCGTTTTGCTCGAATTGTTTGCCGTTGTGAGTACGTGACCGAGGCCGAGGTTGTTGATGTCATTCACCGAAAAGTAGGTGCGCGCAGTGTCGACGGTGTCAAACGTCGTGCACGTCCAGGTGGAGGCCGGTGCCAGGGAGGCTTCTGTTCACCCCGGGTCATGGAGATCCTTGCTCGTGAGCTAGGAATTGACATGGGTGATGTTGTGAAGGACGGTCCGGGATCCTACATCTTGACCGGACGCACCAAGGCTGTCGAAGGTGGTAACTAAGATGCAGCAGTATGAAGTTGTCATTGTGGGCGGCGGTCCGGCCGGACTTGCCGCTGCTATAGAGGCCCGCAAGAACGGGGCACAGTCGGTTGTTGTCCTGGAGCGGGATCGAGAGCTTGGTGGAATCTTGCAGCAATGCATTCACCATGGATTTGGGCTGGTTGTCTTTAACGAAGAGCTTACCGGGCCCGAGTACGCTGAGCGTTTTATTGACGAGCTTATGAAGCTCGGCATTGAGTACCGGCTTGAGACTATGGTGCTCGAGGTCAACGCGGACAAAACCATCCGAGCAATTTCACCAAATGATGGAATGATTGAAATTCAGGCCAAAGCCATAGTTCTGAACATGGGTTGTCGCGAACGTACGCGCGGTGCAATTGCTATTCCGGGGTTCCGCCCGGCCGGTGTGTTTAGCGCCGGAACGGCTCAACGCTTTGTGAACATGGAAGGGTACATGGTCGGCAAGCGCGTGGTCATTCTTGGCTCAGGCGATATCGGACTGATTATGGCTCGTCGGATGGCGCTCGAGGGCGCTAAGGTGCTTGCGGTTGCCGAGATCATGCCGTACTCGGGAGGGCTAACCCGGAACATCGTACAATGTCTGCACGACTACGATATTCCCTTATATCTTAGCCATACGATTACGGAAGTACGTGGAAAGGAAAGAGTCGAGGGCGTAACCATTGCCGAGGTGGATGAAAACCGCAAGCCAATGACCGGAACCGAAAAGCACTACGATTGTGACACGCTCTTGTTGTCGGTCGGACTTATTCCGGAGAATGAGCTTTCGCGCGGTGCTGGAATACAGTTGGACCCGGTAACTGGTGGCCCAATTGTCAATGAAGCCATGGAGACCAGCGTGTCCGGCATCTTTGCTTCTGGCAATGTCGTTCACGTACATGACCTTGTAGACTGGGTTACCGAAGAAAGCCGCCGGGCGGGAGCCTACGCTGCGCGCTATGTCCAGAACAAGCTCGTTGAGGACGCCAGCGTCATTGCTTCACGGCCGGGAGACGGCATTGGATATGTTGTTCCACACAAGGTTCGACCTGAGAATTTAAATGATAAGCTTGCTATCTTTATGAGAGTCAAGGAAGTTTTCCACGACGCAAAACTGGTGGTCAAGGCCGACGGTGAGGTTGTATACAGCCGGAAGAAACGGCATATGGCGCCGGGTGAAATGGAGATCGTGCAAGTTGACGCTCAGAAGCTGAAGGATCTGAAGCCCGCTGAGTTGCTTGTCTCGGTAGAGGGAGGAGAGACCGTACATGTATAAGCCTGAAGAACATAATGTAATCTGCACCGTCTGTCCCATTGGATGCCGACTCACCGTCATTCGTGAAGAACACGAACCAGATGGATACAAGGTTATTGGTGGTGTCTGTAAACGCGGGGAGAAGTTTGGGGTCAAAGAGGTAACCGATCCGACACGTACCGTGACATCGACGGTGGCAATTGAGGGTGGCTTACTTCCTCGTCTTCCGGTGAGAACCGAGAAAGACATTCCAAAACATCTCAATTACGAGCTCATGAAACTTATTAGTTCAGTCAAGCTGCAAGCTCCGGTGAAGATTGGCGAAGTGGTGGTCGCTAATGTCTTTGATACCGGGGTGAATGTGATTGCCACACGCAGCATGAGAGCGGTGAAGTAGTCCTCCCTTCCCGCTCGTTCCTTCGGTGGGCGCCGTTCTAAAGGAAAGAGAACGGCGCCTACCGTCCCTTCTTCAGGTTTTCCGTCCGTCCTTAGCGTTTGCGCCTATAACTATATGCGGCAGTAACATTGGTGATCTCTATTCGGCCGGTATTCTCGGCCTCAAAAAGGCCGTCCTCAACTATCCCTTGTACCAGAGCCTCAACGAGTGATGCCGATACAATCATGGTGGTACGTTCGTGGGCTACGACACCGCTAGATAACGCCGGGTCTGCATCTGTATCTGTTCCGAGTGCGCGAACTTTTGCGGTCGTTGCACCCCGCACACCAATCCGAGAAGCGGTAGCTACATAGGCATCTGAGTGTCCCTCGCTGCATATAAGCGAAACCTCGCGTTCATCGCGCTTCAGGCTATCTGCCTGGCCAGATTGATCTCCGGCGCTGGCAAAACGGGTGCGCCAGCGTGTTTCGCCGCGCAACTCATCAATTGCACCAATAATCTGTTCAATACTTGC
>REEM01000009.1 GCA_007695055.1 Spirochaetaceae bacterium | reverse complement strand
CAGTATCCCACTGTGGTTTCAGCTCTACATGTACAAAGACCAAGGGCGAACCAGGGAACTTCTCCAGCGCGCCAAAAGTAGCGGCTATCAAGCCATTGCCCTTACCGTAGATGCTCCAGCCTGGGGCAAGCGTGAGGTCGATGTCCACAACGGATTCCACCTACCGCACGGGATGTGGATTCGCAACGTAGATCCCGACGGCACCGAGACCCTGCCAGAGGGCGACGGGTCTTCGGGACTCTCGGACTACATTGGCACACGATTCCATACAGTGCTAGGTTGGGACGATATAGACTGGATTCGCAACGAGGTTGATCTACCCATTATCATTAAGGGTGTGCATCACCCAGAGGACGTCCGCCTGGCTGTTGAGCATGGGGTGGATGGCGTGTGGGTTTCCAATCATGGGGGACGGCAGCTAGATACCTCAACCGCTACGGTGTCTGCGCTCCCCGACTGCGTTGAGGCGGCCGATGGCAAGCTCCCTATTGTGGTCGACGGCGGAATTCGGCGTGGCACCGACATACTTAAAGCCCTGGCCTTGGGCGCAGATGCGGTAGCGGTTGGCCGGCCAGCGCTCTGGGGACTTTCAGTGGGTGGAGCGGCCGGGGTGAGCCGAATGCTGGAAATTCTGGGTGATGAGTTCCGCACTGCCATGAAACTTATTGGCGCGAAAAAGGTATCGGACTTGCACCCGGGAATGGTGGTTCATTCTGGCTGGCCATTTGCTGGTCAGTGATTAACCAGCTGGCCGCCATTTCCCACGCACGGATTCTCCAGGTGGCGTTTTAGGGTCGGTGAAGGTTAGGAAGAAAGGAGCGAAACACACAGTGGTGTTTCGCTCCTTCAGGTTGCTCTACTGCTGTGCTACCGCGGTGGGTGAAAGAACGCGTGAGATAACGACCTCGGTTTCAACCGCGGCCTTGTCCATTACTGAGGCAATAACGCCGCCAAAGGGCTTTGCCATCAGCTGGCTGTTCATGCGGGTAATGTAGGTGTGACCGTTGCTCTTCTCGTAAATAGCAACACGGCACGGCATAAGGGGAGATACAATGCGCTCGTCGTCGAGGGTCAGAATCTCGGCCGAGTACTGTGAAGAACACAGTTCAAAAATCTTCACCGCGTCAACATCGTGACCATGACCGGCAAGAACTTGCTGCATGTCATGTGTGGTCAGTACCGACCAGCCGCCCTCGCGCACCTCGTGTTCAAAGATTGCAACCGTGGTTGCAAAGTCATGTGGGCTGCGATCCTCCATCATCATCATGGAAGGCATGCTGTAGAATCCAACAACTGCTGTAAGAAGTATACCCGCTACCAGTGCAACCGCACCAACTACTACTGTTTTCTTGTTCATATCAAGACCTCCTCTGTCTTATGGTCTCAATATATATGGAAACTTATATGTTGTCAACGGTATATTCAGGAATCTTTATATTAAACGCTATAGCTTCCCGACGCTACATCGCCACCTGTGCCAGTCCAGTTTGTATGGAAGAACTCTCCCTCTGGCCGGTCTATTCGCTCGTAGGTGTGTGCTCCGAAATAGTCACGCTGAGCCTGGATGAAGTTCGCGGGCAGCTGTTTGGCCCGATATGAGTCGTAGAAAGCCAGGGCCGAGGAGAAGGCTGGAGTCGGTATACCGGACAGAGCTGCCGCCGCCACAACCTCCCGCCAGCCCTTCTGGCAACCCTCTATGAGCCCACGGAAGTACTCATCAAGAATGAGGCTCTCAAGTTCTGCACTGCAGCTAAAGGCTGAGCGGATATGATCAAGAAACACGCTGCGAATAATGCATCCTCCGCGCCACATACCAGCGATCTCTGCAAGATTCACATCCCAACCGTTGGCCTTAGCAGCTGCCGAAATCTGCATGAAGCCCTGTGTATAGGAAATGATCTTGGAGGCCAGGAGTGCGTCACGGATAGCCGCGGTAAATTGCACTTGGTCCAACTCGGCGGGAGCCTTTGGTTGTGGTCCCGGTAAGAACTTTGCGGCTACTTCGCGCTCCTCTTTACGGAGCGACAACGAGCGTGCAAAGACGGCTTCTGCAATTAAGGTTATGGGGACACCAAGGTTTACCGCGTCGTTTACCATCCACTTGCCGGTGCCCTTCTGCTGTGCACTGTCGCGGATAAGCTCAACGAGGGGTGAGCCGTTGCTGTCTCTATATCGCAAAATTGATGCACTAATCTCGACGAGGTAACTGCTCAGATCACCCTGGTTCCAGTCGGAAAAAACCTGTCCCATACTCTCGTGATCAAGCTCAACATAGTTCTTCAGCAGGTCGTAGGCCTCGGCAATGAGTTGCATGTCACCGTACTCAATCCCGTTGTGCACCATCTTCACGTAGTGTCCAGCGCCTTCCTGTCCAACCCATTCGCAGCATATCTCACCTGACTCGGTGCGGGCCGCTATCGCCTGGAGAAAGGGAGCTACCAACGGCCAGGCTTCTTTGTTGCCGCCCGGCATAATGCTCGGCCCAAAGCGTGCCCCTTCCTCTCCACCGGAAACCCCGGTGCCAACGAAGAGAATCTGCTGTTCAGCAAGGGCGTTGCATCGTCTTCCGGTGTCTTCAAAGTGACTATTCCCGCCGTCAATGATGACATCTCCTGGTTCAAGATGCGGGACAAGCTTTGCAATGACCTCATCAACCACAGCTCCAGCGCGTACCATCAAAAGCACCTTGCGTGGACGTTTGAGTTTAGAGAGCAGGTCAGCATAGGAACTGCAGCTGTAGAGGCCGCTTTTTCCGCTCGTATCCTGTTCAAAGCTCCTAACAAAGTCAGGGTCGTGGTCAAAAACCGCGACCGAAAACCCATGATCATTTAGGTTCAGTACGAGGTTGTGCCCCATTACCGCTAGACCCACGACTCCGATATCGACTTGAACTTCCACAGGTATCTCCTCTCAGTTAGATCGGTCTCATATACGACGCTTGGCTATTGCCGCGCGCATTTTCTCGAGACCCGCAATACCGGCGTCTCCAAGATTCTTCATAACCTCGACATACAAGGTGTCGGTAATGGACAGC
>REEM01000108.1 GCA_007695055.1 Spirochaetaceae bacterium | reverse complement strand
TACAGGCAGACACAAGTACCTGGCAAAGTTCCGCCGGCAGCGACGAGTATTCTACGGCAACTACTCTTGAGGACTCGGGGAGGTATCCGGGGAGGTCTCGGCGGGGTCAGGTCGGGAGCTGTCCAAGGAGGTGCGGGCGGACTCCCAACGACGGTAGAGCTCAAGGAAATCTACCAGTAGGTCATGCTCCCCTACTATGTCGCCTAACACATCGAGTCGTGCAAAACAGCGCACACGCCGGATACGCAGCTCGGCATCTGGGAGCTTCCGTTCACACACCCGCTCTATGAGTCTGGTAATGCCAACCGGGCCGGTCGGGCCGGAGGGAAGCATGAGCCGCAGCCCATCCTCGGTGAGCTCACAGAACGACACCTGCTCACTTGCGGAGAGCTGAGTCGCCAGTGTTTCAAGCGCCTCACGCGCACTGTGCGCTGGGGCCGCGGGTGCCGCGGGTGCCGGGGCAGGCGCTAACCCACTCTGGGCAGGCGCCGGTGGGGCCGCTAACTCACTGCGGGCCGGGGCAGGCGCGGGTGCCGCTAACTCACTGCGGGCGGGCGCCGGTGGACCAGCGTAGATCAGGTACTCCGCACCGCCATAGGCAGCACCAAGCGAGGGGGCCTTTTTCCGCTCCGGGCGTGAGCCAGCAATGGTCAGGCATTCCTGCACCTGAATTCCCTCGGGCAGCGCCTTGTTCAGTTCCTCCACGACATTTTCTGACGGTGACTCAAGCAGCTCAATACTTGCAATCTCCTCGGTGGAGTCCACCCCAATGGATAAGGGCTGGGCGAACTCCATGCGTGCATGTTGGCTAAAACCCTCGCTCATCCGCAACGACAGTCCGGCACGGATCGCGCCCCTCTCAAGTGCACGCACCACCGAGAGATGTGGAAGGAATACCGCGGGCCCAGTCTTGGAAAAGCGAATGAGGAGTCGTTTCACCTCACAGCCAGGATCATGCATGTCGATATTTTGAACAGGCACGTCTTGTATGATCTCCGGCGTTGCTGGTGTGGCGGGCGCTGCTGGTGTGGCGGCCCCCACCTGTGAACCGGCCCCCGCCTCTGCACGGGGCGTGGACGGCCGAATGTCCACAACGCGCGCTTCCTTATTACAGATTCCACAGTAGTCACGGCACTGGGGAGCACACTGCTCGGCAAGCTCACCGGAGCGTGACCGTTTGTATTCTTCAAGCAGATAGTTCTTGGAAACACCGCTCTCTATGGGGTCCCACGGAAGCGCCGACTCAAGGTCGTGGCCCGCAACTGTTTCACCGACCACATCCCAGTTGGCGTCAGCAAAAACTTCGCGCCACATCTCACGCGAGACCTGGTCGTCCCAGGCATCCATACGGGCGCCCCGCCGGAAGGCCTCAAGCACAACCTCACCTGCGCGCTCATCACCACGGGTAATGACTCCCTCAAGCAAAGACAGGAAGGGTGAATTCCAACTCACCTTAATTGGCCGACCCTTAAGGCCACGCCGAATCTCATACAAGCATTCAAGTGCCCGAGCTTCCGCCAACTGAGGGGCCCACTGAAAGGGCGTGTGCGGTTTGGGAACAAAGGTGTTAACGGTAAGGTTAATATTGATCCCGACCTCGGCCTGTACCGAGGACACAAACTCCACAATAGCTCGTGCTTCGTGAAGGGCTGTCTCTGCGACATCGACAGGCTCATGCCCGTCCTGGGCATCTACCGGAAGCCCGATCATGAAGTAGAACTTTGCCACCCGCCAACCAAGCCGCTTGGCCTCACGCAAAATCTCTACGCAGTTCTGCCGCGAGACCTGCTTGTTGAGCACCAGCTGACCCCACTCAGTTGGGGTTTCAACAGCAAATGTCAATCCTGACTTCTTGACCGCAGCAAGCCCACCGATAATTGGCAGCGTGAAGGAGCTCACTCGAAGGGAGGGAAGCGCAAAGGAAACGCCGCGCCCGGCAAAGTGTGCGTTCAGTTCGTTGACCAGGCGGCCTATCTCGGAGTAGTCGCCGGAGCTCAAGGAGGACAAGGTTATGTCACGATACCCGTAGGTGTCTACCAGAAACTCGGCCTCGGCAATAATTGCCTCCACCGGCTTCATCCGGTAGGGCCTGTAGAAAACACCGGCATGGCAGAAGCGGCAGCCATGGGGGCAGCCGCGCATGATTTCTATCGTGCCATGATCCTGTACCGCCTTCACCCCGGCCACCGGAAACTGCACTCGCACACAGTCCTCGGAAAAACCGTTCCAGATAGCCCGTCGAGTCGGCCCCGGTTTCCCGGAATACCACACATGCGGATTCTCCCGCAGCACCCTCAGGAGTTCAGCACGCCCCTGTCCAGCCTTGCGACGTTCTGCTATCTCGGACGCAAGCTGCGGAAACAGGCCCTCGGCCTCGCCAATGAAGACGGCGTCAATAAAGGCCCCAAAAGGCACCGGGTTCGTAATTCCAGGGCCCCCGGCAATAACCAAGGGGGCAGACTGGGCACGGGCAGACTCGTCACCGGCTGCCCCTTCACGAGCCGAACCCGCTGCTCTATCCCGGGCCGAGCCTTCACGGTCGCTTGTCCGCAGAGGCACTCCGCCCGCCTGCAAAACGCTCAGGATGTTGGTTGCCGCAAGTTCATAACCCACCGAAAAGGCTATGATATCGACCTCGGAAAGAGGAATTCCCGACTCAAGGGTGTACAGCGGTCGGCCGCTTTCGCGAAGCGCCTGTTCAAAATCCGGCCACGGGGCAAATACTCGTTCCGCACGCAGCCCGGGCTGTGCGTTGATCATGGTGTACAGCAACCGAATTGCGGTGTTGGACATTCCAATTTCATAGGTGTCGGGAAAGCAGATTGCTATGAGCAGATCACGCTCCTGAGCGTTCCTGTCCCATTCGCTGCGGCACAGGGGCTGAACCGAACCAAACTCGCCGCCCACATAGCGCCCCGGATTCTCTACGCCGAGCAGCTGTGCAAATAAGTCCTCTTCCGGTCGGACAGGGCAGAAGTCCATAACCGGCAACACGACGGCCATATCGTTCTGCATTGGAGAGACAGACGTCCCTCTGTGGTGTTCTTGAGTCATATCATCACTATAACTTGTCGGCGCCACACATGTCACGGTGCGCAACTCCAGTGCGACGGCTCGAACTACCGCCGTCAAGAAAGTTTGCGCCATGGCCACTACGGTAGTAGACTTGTACATGAGGAGCATAGGAATGAAGGAACGACTTGCAGTTGTAGATGGCATACGCAGTCCGTTAGCCAAAGCCGGTGGAGAACTGAAAGACATTTCGGCAGACGATCTTGGCGCCTTTGTTACCAAACACATTGTGGCGCGAAACTCGGTGGATCCTCACGAAATAGACGAGGTGATATTCGGAAACGTGGCCCAGCCAGCAGATGCTGCCAATGTGGCGCGCGTCATTGCACTCAAGGCGGGGCTTCCTCGCAACATACCCGCCTATACTGTCCACCGAAACTGCGCATCTGGCATGGAGTCCATAAGCACCGCGGCCAATAAGATTTTTGCAGGTGAGGCGAATGTCATCATTGCTGGCGGTACCGAGAGCATGAGCAACATTCCCTTGCTTTTCAACCGGGAGTACAGCTCATTTGTGCAGAGCATGATGCGAGCCAAGACACCGCAGCAGAAAGTGCGCGTCCTGCTGGGCTTTAGGCCTCGTTTTCTGAGGCCCATTATTGGCGTGCAGCAGGGGCTTACCGACCCCATATCCGGCATGATCATGGGAGACACCGCGGAGGTACTGGCTCGTGAGTTCAGGATTTCGCGCGAGCGTCAGGACGAGTATGCCCTTCTGAGTCATCAACGTGCCGTTGCCGCCGCGGAACAAGGAATGCTGGCAAATGAAATTATTCCGATCCCGGTAGGTGAGTACGAAAAACTTCTAGAACACGATAGCGGGCCACGGCCGGATCAGAGTGCAGAGGCGCTTGCCAAGCTCAGGCCGTACTTCGACCGTCACAACGGCACCGTCACGGTCGGCAACGCTTGCCCGCTCACCGACGGTGCGGCAGCAGTGTTGCTTATGTCGGAAAAAGAGGCAAAACGGCGCAAGATAGAACCCTTAGGATACCTGCGCGAGTACGCCTACGCCTCGTTGGAACCGGAACGAATGGGACTTGGACCGGTGTACGCCACCTCCAGGCTCCTTCAAAAATCCAAGGCCCAGATGAGCGACTTTGAGGTCATTGAACTCAATGAAGCCTTTGCAGCCCAGGTTATTGCAAATGAGATTGCATTCGACTCCGAGGCCTTTGCCAAGCAGCACCTCGGCCGCGACACCAAAGTAGGCTTTCTGGACCGCAATCTCCTCAATCCGCAGGGCGGAGCTATAGCGGTGGGGCACCCGGTGGGGGCAACCGGAACACGCATCACGGTGCATGTGCTGCGAGAGCTCAGGCGAACTGGCAAGAATACGGGGCTGGCCACACTGTGTGTCGGTGGAGGACAGGGCGCGGCCTTCTTTCTGGAGGTAGAATGATGAACGCAGCATGGACGCTAACAACACACGAGAATGGAATTGCTGACCTGGTGCTGGATCTGCCCGGAGAAAAGATCAACAAACTCAGCACGGCGGTGATGGAAGAGCTGCGTGAACTCATGGAACAGTTGGGAGGGATGGCTGAGCAGATAGATGTACTGCTCGTTTCCAGCGGCAAGCCTGGGAACTTCATTGCCGGTGCAGATGTCACAGAAATTCGGAGTATCACCACCTCGGCGGAGGCCGAGTCCAAGGCGGAGCTTGGACAGGAACTTCTCAACCACTGGGTTGAACTACCCTTCTTGACGGTATGTCTTATTGACGGGGCCGCCCTTGGCGCAGGCCTTGAGTTTGCCCTGGCCTGTGACTACCGCGTGGTTACCGACAGCCCCAAAACGAAACTGGGATTCCCGGAGGTGAACCTTGGAATAATTCCAAGTGTTGGCGGGACACAACGACTACCGCACCTGGTAGGCAAGATCGATGCCCTGGACCTCATACTGAGCGGCAAGCAGATAAGCGGCAAGCAGGCCTACCGGATAGGACTCGCCGATGCACACCTTCCGCAGGCATTTGCCGACGAGAAAACTCGCGAGTTCTGCCTCGGTCTTCTGACCCCGGAAGGCAGTGCAGCCGCGCACAAACACCGAAAAAAGGCCCGCAGGAAGTCTCTCCTTCTGGAATATACCCCACTCGGACGTCTCATCATCTACCAGCTCACCGAGGTTGATCTGAGAAAGAAGACCGGTGGGCACTATCCGGCGCCCTTTGCCGCACTTCGTGTAATTCGCAAAACCCATCGAATGGGAATACGAGCCGGGCTCAAGGTTGAGCGTCACGAGTTTGGTCGCCTGGCTCCTAAGCAAATCAGCAAGAATCTGGTTGAGCTCTTCTTCACAGGCGAGGCCCTGAAGCACCACCCCATTATGCAGGGAGAGGGAGCTCCACGTGAGATCGAGCGGGCAGCGGTGCTGGGCGCCGGGGTCATGGGTGGGCGTATTGCCTGGTTGTTCTCCAATAAGCAGATTCCGGTCGCACTACGAGACATTAGCTGGGACGCAGTGCAGCAGGGCTGCCGTGCCGCCCACAACGTCTACAAGGAAGTTGCAAAGCGCAAATCGCTTTCAGCCGCTGAGATCAGCAATGCCATGCAGTTGATCACCGGAACCACCGAGGCTGGCGCCCTTGGCTGGCCCGATATTGTGATTGAAGCCGTCGTAGAGAACCTTGAGACCAAGAAGAAGGTGCTCAGTGAAACTGAGCAGCTGGTTGAGCCCGACACAATTCTGGCTACCAACACCTCGTCTCTGTCGGTAGCCGCAATGTCTGCCGCCCTCAGCCGCCCGGAACAGTTTGTGGGACTGCATTTCTTTAATCCACCCAACCGAATGCCCCTGGTTGAGTTGGTTCGCGGTCCGAATACCTCGGACGAAACATTGCGCACCGTCGCCCTTCTCGCACGAAAACTCGGCAAGACCCCAATCCTGGTGAAGGACTGCCCGGGCTTCCTGGTAAACCGTGTACTCATGCCCTACCTCACCGAGTCTGTAGCACTTCTGGAAGAAGGGGCGGACATGCGGCAGCTTGACCATGTACTCAAGCAGTTTGGTATGCCTATGGGGCCCATTCGCTTACTTGATGAAATTGGGATCGATGTAGGTAGCAAGGTCGCCGGAATCCTTGCCACGGCATACGGGGAGCGAATGCAAATGAGCCCCTTCTTTGAGGGGGTGACACAACACCGAGATATGCTCGGCAAGAAAACAAAGGCAGGCTTCTACCTGTACGACAAAAAGAAGCCACGGCCAAATCCGTCCATGCAAGAGCTTCTACCGCGAACCGAAACCCCAGGAGCAAAGTTTGACGACGAGCAACTCAAGCTCCGGCCACTGCTCCTCATGGTAAACGAGGCTGCCAGATGCATTGAGGAAGAAGTGGTGGAGAGCCCCGCCTTTCTCGACATGGCCCTGATCATGGGAGCCGGGTTCCCGGCCTTTCGCGGAGGGCTGCTGAAGTGGGCAGATACATACGACATAGAACAGGTGCACACGACGCTCGCCACCTACGCAGAGAAGTACGGCCCGCGCTTTGCCCCGGCCGCACTTATTGCGGAACTGGCGGCCAAGCACAGCAGTTTCTACAGCCTGTGAATTCAGTTTGGCCTCACCCGTCTATGCTGGCGTACACCTGTTGGTGAGCTTTTTCCAAGCGGTCCGGGCCAAAATGCCGTTCATGCTTGTAAACCTCGCTAGCCTCGGCCACAAGGTAAGCGAGCATTGCCCGGTCCTCTTTATTCAGCCCACCGCGGTCGGCCTTGGCGTGCAGAAAGGAGCAGGCGGCGACAAGTTGAAACATTGCCAGGCTTAAGCGTGTAACTCGCCGTAGATAGAACTCGTGAGCGGAGGCTCGTTTTCCGTATCGGATCATACCCCGAGCAAGTTGCCGTCGAATAGCTTTCTCCAACCGACAGGCCAAGGCCTTTGCCTTATGAAGCTCCTTGTGCTCAATAACCAAGCCGTCCAATACTCGCGCTCTGCGAAGCTTACGTGCAAACCTCAGCGCAGCAAGGGCATTACCTCCGCACTCCTTGGCATAGCCTCGTAGCAAGACAAGAGGCGGATACATGGAGTGAATCTCGCTTGTACCCTCAAATATCGTCGTTGCGCGAAAGTCGCGCATGCGCTTCTCGTAGGGCTGAGTAGAAAGGAACCCCAATCCACCAGCCGTCTGCAACGCGTCGTACAAGGTGTCCCACGCACGTGTGGTGCCATAGAGTTTGCAGTGACTGCCCTCAATAGCCACTTTTGCCAGGGGGTCGGCCTCCAAGGCCTTGGCAGTGAAGAAGGTCATGTTTCGTGCAGCAAAGGCGTGAACCTTCGCTCGAACAATCTTCTCTTGTATCAACTCAAACTCTTTAATGGGGTTGTCAAACTGCACGCGCCCCGATGCGTGAGCGTACATGTCAGCAAGTGACTGCAGCATAATGCCGGATGACGCAGCCCCCAAGCCAAGTCGTCCGTAATTGAGAACGGTCATAGCAATCTTGAATCCGTCTCCGGCCTCGCCCAAACGCTGCTCCACCGGCACGCGTACATCCTTAAACTGAATCGCGGTCGTTGAACTCATCTTAAGACCCATCGTGGGCATATCTTTGCTTATGCTGACCCCTTCCAAGGCAGTCTCTACAATGAAGGCCCCCAACCCCTTTCCGGAATTGTCAGGATCGGTTTGGGCAAAAACGGTGAGTCCTTGTGCATAGTTCCCATTCGTGATGTAGGTCTTAGATCCGTTGAGAAGGTAGTGAGTTCCATCTTCCGAAAGCAACGCCGTTGTGCTAAGGCTTTGTACATCTGAGCCGATGCTTGGCTCAGTCAGAGCGTAACCAAACACCATTTCGCCTGTTGCTGCCCGCGGCAAGTACTTGGCTTTTTGTTGTTCATTTGCAAAAAGGAGAATGGCGTTCATCCCAATTGAGAGGTGTGCAAGGGGAATGAGACACAACGCCATGTCGTCACCGGAAATTGACTCAATAACCCGTAGGTACTCACTCAGGGTGAATCCCAGTCCGCCGTACTCGGTAGGGACGGTGATCCCAAATAGGCCTATCTTTTTCAGACCAAGCATAACCGGCTCAGGAACACGACCTTCGGACTCAAGTTGAGCTTGACTATAGTTCGATGTTACCTCATGCAGCCGAGAAACCAGGGCCTGTACCTTGCCCTCGTCAACGGCGTCATAATCCATGAAGAATTGGTCCTTGCGTAACCTGCCGTGAAAAAGGTTTTCCAGGAAACCGGCATCGCCCATGTGCGCCCCCTCGTGTAAACTGCCAATCACGCTACACTTTACGCACCCCACAACCGAAAGTCAAAAACAAACAGCAGCGGTTCCCCCAATAGCATAGCTGGCCTATCAGGAATTTCCTGATAGACAACATAGTGCTCTACGACGAAACTGTACAACGGATAGCGGGTGTAGGAGAGCGGACTCCGTATAGGCCTGTTATTCTTCGTTTGCGCGTGCCTGTCGACCGGTTGGTCGGCAGGCCTTTTTTTGGTCCGCCTGGTCCGGCTGGCTGTTCATCCGGTCCGGCTGGCCGTTCAATCACGCACACGTATGACTACCAGCCGCGGCTGATCACTGTTCGCACTCAACTCCACAACATCGCCATGAATCTCAAGTCGGTCGGAGGTGAGCGGTGAAACCCACACTCGGAGCTCTTCGCGCGGAAGCTCAGCCTCATGAGTTATCTGCAGTGCACCGTCTTCCCGACGAGTATGCTCATCTGAGGGCCATGGCAACCCAGGGCCGTGGGCTCTATACACCGTGTACAATGGCTGAATGTAAGCGTCAGGAGTTATTTGGAAGCCGCCAAAAACCGGAGATTTGCTGACGGAGTGAACATAGTGCAACTCAAATGTATCACCGGGCTCAACATCTATGGAGTAGTAGTAGGCGTTGTCGCGCCCATAAAGAACTTCAAGCTGGAGTTTTGCTTCAGCCTCGGTAGCACAGGCGCTCAAACCCACACTCAGGATCAACAGCGCCAGCGTACCATGGACTATGCAGCAGCCCGCGGACGGCGCCGCGGCACTGCTGCGCCTCATATAATCGGAACCTCGTCAGGTATCAACCGCTTGGCCTTGTGGCGCTGATACATGTAAATACCCACAAAAGCAACCAGACTTATAATGTCTGAGGTTAAGTTCGGCCACACCATTGCAATTGAAATTGCAAGGAGTATTGCGGTCTCCCACCACTCAAGCTTGACAATGAGCCACTGTTGAATTACGGCGCTAAAGCAGAAAATTCCAAACAAGGCAGTAATACCTATCAAGATAATCTGGGTCCAGGTGGCATCCACCATGAGAAACTCAGGATTGTACACAAACATGAAGGGCAGAAAGAAGGCCCCCAAGTCAAACTTAAAGCCGTAGAGTCCTGTTCGTATGGGGTCTGAGCGCGCAATGGCCGCAGCGGCGTATGCGGCTACACCCACCGGAGGGGTATCGTCAGCAAGAATGGCGTAATACAGAATGAAAAGGTGCACCGCAACAACTGGTAGAGTCGGCTCAACTGCAAGAATAGCTGGTGCAACCAGTGTCGCCATCACTGCATACTTAGCTGTAGTTGGCAGACCCAACCCCAAAATGATTGATAGAAAGGCGGACCCTAATAACAGCAAGAACAGGCTTTGATCGGCAAGAACCGAAAAGATAAGAGTTACACGCATTCCCATGCCGGTGAGCGTAACAACCCCGACTATGATCCCGGCGCTCGCACAAGCGACCGCAATACCTGCCATACTCTTTGCCGAGGAATCCAAACTCCCTATGAAATCACCCCATAGGCCACGCCCCTCCTCAAGGAGCGCTGGCACAAGTTGAGCCGTTCCAGCCTTGAGGCCGCGAGCAAGTCGCACTGCCCGCTTGAACACAATCAATCCTATAGAGGTGAGGATAGCAAAGTATCCGGCCGCGTAGGGCGTCATGCGGGCAATCATGAGGTAGTAAACCAACACTCCAATAGGAATCCAGTAGAATATACCTAGGAGAAAGGTCGACCAGAAGGGTGGAATCTGGTCTTTCGCCATAGGCTTCATGCCGGTCTTGGCCGCCTGCAGGTGGACCATTCCCAGCAGCCCAGCATAACTAATGAGTGCTGGCAACAAGGCAGCCCCCGCTATTTGCCAGTAGGGAATTCCGGTAAACTCCGACATGATGAAGGCCGCCGCACCCATAACCGGTGGCAGAAACTGCCCGTTCGTTGAGGCTGCGGTCTCGACACCTCCTGCAACGTCGGCATCAAATCCGGTGTCCTTCATGGTTGGAATGGTAATGGAGCCGGTCACAACCGTGTTTGCAACCGAGCTACCAGCAATACTACCCATAAAGCCGCTTGCGAGGACGGAAGCCTTAGCTGGCCCTCCTCGGAAGCGTCCTAAGAGTGCAAAGGCAATCTTAACGATATAGAGTCCAGCCCCGGAGGCTTGAAAGAAGGAGCCAAACAGAACAAAAGCAAACACAAAGGTTGATGAGACCCCTATAGGAATGCCGAATATTCCGGAGTTGGTTATGTAGAGCTCGTTGATTACCCGGGTAACTCGGTAGCCACGGTGTCCAATGAGATCCGGCAGATACTGGCCCACAAAGGGGTAGATAAGAAAAACCAAGGCCACAATAGGTAGCGCAAGCCCAAATGCACGGTAAGCAGCCACAAGAATGAGAACAATAGCAAGTCCACCCATCCATAAGTCTGCAGTAATGGGTGCGCCAACTCGGGTAGCAATTTCTCGGTAGTTGTAAAATATGTAGAAAATGCTAATGAAACCTATGACGGCCAGTGCAATGTCATACCAGCGAACCGTATCGTAATTTTCAGTCTTTTTCCTGTTATGTGGAAAGTACAAATAGCAGAGTGCCATCCCAAAGGACAAATGCAGGGATCTCTGCAACACCGAGGTGAGCATGCCAAACCCAAGCGTATAGAAGTGAAATGAAGACCATGCGATCCCCACCAGAAATATGAACAGCCCCATCATGCCCGGAGGAGTACGTACCCTCCCCTCATCACTGAGCTTGGAAAGGTCAATTTCATCCCCATCCATTACCACACTTTCAATGCTCAAGGTTGTGTACTCCTCTTCTTGGTATAGGGATCACTGGTGCAGGGCAGTACGCCCTGCACCAACTTAAGACTGGTTGTCCTGGCAGATTGAGTTGCCTACCTCATACCGTGTTCTGCAAAAAAGCGCTCCGCACCTGCGTGCAGTGGAATTGGCATGCCGTCAAGTGCAGTCTCGAGCGTAATCCAACGAGCCTGTGAGTGTGCTGAATGGACAGTGCCAATGTTCTCAAAGATTGCGGTGATGAAGTTGTACACAATCTCTTCCGAGAGATCCTCACGTGCAACAACAATAGACAAAACAGCAACCGTCTCAGCCGCTGCAACTCCGCTGTAGGCGTCTCCTGGAATAGTGACGGGAGCATAGAAGTCTTCCATCTCCATGAGGCGTTGAGCGTACTGGCCGCTAATAGGAACAATTTTAATGTCCTGAGTCACTGCAAGGTCTGCAATTACCGCTCCGCCTATAGCAACCGTAAAGAATGCTGCATCAATTCTGCCGTCACGCAGGAAGTCGGCTGCTTCGCCTGCCTCCAAGCGCTCTGCGGCCGCGAGGTCATCCTCGGTGAGTCCTGCTGCCTCAAGCACCTGTAGTGCGTTGACCGTGGCTCCACTTCCCAGCGGGCCAACCGCGACGCGCTTGCCAGCAAGATCTGATGGACTGTTAATTCCTGAGCCCTCACGAGCAATAAGCTGCACAGGCTCCGGATACAGTGAAAACACGCCACGCATGTTGGTGATAGGGTTGCCTTCCCAGGCATTGCGTCCGTTATAGGCATATGATGCTACGTCGTTCTGAGCAATAGCCATGTCAAGATCGCCACTCCCAATCAGGTTGCTGTTTACAACCGACGCCCCGGAGGACTCAACGGTGAGACTCACCCCGTCCATGTGAAGGTGAACAACGCGCGACATAGAACCTGCAATAGGATAGTAGGCACCTGTAACCCAGCCGCCACCCATGTTCAGCCGTGTAGTACTCGGCGCAGCTTCCCTGCCACCACCGGCAAACAAGTTTGCGGCTCCGGTCGTGAAAATGAGGAGAAATGCCGCCGCTACCATGAGCAACCGCACCGTCTTCCGTGTAGAGAAATTCGTCATAAAAGGCCCCCTTTTTTCCGTCTCAAGAGATATGGTAAGATGAAGGTACGTCTGGCGCGCCTTGTCTTATCAGTCTCTTGTGACATTCGTATATGAGCCACCGCCATTCCTCTACTCATAGAGGAGCGAGGCGGCGCCCCCGTAGTATGCACGTCCACAGGCGTTCCCATTGAACGTAACCTTACTAAAGTCGTCGACAATTACCAATCTGTCAAGAGCCTTACCCTGCACTCGTACAGCGCTGCTCTATCAGCTTTGGTGAAAGTCCGTTGGTAAATATGCAGAAAGTCCCGTCAATGTGCAAGCGTAAAGCACAAATAGAATGTAATTTTTTCACTGAATCGTACTGCTAATCCTATAATCCTACGCGTATGTTGCATATTTGCCTCGGTTATGAGCGCATTCCATTGTATCGGTTAAGAAGCGCCATGTATGCGACGAAAATTTATACAGGTGGAGCATATGAATATCCAAATGAGTAACTGGACAAGACTGTGCACAGGTACAGTGCTTCTTGCTGCACTCCCGCTTCTTGCGTACGGTCAAAACCTAACGCAGCAGCTGCATTCAGCAGCCCGGGCTTTCGATTCAAACGCAGTTCAAAACGCACTTGACCTTGGAGTTGCGGTAGATGCCCATGACGCCTACAACTGGACAGCCCTTATGCTGGTAGCAGCTGTGCACGCCCCTACGCCAGAGCAATCTGAGGCCGCGGCACGCCTGCTTATTGAGGCTGGAGCAGATGTGAATGCACGGAGCCTTGACGGGTGGAGTCCCTTGCATTTTTCTGGGGCCTTAGGCAATAACCCTACAATGGTGGAAATCCTGCTTTCGGCGGGCGCCAATATCGAGGCCCGCACGATGGAGACATGGTCGGCTGAAATGACTCTCGTCCGCTACACCGGAGAACAGCGGTTACAGCGCTCCATAGGCCCAAGCATGGCAACCGGCAGCGACATAGGATACACGCCTCTCATGGCTGCGGCAAAGTTTGGTAAGCCCGAGCTCGTCAAAGCCTTACTCACTGCGGGTGCCGACACAGGGGCGCGGGACGAACGCAACCGAAGGGCCTGTGACTACATCCGCGGCAGGAACGAATTGGCGAATAGCAACCTTTCAGAGTTGTTGTGTCGGGACGAGTAGAAAGCTATGTATCATTCCAAAGCGATTCCGGTCAGCGGGAGCACTCCTGCACAAAGGCCCTGAAGATCTGCTGTGAGTGAGCGTCTGTTTTTGCCATCATTTCCGGGTGCCACTGCACGCCAACCACAAAACGGTCTCCCGCTCGCTCAATGCCCTCAATAATTCCGTCGTCCGCTAAGGCCGTGACCTTGAAACCCGGCGCAAGTTCCTTAATTGCCTGATGATGAAAGCTGTTGACCGCTATTTGCTCCTTGTGGAGCATGGCGTGCAGACTACTCTCAGGCGTGATTGAAACATTGTGCCCCGGACACTCAAAGGGATACACCCCAAAAAGCATGTGCATGCCCGCTTCGGGGCGTTGCTTTTCAAGGGCTTGGTAGCAGCTCCCACCGCCATGAACGTTTAAGAGCTGCATACCGCGGCAGATCCCCATGACTGGATAGCTGTGATGTTCCAACACCTGAGTAAGGAGGGATAGTTCATGCTTGTCACGATAGGGTTTGGTTTCCTCCAAGCCATACATTGGCGCTTCCCCATAGTGGGCCGGGACAATATCGGATCCTCCCGACAGAAGAAGCCCGTCGAGTCTCGACAGCACCTCCTCAAGTGCGGATGTATCCTCAAGTACCGGTAGCACAAGCGGTGCACCGCCTGCTGCGGCCACAGCGTTTACGTAGGCATCAATGAAACCCTGTCGTGTTGTGTTGGTAACTCCAATAATTGGTCGCATGGTTGTTGCTCCTTGAATTGTGTGAGGTTGGTGGCGTTCTGTTTCCGGCTGGTGGCGCTCCTAAGCTGTCTCACGCAACACACAGCGCACATAATGGTTAGGCTCAACTTCAAGCAGTTCCACCGGGCGGCGGCACATGTCCTGCCGGACGGGACACCTACCGTAAAAACGGCAGATTGATGGTGGATTTATTGGGCTTGGAACATCACCCTCAAGAATAATCCGCTGGTGCTCGGCACTCCGTGTCATTCTTGGAATTGCAGACACCAAAGCCTCGGTATAGGGATGCAAAGGGTTGTGAATTACCTCGTCGGCCTCTCCGAGCTCAACAATCTGTCCCATATACATCACCGCGATTCGGTCACTTATGTGTTTCACAACCGAGAGATCATGCGCAATGAAGAGGTAGGTAAGTTTCAGTTCGTCCTGTAGTTCCTCAAAGAGATTGAGAATCTGAGCCTGTATTGAGACATCCAAGGCTGAGACAGGTTCATCCAGAACCAGAAACTCCGGCTCAAGGGCCAATGCTCGCGCAATTCCAACCCGTTGACGGCGTCCACCGTCAAGCTCGTGTGGATAGGAATTAATTAACCTGGAGGCAATGCCAGCGTAGTCCATAAGCGACTCAACCTTCTGCCGAAGTGCCTTCCCCTTGGTGTACAGCTTGTGTACCAGTAGTGCTTCACCAATGATTTCGGCGACACTCATTCTGGGGTCAAGTGAGGAATAGGGATCCTGAAACACAATCTGTGCCGCCCGAGCGAACTCCTTGAGTTCCTTTCTCTTCAGTGACTGCACATCGGTTCCACGGAAAAGCACCTGACCGGATGTAGCATCCAGAAGGCGAACCAGAAGTCTGCCGGTGGTAGACTTGCCACAGCCGCTTTCGCCCACAAGGCCAAGCGTCTCACCCTGGTTGATAAAGAGATTCACACCGTCGACGGCGTGCAGTGTTCCTTGTTTCGTCTTGAATTCCTTGTGGAGGTCAACAAGCTTCACAAGCGGTTCTTGAATACTCTCAGCCATTGGCGCCTTCCTTGTTGTCGTACAGGTAGCATCGAGATTCGTGGCCGGGGCCAACCGCGTACATGGGTGGACTCGCACCGGAACATCGCTCCATTACATGAGGACAGCGGGGATGAAAGCTACAACCACTGGGTAGTTCCATTGCATCCGGCATGAGCCCCTGAATAGACTTGAGCTTGCTCTTGCCACGTTGTTCGATATCTGGAATTGAACCAATCAGCCCGACAGTATAGGGGTGTTGGGGGTGTTCAAAGACCTGCTCCACTGTTCCGGTCTCCACAATGTCTCCGGCGTACATGACAGCAACCCGATCCGCTACCTCGGCGACCACCCCCAGATCGTGACTGATCATGATCATTGCCGAGTCGAACTCGGACTTGAGGCGCTTCATGATCTCAAGGATCTGTGCTTGAATAGTTACATCAAGCGCGGTTGTGGGCTCGTCTGCAATGAGAAGCGCTGGATTACAGGCAAGCGCCATAGCAATTACCACTCTTTGTTTCATCCCTCCGGAGAACTCATGAGGATAATTATCTATGCGTCCTGCCGGAATGCCGACAACCTCCAGCATTTCTCCG
>REEM01000056.1 GCA_007695055.1 Spirochaetaceae bacterium | reverse complement strand
GGCCTTGCGCTCATCCATCCAGCAGATGACCGCCTCGAGCTCACCCGAGACCTCGGGCAGGTTGTGCGAGCGAACAATCATGTCGCCACGACTAATATCAATCTCGTCCTCAAGGGTAATGACCACCGACTGCCCAGCAAAAGCCTCCTGCACCTCCTGTTCATACAGATAGATGCCCTTCACCTTGCTGCGGCGCATAGAGGGAAGAATGGTTACCTCCTCGCCCACCGTTATGGTGCCTGAGGGAATGCGCCCCGAGAAGCCGCGGAAGTCCTGGTGCGGCCGAATGACGTACTGCACCGGAAAACGAAAGTCTACCAGGTTGCGGTCGGCCGAGATGGTAACCGTCTCAAGCATATGTAGCAGGGTGCGCCCGTCGTACCACGGCATGTTCTCACTTGGGTCAACAACGTTGTCGCCCTCAAGTGCCGATATCGGAATAAAGCTGATGTCGTGGACATTGAGCTTCTGCGTGAAGTCGGTGTACTCCTCCACTATCTCGTTAAAGCGGGCCTCTGAGTACTCCACCAGGTCCATCTTGTTGACCGCCACCACAATGTGCTGTATCCCAAGCAGCGAGGCAATAATGCCGTGCCGGCGGCTCTGGGTCAGCACGCCGTTGCGTGCATCTATGAGCACAATGGCGAGGTCGGCATTTGAGGCGCCGGTAACCATGTTGCGGGTGTACTGCTCGTGACCGGGAGTATCGGCAATAATGAACTTACGCTTGGAGGTAGAGAAGTAGCGGTAGGCCACATCTATGGTAATGCCCTGCTCACGCTCGGCACGCAGCCCGTCGGTCAGCAGCGCCAGGTTCACGCCTTCCTCACCGCGTAGCTTGCTTGCCGACTCAAGCAGATCCATTTGATCCTGGAAAATCTGCTTGCTGTCAAAGAGCATGCGGCCAATAAGGGTGCTCTTGCCGTCGTCCACGCTGCCAGCGGTAGTAAAGCGCAGCAGGTCACGTTCCTTCTCAACCAAACGGCCGTCTGAGCCACCACTCCCGTCGGCAGCTGGCGCTGGTGCGGCCAAGGTACCGGCCGGGGCATCTGCAAACTGTTGGGGCAACTGAGTATTTGAATTATCCAGCATCTTAAAAGTATCCTTGTTTCTTGCGGTCTTCCATGGCCGCCTCGCTCCGTCGGTCGTCGGCACGCCCGCCCCGCTCGGTCACACGGGTTGCGGCTACCTCGTTGACGATATCGGCAATGTCGTGCGCCTCGCTCTCGGTGGCACCGGTGCAGGTCATGTCGCCAATGGTACGGAACCGCACATTTATGCGCTCTATCTCTTCACCGTCCTGCGCCGTCACGTAGGTGCCGGTAGCCAGAATGGATCCGTCGCGGCGAATGACATTGCGCGCATGCGAGAAGTACAAAGACGGCATAGGAATGCGCTCGCGTTCTATGTACTGCCACACATCAAGCTCGGTCCAGTTGCTAATAGGAAAGGCGCGAAAGTGCTCGCCCTGCCGCTTCTGTCCGTTAAAGAGGTACCACAGCTCGGGGCGCTGATTTTTCGGATCCCACTGCCCAAAGCGGTCACGCACAGAGAAGAAGCGCTCCTTGGCGCGGGCCTTTTCTTCATCACGGCGGGCCCCACCCATGGCGGCGTCAAACTTAAACTCACGCACCGCATCAAGCAGGGTAATGGTCTGGGCCGCGTTGCGACTGGGGTTGTGCCCCTCTTCCTCGGCTACCTTACCGGCCTTAATGGAGTCCTCTACGTAGCGCACAATGAGTTGGGCATCGATCTGCTTCATCCACCAGTCGCGGTACTCGAGCGTCTCCTGGAAGTTGTGTCCGGTATCAATGTGCATCATGGGAAAGGGAATTTTCCCCGGGGCAAAAGCCTTTTTGGCAAGGTAGGACATGACGATGCTGTCCTTGCCGCCGGAAAACAACATGACCGGGCGCTCAAACTGCGCGGCAACCTCACGGATCACGTAGATTGCTTCCGACTCCAGCATATCAAAGGTATTCATTCGATATTTTGACATTCTCTATCCTTCCGAACTGTGTTCAGTTGCTAGGTAGCTATCTGTGGTGCTGCCACCAAAAACCAGGGGTTCACCAGGTTCTCTTTGTTGTAACGCAGCGGAGTCCCGGCCGGGTGTTCGTCCACGCTGCACCCAGCGGCCACCGCCACCGCATGCCCGGCACCGGTGTCCCACTCCATGGTAGGTGCAAAACGCGGGTAGAGCTCTGCGCTGCCCTCGGCAACAAGACAGAGTTTGAGCGCGCTGCCAGCAGAAACTAACTGCAGCTCTGGGTGTTCCGCGCGCTGGGCCTGCACGTAGGCCTCGGTCTCTGGTGACATATGAGAGCGGCTGGCCACAACGGTAAAGGGCCGCGGCGCACCCGAGCGCGTTCGCCCGGCTGCCGGATCCGGCAAGGCCGTACCATGATTCGTAAGTGTCCCGGACTCTGCCATGACGTGAAAGCGACTTGGTGAGTTGTTGCGCAGCTTAAAGGCGCCAAGCCCAATCCCGCCCCAGTACAGCTCACCCAGGTGCGGCGCATAGACCACCCCCATAATGGGCTCACCCTTCTCAACCAGGGCGATGTTTACGGTAAACTCCCCATTGCGTTTTACAAATTCCTTGGTACCGTCAAGCGGGTCTACCAACCAGAAAGCACCCCACCCTTCGCGCTCTGCAAAGGGCTGATGCGCCGCTTCCTCACTGAGGATAGGCAGCACCGCTGGCGCGGCCGCGGCTCCGGCCGGGGCGGCGCTGGATCCGGCTGCCGCGGCGCCCAGCATGCGGCTAATGACGGTATGCGCGCGCCGGTCGGCCTCGGTCAGCGGGGTGTCGTCGGCCTTGAAGTCAACCTCAAAGTCCTTTGCGTAGACATCGAGTATTTCAAAACCCGCCGCCACAGCAGCGCGCAAGGCCAGGTCAAGGTAGCTCTTCAGTAGTTCAGGTTTGTCACGGAGGTGCATGTATGTGTGTTCCTTGGTCGTGTGCTCAGTTCTCATGTGTCCGACCCAAGCTTAGCATACTGCGTTCGTTAGGGCGAGTCCCCTTGCCGTGCTGGAGCTGCCGAACGTGCAATCTTGAGTGCTGTGTCCTTCATCCTTTCCCCTTTTTATCC
>REEM01000010.1 GCA_007695055.1 Spirochaetaceae bacterium | reverse complement strand
CAAGCGCTTTGAAGACATGGCCAAGAGCATAGATCAACGCTTTCAGCAGGTCGACCAACGCTTTGAGTCAGTGGACAAGCGCTTTGAGCATATGGCCAAAAGCATGGACCGACGTTTTGAGGACATGCACCGCTATAGCAGTCGCTGGTTTACGGTGATCTCCATCATGTTGGGCATCATCACACTTGGTGGCGGTATTCTCGGCTATCTTGGCCTGCGCTGAGCTGCCGTAGCCAAACTGGAACTGCTGACAGAAATAACTTTTTCTTGCCTCCTGCGCAGAACCGGGCTAAGCTCACAGACGGTTCGCACCCGTGCGGCCTGGATTAATCATCGTGAAAAAGTTGCGTGTGCTCGGTGTATTACGCTCAACGGCGCTGGTGTGTGCCCTGTCACTGGTTGCGCTTGCCGGATTCGGCCAAGCTGAAGAAGGTGTCGTTCCTGAGGCGAACATCACTGCCGGCCCCTATACATCACACTACTGGGCACGGCGTGCACTCAACACCCGTTACAGCATAGAACACGGCGGCGTTGCTCCGTCCTACCACGCCGGCATGCTGTCTCTTTTGAGATCGAGGACGTTCTACGGAGAAGCCGCTTTCGCCGGTGATTGGGGGCTTGGGCGTGAAGAGACGGTTCCCCGGATTGAGGCGGAGTACTCTCGCCCCGACCTGCAGGGGACCATAGGCTTTGCTCTGCCGGTACGTGACCGGCTGGGGCTGGGCGCGGAGCTTCGGTACAACGCTATCACTGAAAGGTTTTATGAAAGAGCTCTCAACTTCAACCGGAGTGACGATACCATCAGCGCATCGCTGAACGCAGGGTTGCGTCTCAGCAGGCGCACCTCGCTAGGACTCACAGCAGGCGTAGTATCCGTGAGCACAGACGAAGGGGCACCCAGCCAAAGCGAACAGGACGGCTTCTGGAGCATCGGCCTGGTTTGGGCGGATCCGGACGCGGATATCTGGGCCGGGTTCAGACTTGTCTCGGAACTGCGCTACCGGCGCTCCTGGTACTACTTCGGAGTCAGAGAGTCGCAGGAAGAGCCGGACGGGTTTGAACTACAGTTGATTGATCTCCCGGTGGCCCCCCGCACCGAAGGCTTTTTGAGGGCAGGCATGCTTGATGGGAGGCTGCTGTTTTCTTTTGTGGGCAGCATGGCGTGGGAGGCCTGGGAGACCGTTGGAATGAATACTCGTTCTGATGATGACCGCAATGATTTTGGCCAGCCGATGTTTACGATACATCGCGATCATGTTGTAGAGTATTTTTTTACCCCGCGAGTATCATCTCGGATCGGGTACCACCGCAGCGAGTTTTTGTTCGAAACAAGACGCTTTCGCTTTGAAGAACTCTCCGGGAAACCAAAAAGCACAACCGGAGCCTACACTACGGTGGGGCACGGAATCATTGGAGGAGTGACTTTGGCGCCCGGAGCCTTCTTGCTGGATCTCAACGTCTCATACCACCGTGCACCGGTAACAGCCTTTCCGTGGGTGGATGAGACCACAGGTGTCACTCGGGTTGGCCTGCACATGGTATGGGAGCGCTAAGATGATGCGGCTACTTCGAAGCGTCCCGTTTGGACTCTTGATAGTACTCGTACTGCTGTCCTCTCCTCAGAGGCTTGCGGCCGATCCTGGGCCCACCTCTGCGAGCGCGGGAACCGCCGTCCCGGTCGGCCCCGGCGGCTCAGAACTGCCGCGCGTCGGTGTATTCCCTACCGTCAACAGTACCGGGGCTGAGCAGTATGACGCGGTTGGTCGGGTAATCTACGACACTACCGTGCTCACGTTGCGTCTCATCGGCGCCTATGAGCTTGTTGAGCTCCCTCCGGCCGAGCGTCTGCCGAGCGAGACCGAGCTGCTTGAGCGTGCGCGTGAGCAGAACCTTGCCAACATCGTCTTGGCCGATATCCGCCTTGATCAAGGTGAACTTGCTCTTGAGATGTCGGTGTTTGATACCCTGCAGGAGCGCATTACCCTCTCGCAGCGGGAAGACCCACCCGGGCTCTTGGCCGTCTTTGAGGCTACCGACACCCTGGTGGCCGAACTGGTAGAGGAGTTCAGCGGCGTGCCGGTGGGCTTTGCTACACTCGTGCTCCGAAATGCTGGCGAGCCTGGGCGCTACAACGTCTACCTCGACGGCGAACCTCTTGGACAAGACATTCGCAGAGTTGAACGCATTCTCATGGGTGAGCGCCGGGTAGAGATACGTCAGCAGCGCATGATAGGGGAGTACATCGTGCACACCGAGTCTGTACTTCTGGGCGCCGGTGAACAACGCGAACTTGCCTTCAGCATACCGTACCTCATTGAGCGTGAACGCCTGGTGCTGGAGAGCTTTGAGCGTCAGATTCAGTCCGAGATTGAGCGGCCTCAGAACGAGCAGCGCATTGAACAACTTTTTGCGGATGTTGAAGCGACCTTGGCCGAGATCTCTTACAGCCCTAATCTCACCGCCGAGCGGCAGCGTTTTGCAGAGCTGCATGAACTCTGGCAACAAGACTTTGAAGCCTGGAGCCTGCGGCTGCGCCCGCGGTGGGTCTTTCCGGTGAGCGTGGGCTACAGCTTTGCACCAGGCTCCTGGGACGACTACTACCCCGAGCCAGGACCTATTAGCGTTGTAGGCGCCTCGCGCCGCTTTGGCCAGCGCCTCTACCTTGGGATAGATATTTTTATGTTGAGCCACATCCCTGTTCCGGCCCCCATGCTCGCACTTGGTTGGCATCCCACCGGATCAGCCATGAGCTATCAGGTCTCAGCAGTGGCAGTTCCGGATGAAGCGGAAGGCTCTCCCATCTTGCTCAAGGCTGGCGTCACCTACCGGCGCTACAGCCTACACCTGCATCTTGCCCGCCAAGGCCCCGGTCGCAACATTATACTGGGCCCGCTTGTGGGGCTGCGCTTTTAGCGCGACCTTTTTGAGGCCCCATCTCCGACGCCTCCGACAGTTCCGTTGCCCCCGACGGCGCCAACGCCTCCGACAGCTGAAAGCCGCCTGGCAATCCTGTTCATTTTTGGTTATATTTTTACGGGGACAATCAGGGCGACATTTTTTTATGTAGTACTCCTGTAGAAACGACAGGAGGAACACATGGGGCAAATCA
>REEM01000074.1 GCA_007695055.1 Spirochaetaceae bacterium | reverse complement strand
CAGGCGCGAGCGGTGATCTTCTTCGTAGTGCTGGTTGTGTTTTCGCTCATTCAGGTGCGAATAAATAAGCGTCGGGAGCTGGAGTTATGAACAAGTCTGAACAGCGGCGCCGAAATGTGTTTGAGCTGCTCATGCTTGCGCTGCTCATTGCCTTTCTCTATCCCTTTGTAATAGTGCTCATCAACTCGGCAAAGGATTCCTTCAGTGTCACTCAGTTCCCTATGCGGCTGCCGGAGAACTGGGGACAGCTCTTTGTGAATATTCGCACCATCTGGGTAAGTCCCAACGTGCGCTATTCGTCCTCGTTCTTTTCCTCGGTAGTAATCACCATGTCGTCATTGGCGGCGGTTACCATTTTCCCGGCAATGGCTGGCTGGGTGCTGGTGCGCACCAAGACCGTGACATCGCAGATACTGTTCATGTTATTTGTGGCGGCCATGGTCATTCCATTTCAGATTGTCATGTTCCCGCTCGTATCGTGGTTCCGTACCGTCTTTGAGATCACCGGGGTTCGACTGTTGCGTAGTTATCTCGGTGTCGTGCTCGCGTACTTAGGCTTTGGGCTTTCGCTCTCGGTCTTCATGTACCATGGCTTTATCAAGAGCATTCCCTACGAGTTAGAAGAGGCGGCCATTATTGACGGGTGCAGACGGCCAGAGGTGTTTTTCCGTATCGTGTTTCCGCTCCTAACCCCTGTGCACGCAACAATTGCAATTCTCCACGGAATATGGATTTGGAATGACTTCTTGCTACCACTGCTTATTTTGGGGCGTGGAAACCGTATTCAAACCTTGCCGCTGGCGGTAGCAAACTTTGCTGGCGCCTTTGTGAAGCAGTGGGATCTCATACTGACGGCCATCCTCATGGCCATGGTCCCGGTATTGATCTTCTTCTTCTTTGCGCAGAAGAAAATCATTCGAGGTATGGTGGCGGGGTCCATTAAGTAGTATGGGACGAGTCACCATTCGCGCGGTCGCTGAGGCGACGGGGTTCTCAAAAACAACCGTATCCTTTGCGTTTAATGATCCAGGTCGAATAGGCAAGGAGACACGGGAGAAAATTCTGGCGGTGGCCGCCGATCTTGGTTACGTACCCAACCCCGGCGCCCGTAGCTTGAGCCTGGGCAGGCACGGGACTATTGGTCTGCTGTTACCGCAGAATATTCCGCGTGCCTTTGCCAATCCGTACATGTCCTTGATTCTTCAAGGTATTGGACAGGTCTGTGAAAATGAAGGGCACACGCTTACGCTTATTCCACCAATCAAGGAGTCTTTGCTGTTGGGGGTTCGTAGTGCAGCGGTAGACGGGCTCATTACGCTCGGGCTCGATCCAGGCAGTGAGACGGTTGGGGTTATTCGCAAGCGGCATCTGCCCTTTGTAACTATTGACGGGCGCTCAGGGAACGGCTTCCCGGTTGTGGGCATTCGGGATCGTGAACTTGCGGGCGAGGCCATGCGCTATGTGGTGGAACAAGGTCACCGGAGGGTATTGGTGGTTTCGATCATTGATGCGCGTGACTTCAGTGAAGGCTCCTATGTTCGTAATGAGCGTCTGGTTGGGTATCAACATGCTTTTGACCAATTGAGCGGTGCCGGGGATCCGCAGGCCGAGCTCCTGCATCTCTCCTGTGATGCATCACTTGCCGGCGGCCGTGCCGTGGTTGAACAGCTCCGGGAGCTCAAGCCTCTTCCAACTGCGGTGCTTGTCATGAGCGATATTGTGGCCATTGGCATAATGGAACGGCTCTTTGAGATAGGGCTGCAGGTGCCTGGAGATATAAGCTTGGTGGGCTTTGACGACATACCAGAAGCTGGAATTGTGCGTCCACAACTGACCACTGTTTCACAACCGGGTGAGGATAAAGGCCGTGCAGCGGCGGAGATTCTCATGCGCATGCTGCGCGGTGAGCATGTCCGCCCCGAGACAGTGCTGCACGGCCGCTTGCTGCTCCGAGGTACTGTTTCACGTCCACCCGTACATGCACGGTAGCCATAGAAGCGTCAGGCCTTACTCAGCTCACTCAATTCTTAGCTCACTCAATTCTCAACACGCGGAGAACTTCATTGAGTGCTCGCATATGCCCACGAATGCGACTGCACTGCGACTTGCTTAGCCCGGAGACTGCCGCACGCCGGTCTATGTGCTCAAGCAGACGGGTGAGGTCGTCAACAGCAGATTTCACACCAAGGTCGTTATTCATATTGACGCGGAACACACCGGGTATCTCTTCAATCATTCGGTCGGTGCGTTGTGCTTCCCACTCAGGATGTTGAGTGCTGTTCTTCTGTGGCACCGCGCGCGCTTGAGTAAGGGTATCTACCGCCTTTTGCAGGCGCGAGAGCAGTTGAGCGGTGTCTTTCATGTGCTCCTCGGTCAGATTGAGCTGCTCGCGGTAGTGGCAGTAGGTCAAGCTGAGCCGAATGGTCTGAGGAGAGTAACCTCGCTTCAGCAGTTGGGAGGGATACATAACGTTTCCGCGGGACTTGGACATCTTTTTGCCCTCAACAATAAGGTGTTCACCATGCACCCAGTAGG
This sequence comes from Spirochaetaceae bacterium, assembly GCA_007695055.1. GTDB lineage: Bacteria > Spirochaetota > Spirochaetia > DSM-27196 > SLAA01 > SLAA01. The sequence continues at coordinate 13,557 of REEM01000074.1, read as the reverse complement.
GACAGAACTCGGTACCAAATGCACCCTCCATAACTGCGCGGTTGTAGTCGTGGTGCCGATATACGTTATCAATACCTCCGCAGTGAATATCAATCTCGGAACCTAAGCTGCTCAGTATTATGGCAGGGTCTTGCACGTTCCAGGCTGGTCTGCCACGCCCGAGGTCGGTATCCCAGGAAAAACCATCATCGGGTAAGTCTCCGTGCCACAGCACAAAGTCACCACGATTCCAACGGCGCCCCTCATAGGTGTCCTTTGCAAAGCGAACTCGCTTTTTGGGCCACTGACTCATGTCCAGGCCAAAAACCTGGCCAAAACCAGGATAGCTCAGGGGGTCGTAGTAGATATTTCCGTCGGTATGTCGGTAGGCGTGACCTCGGTCAAGCAAGCGCTGAACCAGACTCACGGCTTCCTTTACTACCTCCGTTGCCCGTGGAATTCCAGGCTTTGGTAGACTCAGTTCCAAAAGCTTGGAGCTTTCAAAGAAGGAGTCTATGACCGGCTGTGTGAGTTCCGAAAGGGTGCGACCGGTCGACTTGGACTCCTCCACGGCCTTATCCTCAATATCGGTGAAGTTCATTCCGCGTTCTACATTGAGTCCAAGGTACTCAAGATAGCGTTGGAGTATGTCTTCAAAAAGAAAGGTGCGGAAGTTACCTACATGTTGCTCGCGGTAAACTGACGGTCCACAAGTAAAGAGCTTGACGGTGCCTTTCGCACGCGGCACAAAAAGTTCCTTCCGGCTGTTCAAGGTGTTATAAATGTATAAGGTGCTCTGCTCTGCCATGTAGTTTAGATCTCCCGTGCAGATAATCGCAAATTCCTGGACTGAAGGCAACTTGCCTAAATGTGCCTACTCGTCTATTTTAGTCAGATATGATTGGCAAGAAAGCCGCAGTTGTTGTAAATGATGACTCGACACAAATAGAGTTACTCGAAGCCCTGCTTTCCGAACTGGAACTGTCAGTGTACTCATTTCTCGATGTAGCCTCGGCGCTGGAGTTTATGTCGGGGCAGGAAGCACCTGCACTTGTTGTTACAGACCTGTATATGCCGGAAATAGACGGCTGGCGTTTTTGCCGACTGCTCAAATCACCGGAGTACGAACAGCTCAACCATGTTCCTATTGTTGTGGTTTCGGCCACCTTCAGTGGCGAGGATTCAGAGGAAATCACCCGTACACTGGGCGCAGCAGGGTTTATTCCAGCTCCAGTTGTTCCAGAGGAGTTTTTGGAACAGGTGACTCTGGTTTTGCATGGGGGCCAGGTAAGTATTAAACAACGCGTGCTAATTGTAGAGGTACATGCTTCAACAGCGCGCAGTTTTTCTAAGGCTTTTGAGGAGCATGGGTATCTAGCTGATTGGGCTAACACCGGGGCCGCCGCGACTAAGCTCTTCAAGGCCAACCGCTACGACGTCGTGGTTTTAGATCATCATTTACCGGACATGCTCGGTAACGAACTTCTCAAACTGTTGGTCGGAACAAATGGGCAAGGCTGCTCACATACTGTAGGGCTTATGATGACGTCGGACCCTGATCCATCATTGGCCTTACGCTGGCTGGAGGACGGCGCCTGGGGCTGCCTCAGAAAGCCTGTTGACCCGCTGTATCTTATCCGCATATGTGAGCAAGCGGCGCGTGAACACGCTCTATTGCGGGTTGAGTATCAACTTGAACAACGCACAGTGGAGGTCAAGCGCCTGCTCACAGAGAAGCAACTGCTCCTTGACGAGCTTCAGCATCGAGTAAAGAATAATATGCATACCGTGGCAACCTTGCTTCAACTGCGGGCTATGTCAGCAGTTAACCCGCAGGTAAGAAATACGTTACTCGAGGCGCAAGGAACAGTACGGAGTGTACTCTCAATCTATGAGACCCTGCACAGCTCAGATGGAATTGACACTGTGGCAACCAAGAAGCACATAGAGTCCTTGCTTGACCATGTGCTCAGAGCATTCGGTGCTCTTTCACGGGTGAAGATAGACATAAGCGGAGATACCGAAAACATATCCTCACAAACCGCTGTAACCCTTGGTATAGTCCTGAATGAGCTCGTAACCAATTCCCTTAAGTATGCCTTCACAGGTGAGCGTGACGGCAAGATCAAGGTAGCTATAGAGCGAGTAGGCACGGCCCACATTACGGTCACCTATAGCGACAGCGGTCCCGGCGTTGCGGACAGCACCGTAAATCCAGAGCGTTTTGGATTTGGGCTTTCCATGGTGGACAATTTGAGCACTGAGGGTGGGGGCAGCTTTCGCATGCCAGCCGACTCCGCGGCAGATACCCTTGGCGGATTCAGCTGTACGGTTGTCCTGCGGGAGTGACCCGTAGCTCCACCCGTGCCCCTTTACTGTTCATGAGGCTGAGTTGCGCATGTATTCGAGCAGATAGGGCTCTGACAACCACAAAGCCCAACCCCTGACCGTTGAGGGCTATACCGTCTTCTGCAGAGGCCTCGTCTTCAAAACCCTTGAGAAACTCAGCCGCGAATCCGGGCCCGTTGTCCTGTACTACCAGTACAACTTCCCCTCCGTCTTTATGGCAGGCTAGTGAGATCTGGCCTTTGGTTTCGAACCCGGCACCCGTTTCAACTCCGTGCACCACCGAGTTATCTACGAGTTCGTGAACAATGATTCCAAGAGGCAGCATAAGCTCCGGTGCTAAAGTAAACTCCTCAACATCGTACACGAGCTCATGGGTAAAGGCAGCGCACAGTGACTGCAAATAGACTGGAGCGGACATATAAAAGCCGCTGCGGATACTCCGTTGGTACTGCTTCATGAACTCGTCCAGGCGTTGTTCCATCTTAACAATGCCAGCGGCATGCTCGGAACCTGAATACTGTTGCAGCTGTGTTCGCAGAATCCGCAGAATGGTTTGGAAGGACCCGGATAGCCCTAACCCAAGAGCTTCCAGTTGGGAGGACTTTTCCTCAAGTGCCTGCGTCAAGCTGAGTTCCAAGAGTTTGCGTTCCGTGATATCTTGCGTTACCCCAAAGACCCAGTGCTCAACACCCTCCTGCTGAGTTGTGTCACTCTTAATCCAACGTATCTCCCCGTTGGGCAAGACCACGCGGAACTCATAGTACTCATAGGGTGAGCCGTGCTGTATGCGCCGATACACGCGCTTGACGTCATCAAGATCTTCAGGGTGTATCAGATCATTTAATGCCTCAATGCTGAGCGCAGGTCGATCTTCCGGAATGCCAAAAACTTTGTAGTGTCCGCTTGACCAGTAGGCTTGGTCCGTAATGACGTTACGCTCCCAGTAGCCAATCTTTGCAAGGTTTTCAGCCTGAGCAAGGCGTATAGAGCTTTGCCGGAGCTTCTCCATGGTTTCGTGGTGTTCCGCAGATATGAAGACCATGATCAGAATCAGACTGTTGCTGGTATTCACCATAACCGATATGTCAGGCAAGTACTGCCCTGTGAGCACAATGCTGACCATTACGAGACCGGTAACTACCACAAGACTCACGCCATAATAGCCGTACCCAAGGTTCTCCAGTGCCGCACGCCGTTCAAACCAAAGAAGAGAGGCGCCAAGAAAAAAGGCAAACCCTTGAAGAGCTATGAAGTAGATCGCTACCCCGGAACTATCTGAGAGCAGTACAGCCGGTGCGGTCAGCACAAGCATAAGCACTATGATTGAACGTGCTGCTGAGAGAATCTCGGGGTGAATGTAGCAGGCCGCGGCGAGCAAAAGGAGAGCTGTGCCGAAATAGGCACCGCCAGACGAGAGTATGTGCTGTAGCTCTGTGGGTATGGGGAGGTGGTTCCCGGTGCTGGTTAACAGGAGCAGCGTGGCGAGTGCGTAGATGAGCCACCCGGTGAGAATCAAAAGCTGTACTGGTTTCCGATCGCGGAAATACAAGGCCGCAAATACAAAGGCCGCAACCAGACGGATTGCAATAAGACTTGGTATGCCTGCCAAGTAACCCGTGCTGAGCATACTCACTCCTTGTGCTGAATGCTCCGATAGACGAAGGCTCCGATAGACGAAGGCAACACCGTTATTTCTACCTATCTGCGCTGCGTTTACAAGCTTGTCGCATAACTACCGGAAAGGCAAGGGGTGAAGTATGGATAGTACGAATGATTGCGGGAGCTGTTTGGACGTGTGCGCAAAATATCAATACAATAGTGAGCATGAGCACAAGCGACCTACATCATCTACAACTACGCAACTTGAGCATGGGAGACTATCCAGAAGTCAAAAGTCTCATGGATCGCGTATACCACGATCTAGACGGCGCATGGCCAAAGAAGGTCATTGCAACTCTCATACGACGCTTCCCGGAAGCTCAGTTCTGCATTGAGGACAAAGGCACCATTATTGCCATGGCGCTCACTGTGCGCGTTGACTACCGCAAGTTCTCCACCGCCCACACTTATAACGAACTGCTTGAGGGTAACGACTCGGTGGTACATCACCCCGAGGGAGATGCAATGTATGGGATCGATGTCGTGGTTGACCCGGACTATAGGGGATATCGTCTCGGGCGCCGCCTCTATGATGCCCGCAAAGAACTGTGCCGCGAACACAACTACCGCGCCATTATTGCCGGTGGACGCATGCCCGAGTATCACAAGTACGCCGAGGAGCTGAGTCCGCAGGAGTACATTGAGAAGGTTAAACGACAGGAGCTCTATGACCCGGTGCTGAGCTTTCAGTTGAGCAACGACTTCCAGGTCAAGCGGGTTCTTGAGGACTACATTCCCGAGGATAGTAAGTCACACGGGAACGCTACCTTGCTTGAGTGGAATAATATCTATTATCAGCGTGTGCAACCCTCGGTCATTGAGTCCCCGCGCAGTACCGTGAGAATTGGCATGGTGCAGTGGCAAATGAGGCGGGTCGCCTCAGTGGAGCAGTTTCTTGAGCAGGTAGAATTTTTCGTAGACGCTATCTCGGACTACCAAAGTGATTTTTGTGTGTTTCCCGAGTTCTTCAACGCAGCACTTATGGGCCTTGGCGACCAGGAAACCAGCGTTGCAGCGGTGCGCTCGCTTGCTGACTACACAGAGACCATTTGTGATGCACTCACACACATGGCGGTAACCTATAACGTGAACATCATTGGCGGTAGCATGCCTGTCTGGGAAGACGAGGAGATGTACAACGTCGCGTTCCTGTTCAAACGTGACGGCCGGGTTGAAAAGCAGTACAAGCTGCACGTGACGCCACAGGAGCGACGCAGCTGGAACATGAAAGGTGGCACGGGGCTCAAGGTGTTCGACACCGACGCTGGCAAAATTGGAATTCTCACCTGTTACGATGTAGAGTTCCCTGAACTTGCTCGCATAATGGGCGAGTGGGGAATGCAGATTCTGTTCGTGCCCTTCTGGACCGATACAAAGAACGGCTACCTGAGGGTGCGCCGGACCTCTCAGGCGCGAGCAATAGAGAACGAATGCTATGTAGCAATTACGGGTAGCGTCGGGAACTTGCCGCGAGTAGACAACTCCGAGATTCAGTATTCGCAGTCGGCCGTGTTTTCACCCTCGGACTTTGCCTTTCCCCATGATGCGGTCATGGCCGAGAGTACGCCAAATACCGAAATGACTCTGGTGGTAGATCTGGATCTGAATAAGCTCAAAGAGCTGCGGGCCGAGGGGTCGGTGACAAACTACAAGGATAGGCGTCTGGACTTGTATCAAATAGAGTGGTTGGGCGACCGGTAGTGCAGGTACAGTGCCGCGCCAACAACAAGCAAGGCCGGTGTGAGTCGGATTACAAAGGGCAGTCTGCTCATGAGCATGAGGTAGTTATGGACTGCGTGAACTGCCACCCCACCAAAAATGAACAAGGAAGCGACCGCGGCCTTGTGTGTTCTCTTAAGCTCCAGTACCCCCACAACAACAACGACGGTGCAACCGGCGTGCAGGGCTGGTACAACAAGCGCTCGAGTCCACAGAAGTGATAGTGGAACGGTAAAGTACAATGCATTCTCAATGACTGCAAAAACAAGCGCAGCCGCGCCCGCAGTTCTAAGGATCGGGCGCATAGCGCTCGTGCCGGTCGTGCCGTCGTTACTGCGCGGTCGAAAAACCACCAGAAACGCAGCAAGCTTAGCTGCCTCCTCAGAGAAGGCCGCAACCAAGGCATGCACTTCCGGGGACGCTGAGGCAAAGCCGGTTGGAATCAAGCGGCGACGTATTTCAAGCAGCACCAGTGCAATGACAATGCCCAACAGCCCTGCCGCCGCGGTCCGCAGCAAGGCAGTTGCCGGACTCCGTCCCGGCCAGGGCCTCAACAGAAGGGGTACAAGTGCCACCGGAAGCACAAGAACTACCAGGCGTAGCAGCGTTTCCGGCATTGTCCTGCCCCTATTTAGGCGCGGAGTCCATGGACTTCACTCAGCTCACGCAGGCCGTTCACAACCTTTTGGTTGTCCTCCGGCCTCCCAATAGTAACTCTAATGAACTGTAGCAGACCAAAGCTCGCCAGGCTACGTACCGACACTCCATGACCTTCAAGCATACGCACCGCCTCGGCCGCTGGTGCACCAACGTTTATGCACAGGAAGTTCGACTGCGTCGGAAAGTACTCTAAGCCGAGCTGCTGCAGTTGTTGCTCGTACCACAGGCGACCTTCGTTGTTGAGCTGCACAGATCTCTCGCGAAAGGAGGAGTCCTGCAGTGCGGCAACGGCAGCAGCCTGAGCGGCCAGGCTTACATTAAAGGGCTGCTTGACGCAGAGCAGCTTCTGAATAAGCTCTGGTTCGCCCATACCATACCCGACGCGCAGTCCAGCCAAGCCGTAAAGTTTGCTGAAGGTGCGGAGTACCATGAGATTGGGAAACATCGCCATGAGCTCTTTATAGCGCGGGAAGTCCGGTGAGTAGGCATACTCGGCATAAGCCTCATCCAGGATAACCAGGGTATCTCCAGGCACCTGTTCAATGAAAGCTCGGATATCGTCATGGGTCCTAAAGGTACCGGTTGGATTGTTCGGGTTGCAGAGGAAAACAATCTTTGGCGCTGGTGAACCGGGATTGAAGGCCGAGCTCATGCTTTCCAGATCGTAATGTCCCTTGAGAAGAGGATACTCCGTAACCAGGCCGTCATAGAGCGTGGTTGCAAAGCGGTACTGTGAGAAAGTCTCGGCCGCGGTAAGGACAGTCTCACCCGGATTCAAATATGCCGCAGCAATGAGGGTCATAATCTCGTCGGAGCCGTTGCCTATGATAAACTGTTCCGGAGCGAGGTCGTGGTACTGGGCTAAGGCTGAGCACAATGCGCCTGCTGCGCCGTCCGGGTAACGGTGAAGTGTCTCGGCAATGTCGCGGTACGCAGCAACAGCGGCAGGAGAAGGGCCCAGAGGATTCTCGTTGGAGGAGAGCTTCACGGTGTCAGGGGCCTGCTTTCCCGGGTGGTAAGGATTCAGACGCTCGAGCATAGCTCGGCCTTGAATGGTCTGGAGCTTACTCATGAGTCTTCTTCCTTTTCAAGAGATTCCTGAGCAGCCCTGCGTTCCGCGGCGGCCTCTCTGGCGGCAATCACCTCGGGCGGTGGATTATTCCTGAGGTACTCATGATCCTGCGATATGTCCACAATGAGATCCGTCAATTTCATTTGGAGCGATGTCGGGGTGGTTTTTGCAAAAATGAGATCCCGAGGACTCGAAACGGCTGAGCGCACCGCGCGCATTACCAAGTCAAGTTCTTCATTGGTGAAACCATTGAGAATGACAACCCGGTTCTTCAACTCAGGCGCAGCGTTCTCTTCCGGTGTAGTTTTGTCGTCCATAGTGGCGCTCCTCCCGCGGTGTTTGTTACCACGCAGTTGGGTTGTGGTTTTCATGACTCGCAACGCTTACAGATTAGTCGGAACAACCGCTCTATGCAAGACGTGACCGCTGGTGATGTCAGGGCAGCTGGCGTGTTATCCGGCCTCGGGCATTGTCGGGAGGCCTCTATGCTCAGTATATTAAAGGTGTCCTCCACGCGAATCTAACATCTCAATGAGGAGATAATCTCTATGGACTACGAACGTCTAACTGTTCGGGCCGCCGAGGCCCTTCAACAAGCAACTGCAATTGCGCACCGCTATGACCATGGCATGCTTGAGGTCGAGCACGTCCTCTTAGCCCTTGTCGAGCAGAAGGACGGAGTCTTGCCTCCGCTCCTCAAACGGCTTGGTGTAGGCGAGGCACAGTTTCGCGAGGTGCTTGAACGCAGACTGACTCAGTACCCCCGCGTGTATGGTGAGTCAGCCCAAATGCAGCTTTCCAGCAAGACTGGTCGAATGCTTGCAAAGGCGGAGTCTGAGGCTCAGGCCTTGCATGACCAGTATGTGTCGGGTGAGCACATGCTGCTTGCACTGCTGAAGGACGGCGGTGACCTTGCCAAAGATCTGCAAGCGGTCGGCGTGACTCGTGACGGGCTCATGACTGCACTTAAGGCGTTGAGGGGCAACAAGCGGGTGGACAGCAAAGACCCCGAGGCCGGTTACGAGGTGCTGGACAAGTACTGCCGTAATCTTACCGGCCTGGCACGCAATGAAAAACTTGACCCGGTTATTGGACGCGACGACGAGATTCGCCGCGTCATGCAGGTGCTTTCACGGCGCACCAAGAATAACCCAGTTCTCATTGGCGACCCAGGCGTTGGAAAAACAGCAATTGTAGAAGGTCTTGCACGCCGCATTGTGTCGGGTGATGTTCCGGAGAGCATTAAAGAAAAAGAGGTACTTGCGCTTGACCTGGGTGCGCTGGTTGCCGGTACCAAGTTTCGAGGCGAGTTCGAGGAGCGTCTCAAGGCGGTGATCAAGGAGATAACCGAGGCTGACGGCAGAATTATTCTCTTCATAGATGAGCTCCATACCATTATGGGGGCAGGTGCGGCCGAAGGTGCGGTTGATGCCTCAAACCTCTTAAAGCCCGCCTTAGCGCGCGGTGAGCTGCGCACCATTGGTGCCACCACCTTGGACGAGTATCGCAAACACATTGAGAAAGATGCAGCCTTTGAACGACGCTTCCAAACGGTATATACCGGAGAGCCTTCGGTAGAGAACACGGTTGCCATTTTGCGGGGACTCAAGGAACGTTACGAGGTTCACCACGGTGTGAGAATACGTGACGAGGCAATTATAGCGGCGGCTACGCTCTCGGACCGCTACATCACCTCCAGGTTTCTGCCGGACAAAGCAATAGACCTCATAGATGAGGCCGCCAGCCGACTGAAGATGGAGATTGAAAGCCAGCCGATTGAGCTTGACCAACTTGAACGCCGCATGCTGCAACTTAACATAGAAAAGCAGGCGCTCAGCAAAGAGAGTGATGCAGCCTCCCGCGAGCGGCTGGGTGCTCTTGAGCGTGAGCTAGATGATGTCAAACAGCGGCACGACGCCATGAAGTTGCAGTGGCAGAACGAGAAGCACGCCATTGATGAAATTCGTGAACTCAAGCAGCAGCTTGAGAACTACAATCTTGAGGAAACCCGTTACGAACGAGACGGCAACCTATCTAAGGCGGCCGAGATCAAACACGGCCTTATTCCGCAGACCGAACGCAAGCTTGAGGAAAAGACAGCCGAGATCGAACGGCTTTCGGGAGAGTCCCGCTTGCTGCGGGAGGAGGTATCGGAGGAAGATATAGCGCTTGTTGTGTCGACCTGGACCGGCATCCCGGTTTCCAAAATGCTGCAGTCTGACATGCAGAAGCTGTTAACCCTGGAAGATACACTCGGCAGGCGGGTCATAGGGCAGACAGAGGCCGTCACCGCGGTCGCGGATGCCATACGTCGGAACAAGAGCGGAATCTCGGACATCAACCGTCCCACCGGGGTCTTTCTCTTCATTGGGCCTACCGGCGTGGGTAAAACCGAGTTGGCAAAAACCCTGGCCGAGTTTCTCTTCAACGACGACAAGGCCCTCACTCGTATAGATATGAGCGAGTACATGGAAAAGCATGCCGTGTCGCGGCTCATTGGCGCACCTCCGGGATATGTTGGATATGAACAGGGTGGTCAACTCACAGAGGTCGTCCGCCGCCGACCCTACTCAGTAATTCTCTTTGATGAAATTGAGAAGGCGCATCCAGATGTCTTCAACGTGCTGCTCCAGCTGCTTGATGAAGGGCGCCTTACAGACGGGCAGGGGAGGCTGGTAGATTTCCGCAATACCATTATTATTCTGACCAGCAACCTTGGTAGTGACCTTATACTTCAGGCCCAGGATCTAGACGCCATTCGCCCTGACATTCAAGAGCTGCTACACCGGACCTTCAAGCCCGAGTTCTTGAACAGGCTGGATGAGGTCATAACCTTTCATCGCCTCGATCAGGAGCAGATCCTCAAAATTGTTGATCTGGAGCTGGAACGAGTTCGGCAGCGTTTGGCAGAAAAACGCCTGCAGATAGAGCTGAGCGACGACGCCAAACGCTTCCTTTCCGAGATTGGTTTTGACCCGGCATTTGGGGCGCGGCCACTCAAGCGTGCTGTACAGCACCACCTGCAGAATCCTCTAGCCAAGGCATTGCTGGCAGGCGAGTTCACCGAGGGTGCCGTCATTCGGGTTGAACGTGGACCCGAGGCACTGACGTTCAGCACAACATAGTTTGTGTGCAAGCCGCATAGGCTATCTGCAAGGACAGTCGCGGGGCTATGCTCAAGACCGTCGCGGGGCTTGAGTGCCTCCGGGCTATGCGGCATACTCCCATGGACACAAGGAGTACAACGTGGCGAAACTTTGGGACAAAAACTACGACCTTGATGCCCTCATTGAGCGCTTTACGGTTGGCAACGACTATATTCTTGACCGTGAGCTCCTTCCGGCCGACTGCGTAGCGAGTGCCGCGCATGCCACCATGCTGGCCTCGGTTGGCATTATTTCTTCTCAGGATAAAGATCTGTTGCTGGCTGAGCTCTCGGCTCTGCTTAAGGACTTTGACTCCGGAGAGTTTGTCATTCTTCCGGAGCATGAGGACGGCCATACCGCTATTGAGGAACGGCTTATAGATCGCTTAGGCGATGTAGGAAAAAACATTCACACCGGACGCTCGCGCAACGACCAGGTACTCACGGCTCAACGACTGTACTCGCGTGGACTTTTGTGTGCAGTTACGCAGGCCGTCTGTAGCCTGGTAGAGGTACTGCTTGAGTACGGCCGCACCCACGCACTCACGCCTATGCCTGGACGCACTCACATGCAACCGGCAATGCCGAGTAGTGTTGGACTCTGGGCCATGGCTTTTGGCGAGCAGTTGCTGGATACATGTGAACTGCTGGACACCGCTTATAGACTGAACGACCAGTCACCGCTTGGCGCGGCGGCCAGTTACGGCGTTCCACTGCCCTTGGATCGTGAGCTTACCGCGCGTTTGCTTGGGTTCTCACGTGTGCAGACCAATGTACTGTATGCCAATAACTCGCGCGGCGTTATGGAGTCCATTGTGTTGGACAGTTTTGAGCAGCTTGGACTGTGCCTTGGCAAGCTGGCCTCGGACTGCATTACCTTTTCCTTACCGGAGTTCGGCTACTTCTCCTTACCCGACCGTCTCTGTTCGGGCTCGAGCATTATGCCCCAGAAAAAGAATCCCGACGGCTTGGAACTGGTGCGGGCCAAGACCGCGGCGCTGTCTGGCCAGGCACAGAGCGTGAAGAACGTCATTCGCGCGCTCCCTTCTGGATACAACCGCGACTTCCAGGAAACAAAGGCACCACTCATTCACGGCGGCCGCACCATTCTAGACTGCACAGCAGTAATGCAGCTGACCATGGAGTCGCTTGAGGTTAACGTAGAAGCCCTCGCTGTTGGCTTTGGCCCGGAAATTTACGCTACCGACAAGGCCATTGAACTGGTACAAGGTGGCATGAGCTTTCGTGACGCGTATCGCAAGGTTGCGGCCGAAATTGACCAAATGGAAGATCGCAGCCCCACCGAGTCGCTCCTCTCACGGCAGCATCTGGGGACTCCAAACAATCTTGATGTAGAAGGCTCAGCCAAGCGCCTAATGGCCTATAGGGCCACCGCCGCCGAACGCGCTGCGGTGCTGAATCAGATTGGCCGGAATCTACTGGGGTATGAAGTGGCTATTTTTCGCACTTAGGCACGAGCATGCCAGCCGGGGGTTGGCGTTGGTTCAGGAGTCCGAGGGTGCAACGCGGCGCATAGCAGAGTAGACAATCATAGCTATGACCGTGAGCACGTAGGGCAGGCTCAACAAAAGGGTTCCCGGAATTTGCAGTACACCCTGAGCCGCAACCGAGACGCCCTCTGCCAAGGCAAAACACAAGGCCGCAATGAGAACGCCCACCGGCCGCTTATAACCCAGATAAATGGTTACCAGCGCAATCCAGCCTCGGCCTGCACTCACGTTCGGTAGGTAAACGCCCAGGCGCAGTGCCAGTAGACTCCCGGCGAGCCCTGCTCCCATTCCAGAAATGAGCAGCGCCGCACGCCGGTAGTGATCTGGATTAAGGCCCACTGCCCGCAAGGTTTCAGGATTCTTGCCGGTGCTTCGGAGTCGCAGTCCAAAGGCCGTGCGGCGCAACACCAAGCCTGCAAGCAGCACCGCGGGCACCGTCAAATACACGCCAAAACTATGTCCAAAGAGCACCTGGTCAAGCAGCGGGAACCCCGTTTCCACACCCACAAAGAGACCAGGCATACGGGGAACATTTGGGAGTCGCAGCACCCCCTTGGTGCCGAACATTGCGCTGGAAAGAAAAGGAATAGTACCCGCCGCCAACAAGTTAATAGCAAGCCCCACAATGAAGATATTTGCCCGCATGCGAATACCCACAAAGTAGAACAGGTAGGCCAGTAAAAGACCCGCAAGGAGGCCTCCAAGCATTCCAGCAAAGATGCTCCCGGTCATTGAGGCGGTCACAATTGCAGCAAAGGCGCCAGCGAGCATCATGCCCTCTAGAGCTATGTTTAAGACTCCAGCCAGCTCAGCAAAGAGCCCGCCCAACCCGGCCAGCAGCAAAGGAGCCATTACCTCAATAGCGTAGAAAATCACGCGGAGCCTCCTCGGAAAAGGAGGCGTATACTGCTGCGTATTCGGGTGCTAATGCCGAGCTTCGGTAGCACGCTGGCGGTCACAAACAGAAAAATGACTGCCCGAATAATGGTTCCAAGCTCAAAGGTGAAGTCGGTGTGCAACATGGCAATTCTTGCACCCGACTCAAGGTAGGCAAAGGCCGCTGCCGCCGGAATCACACCAAGCGGATGTCGTTTCGCAATGAGTGCCACCGCAATTCCGTTCCAGCCAAGTCCAGCGGTAAAGCCCACCAGAGTTGCGTAGTGTGTGCCATACACAAACAGGCCGCCAGCAAGGCCATGCAGGGCCCCGGAAACAAGCATGGGAAAAACAATGTAGGCGCCGGTGTGTATGCCACCGTAACGGGCAAACTGGCGATTGAGTCCGCTCAGACGCCATTCATAACCGCGTACCGTCCGGAAGAGCGCGATATAGGCGGCGCCAAGCAGGAGCAACGCAATGATAAGAGTAGGGTTAAGCTGAGAGGGCGCGAGCAAGCGTGGTAGCCGGAAAGCAAGCGGCACGCGCTCGGTAGTAAGCAGATTGCTTGCCTGGTCGTTGAGGGG
>REEM01000067.1 GCA_007695055.1 Spirochaetaceae bacterium | reverse complement strand
AAACCCTCACACTTGCGTTTGCAGGTTCCTTCCCTTCCCTCTATATGTTCAAAGACCAAAACTTCCGAAGAAGTCAGACAATAGCTTCGCAGACAACATCGGCGCCGTGATTTCAGTGTGCATCGCGACGCCGTCTGTCGTAGGTGCTTTGCTGTTGCGGAATCAGAACATACCTGAATACCAAAACTTCGTCAATAGCGATTGAAAAAAAACTTCAGATCCTTTTGGAACCTTGGCATGGAATCGCACGTCGATCTTCACCCTTTCATACGCAAACTCGCCTCTTTGACGCGGATGCGCTCTTCAAGTTCATCTATCTCGCGGAGCAGTTCTTGTACATCTGCCTCATCAAGATGCACACGTGCATCTGCTCCGCCGTCTCGCCGGCGCTCGTAGACTTTGGTTCCCAGTTTCGCAAAGAGTTTCTCGGCCTGGCTTTCAAGATGTGAGATCTCAAAGCGCAGCAGTCCCTTCTCGCCAAGCTCACCCATTCGCTTTCCGGCCTCTGACAAGGCCTCTCGAGAGCCACTGAGCCCGCGCTCAAACAGCTGTTTCATTCGATCTTGGAACTCCATTTCTTCCTCCCTTCGAAGAGAATCGTTACCTTGGTTGAGTAATAGGTGAAAATTTGTAGCCTTAGGTGCCTGCTCTTCGTTGACGATCACCACGACTCATACTAAACTTAGCAGCATCAGTCCCAAAAAGGAAGGTTTAGCATGCAGTTGATATTCCTCGGCCCCCCAGGCGCCGGAAAAGGCACCATGGCGACCAGGGTGGCCGAAGACCATGATATCCCCCACATATCAACAGGGGATATTTTCCGCTACAACATCAATAACCACACTGAGCTCGGCCTCCAGGTTAAATCAATTCTCGATTCAGGAGAACTCGTACCCGACGACCTCACTATTGACTTAGTACGTGATCGACTAAGCCAAGACGACTGTGCCAACGGCTTCATCCTGGACGGATTTCCACGGACCATAGCGCAAGCAGAGGCTTTACAGAGCTTTTCTAACATTCTGTGTGTCCTCAATTTTTCCATTCCGGACGAAATAATTGTGGAACGGCTTTCAGGCCGGCGCGTACACAAGACGTCGGGGCGGACTTACCACGTGTTGCACAATCCGCCAAAGATCGCTGGTAAAGACGATGTCACAGGTGAAGAGCTTATTGTTCGTAGTGACGACCAAGTCGAGTCTATCCGAAAGCGGCTTGCAGTCTATTATGAGCAGACCGCGCCACTCAAAGCTTACTACCGCGATAAGGGTATGTTACACGAAATAGACGCTACCCCTTCACCCGAAGAAGTCTACGAAAGTATGAAGACAATTCTCAAAGACGCATAGGTATATCCAAGGCTACGCCGCACGCATAGTCGGCGTAGCCTTAGCCCTACCTAGGGGTTCGTGCTCTCCGCATCCACCTGACCTTCAATCCCTTCCGAATCTTCTTCCAGCACATTTGCGGCGGGGTCGTCGCCATCGGAGTCATCTGCTTCATCTAGGGAGTCATCTACTGGGTCTCGCAGGCTCGCTGCGTCAAACCCATACTCCTCATAGAGCTGCTCAACACGGCTACGTTGAATGAGATTAGGTGAGGTCACTAACCGGGTGAGCGCTGACCGCTCGGAGTAACCCAGTTCAAGGGCCTCCTCAAGCCGTTCGAGCCCGCTTTCGGCATCTTCCACAAAGGTTAAATTGAGCTCGGCCTCTCGGAACAATACCTCTTTGTCCTCCGGATCACGATCTCGCAAGGTTGCATAAACATTCAATGCATCTGAATAAGATGTGGCCTCGCTGTAAAGCCGAGCTAGCCGCAACAACAACTCACGCTCGGCGTCCTCGGGCTGATCAAAGCGTTCCAAAAACTCAATCGCCTCGTCCTCGCGTCCAAGCGCAAGTGAGGTCTCGGCAAGCATAAGCACAAGTTCCTGATCCGATTCGTCAACACGATGGGCCCGCAGCAAGATGTCGTACGCCTCGTCATAGCGCTCCTCAACACCATGCAGAACGCCCAGATTATAGAGAACCGTCAGGTTAAAGGGTGAGAGTTGTTCGGCCCGCTCAAGCACATCCACCGCCTCGCCATTGCGCCCCAAACGAGTAAGGGCGTAGCCGAGCGTCTGGAGAACCAAGATGTTTTCCGGGTCTTCGGTGCGCAAATCCTCAAGTACCGCTACTGCAGCAGTGAAACGCTCTCTTTGTATGTAGGCACGAGCCAGATTATAGGTGGAACTGGAGAGACTTGGGTCAAGATCCAAAGCCCGGATATAGTAACCCGAGGCCTCTTCATAGCGGCCGAGTTCATAGTAGGCGTTGCCTATATTGAAATACTCTAACGCCACGTCTTGCCGTGAAACACCGGTTACACAGCCCATGAGAGCCGCCGCAAACAATACTACGCCAGCAAACAGGGAATAACGCCGTTTAGAGTCGTAACACCGTCTCTTCAATCTTGCGCACCTGCGAGCGATAGAGGTTTGAAATAGTAGTCCCGTAGTCTGCCACCAACTGAATAATATTGCGTGGCATGTCCTCGGCATCTTTTCCATTAAGACGATCACCGGCATCACCCAAACCCGGCAAAATATAGGCGGCGTCATTGAGCACCGGATCCATCCACAGTGTGTAAATATGCACATCTTCCAAGGCCCGAACCAGACGTAAGGTGCCCTTCAGCGCCGAAATCACATTCAGGAACTTAATTGAGCGAGGCCTGACGCCCTGCTTTTTGAGGTACTGAATAATGGTCACGAGGCTACCCCCGGTTGCGTTCATGGGGTCGGCAAAAACCAGGTCCTTGCCGTCAAGCATTTCCGGATCAAAGTATGAACGTTCAAGATCAAGCACATACTCCATATCCCGTTCCTTGCGCCTATCGTCACGCTGAATGCGAAACAGTGCGAAGGGGGTCACATAGCCAGCAGAGGAGTACTCCTGAATCTCTTTGGAGAGAATCATAGATGGAAGCAAAGCACCACGCAGCATGACACACATAACGCAGTTGGTAAGCTCAGAGTCGATGTTGGGAATTTTGTGAACCGCATAGTTTTGCACCGGAACCGAAACCGGGGTTTTCACAATGAGGTGATTCTTCTCATGGTTATCTGGGTCCGTATAGGCCAGGGTAAAGAGGAGTTCGTAGGCGCGCTGCACGTAGTACACAAACTCGGCATTCTGCGTTTGGACATCGCGCAGCTTGGCAATGAGGCGTGACACTTCACCGTGAACACTCCGTGGAGTCTCAAAGGAGTAGACGCGAATCTGCTCTTCAGATCCGGTAACCTCCTGCATGAGTTTACCCATGGCGTCATAGAGACTGATCAATGTCGATTTATGTCGTACAATTTCCACTTTATCCGTGGTGGAACTCAGGGCGGCCGCAGCGGTATTGACCTGAGAGTACAGCTCATCCATTCTGCCGATGTTGGATTTGTCACGATCTGTGAGGTAGCCGTCTAAGTCGGCCGCGTGAAGAATAACCCGCTTCATGGTTTTGCTGTCTCCTTTGCGGCACTATACCACTTCACCGAGCAGCGGACAAGAAGAACCGCCCCATGGCTGAGCCGAGGGGCGGTCGAATCAGGCTCGTTCAGCCGAGACCAAGTACAGATAGATTTAGAGTATAGGTGCCCCAAAGGCAAGACCCAGCGCGAATGCTCTGTTCTCATCCAGTGCGTCGGTAAGCATGGCATCTATAACAAACTTGTAGCGGCTCAAGGCCGGGTTTGCAGCAATGTCTATGCGGATACCGGTGTTGAATACACCGCGATCCCTAGCGTTTGCCCCCACTGCATCAAGGCTATAGGAAAAGTTTCCAAAGTCGTTGATCCAGTGCACGTACCCTTGAAACACGTCCGGGAACAACTGCAGGTCAAAACCCATGCCAAAGTCAATTGCTTCTTCACCTGGGCCGTCATCCCCAAAGGTTTTACCAACCACCATGGTGGTCTCGGCTGGCATTCCAAAGAAGGAGCCAGGATAAGTCGCAGCCAGATAAACCTGCTGGGAATTTCGAGAGTTATCGTTTCTTTGCCGAGCATGTACATTTCCACCCACGGCTACGGCAGTTCTGCCAGTAGGCAACTGAATCTTACCGCCGATCAGAATATCCTCGTTGTCGTCGCCTGTGTTGGTGTCATACGCAAATGACACTTCAGCAAGCTTGAAAAGACTTAAACTCGCCTTAGGTATATGCGCCGTGTCCCCGTCGTCAAAGATTGCGTGATACCCAAGGTCAAAACCCAGGTCCGCGCTATGCTCCCAGCCGATTCGTCCACTGGGTATGGACATGAGTCCGGTTGCTCCGTTCAGGCTCATTCCCTTGAGTGACTGGGCCGCCAGCTGCGGCGCCGCCAATACAAGGCCAAGGCCAACAACGAGAAATGCGTAACGTAATTGATTTTTCATTCACCCTCCTTTCGTTAGTAACGCAATAGTAGTACTATGGGCCGGGGAATTCAAGCGCCCAGAATGTTAAATTGCTGTGAGTGTGTTCCAGCACCCCACTCCCCCACATGGCAGTTTTCTGATACCATAACGCTATGGCAACAACCGACGACAAAAAAATAATCTATACCATGCACCGCGTTTCAAAACGCCATGGAACCAAGCAAGTATTAAAAGACATTAACCTCTCGTATTTCTACGGGGCTAAGATTGGTGTTATTGGTCTCAACGGCTCAGGTAAATCGAGCCTGCTGAAAATTCTCAGCGGTGTAGACACAGAGTTCGACGGCGAGACCTCTATCTCTCCAGGCTTCACCATAGGCTTTTTGGAGCAGGAGCCCGAACTGGCGGCTGGAAAAACCGTACGCGAAATAGTGGCCGAAGGCGTACAGGAAATTATGGATCTGCTCGCCGAGTTTGACAAAGTCAACGAGGCCTATGGCGACCCAGATGCCGACTACGAAAAAATTGGCGTCAAGCAAGCGGCCATTCAAGAGAAGATTGACGCTGCAGGTGGCTGGGATATTGACTCACGTCTGGAAATGGCAATGGATGCGCTGCGCTGTCCTCCTCCTGAGACTCAGGTCGATGTACTCTCGGGCGGTGAACGCCGCCGGGTGGCACTCTGCCGGCTTCTGCTCCGCAAACCTGACATCCTTCTCCTGGACGAACCAACCAACCATCTGGATGCCGAGACGGTAGCCTGGCTTGAGCGCCATTTGCGTGAGTACGAAGGCACCATTATTGCCGTGACGCATGACCGCTACTTTCTTGATAATGTTGCTGGGTGGATTCTGGAACTGGACCGTGGTGAGGGAATTCCCTGGAAGGGCAACTACTCCAGTTGGCTGGATCAAAAGCGCCAGCGCCTAGCACAGGAAGAAAAGAGTGAGAGTGAGCGCCAGCGAACCCTTGCCCGCGAGCTTGAGTGGATCAAGATGTCACCAAAGGCGCAGCACGCCAAGAGCAAGGCACGCATTAACAAGTATGAGCAGCTTCTGAGCGAAGGCTCACGCGAGAAGGTGCGAGAAACCAATCTCAGCATTCCCCCAGGCCCACGTCTGGGAAACCTGGTTGTTGAGGCCGAGGGCATTACCAAGACCTATGATGAAAAGATCCTGTTTGAAAACCTTTCCTTTAGCATTCCACCCGGAGCGGTCATTGGCATAGTTGGCCCGAACGGCGCCGGTAAAACCACGCTCTTTAAACTCATTGCCGGTACTGAGCAGCCTGACTCCGGCACACTGCGACTGGGTGAAACCGTTAAGCTCGCCTATGCCGACCAAATGCGGGAGTCACTGGACCCGGATAAGTCAGTATGGGAACAGCTCTCCAACGGGCAGGATCTCATTAAACTGGGGGGCGTACGCGAGGTAAACTCACGAGCCTACTGCGCGTGGTTTAACTTTGCCGGTGCGGACCAGCAGAAGAAGGTGGGAGTTTTGTCGGGTGGAGAGCGCAACCGACTGAACCTTGCAATGATGATTAAAGAGGGCGGTAACCTCATGTTGCTCGATGAGCCAACCAACGACCTGGATGTCAACACTCTGCGTGCGTTGGAAGAAGCCATTGAGGAGTTTGCTGGCTCAGCCTTGGTGGTCAGCCATGACCGTTGGTTCCTTGACCGAGTTGTAACGCACCTGTTGGCCTTTGAGGACGACGGGGTCGTGTGGTACGACGGAACCTGGAGCGAGTACGAAGAACACCGCCGCAAACAGCTCGGCAGCGCCGCGGACCGTCCGCACCGCTACGTACACAGGAACCTGACTCGTTAGGCCCAGTTCACCTTGGCAAAACGCACAATTAAGTGCAACTTGGCCGGGCCATCACTGAGATTCTCAATATCATGCGGCACATCGCAGTTGTAACGAATGAAGTCACCCGGGCCTAGCTCGCTGCTATGGGCTCCGGCGCGTACCCTCACCTTGCCGTTGAGCACGGTGAGGCACTCCTCGCTGCGCGGCGCATGGGCCTCGGAACGTAGAGCCCCGCCTTTGTCCATTGTCAGCATATACACCTCCAGGTCCTCGGCCATGGACAGCGGTGACAACACCTCTAAGTGCGTTCCATCTTCCTCTGTGTCCAGCACCACCAGGTCTGATTTATGCAACACATCAAAGATCCGGGCGACCTCATGGCGACCTTTGAGCAATGCATCAAGTTCTACACCCAAACCACGTGAGATCTTCCAGACCGTGGCAACAGTAGGATTCACCTTCTCGGACTCAATCTGCGACAGCATTCCCTTAGAAACGCCGCTACGCTCCGACAGTGTGTCGAGTGTCAGTTGCCGTTCCTTGCGAATAGCCTTAATTTTTTCACCAATTGCGGGAGGTTGATTGCTGCTCATAACTGGATTCTCCATGCACCTAGTACCGGTCTTTGCTTGACAACATCACTAAGTATAATATAATGAACTTCAAGTTTAGTATAATGGTGGATGGGCGCTTCGTCAAGATGCCCGGCACACCGGAAAGTAAGAGAGGCATTCATGAACACGCTGGTAACCGGAGCGCTTGGACAGGTCGGTAGTGAGCTGTCGATAGCGCTTAAACATCTGCATGGAGCCGACGCGGTAGTAAGCACCGACATTCGTACCAATCCGGAGAGTCCACTGGTACAGGAGGGCCCCTTCTATCAGCTCGACTGCCGTAACGGTCAGGAACTGTTTGATATTGTAAAGCGACACAAGGTCCGCAGAATATATCATCTTGCTGCACTGCTTTCGGCAACTGCCGAGGCACGCCCCCAGGAGGCATGGGACATTAACATGAACGGCCTGCAAAACGTGTTGGAAGTTGCCCGGCAGAACGACTGCTCGGTCTTTACCCCGAGCTCAATTGCCGCATTTGGCCCTACCGCTCCCAAGGACTATACACCACAGAACACCATTCAGCAGCCGACATCAATGTACGGGGTCACGAAGGTAGCTGGCGAACTCCTATGCAACTACTACCACACCAAGTACGGGGTAGATACCCGCGGCGTTCGATACCCGGGTATCATTTCCAACGTGACTATGCCCGGTGGCGGTACCACCGACTATGCGGTAGAGATCTACTACGAAGCGGTTCGTAAGAAGCGCTATACATGTTTCCTCAAGAGCGACACCTACCTGGATATGGTGTATATGCCGGACGCAATTAAGGCGGCCATAGACCTCATGGATGCCGACCCGACCCGCCTGCGGCACCGCAACGCATTCAATATCACTGCCATGAGCTTCTCACCCGAGGAACAAGCAGCCTACATCCGGGCCCATATTCCAGAGTTTGAGATACAGTATAACGTAGACCCGGTGCGCCAGGCATTAGCCAACTCATGGCCCAACGCTCTGGAAGACTACGCGGCACGGGTGGAATGGGGCTGGAGCCCAGAGTACGACCTGGGTGCCATGACCACAGATATGCTCAAGGTACTGAGCAAACGAGGAGTGTGAGAATGTTTTCACAGGAGATGCAGGAAGAGCTGAGGGCCTCTCTACAGGAAATTGAGTCACAGGGACTCATGAAAAACGAACGTGTACTCTCCACCCCCCAGGGAGCAAAAATTCGGACGCTGAAGACCGACGGCACAATGCACACCAGCATTAACTTTTGCGCGAACAACTACCTTGGCTTGGCCGACAGTACCGAGATTATTCAAGCTGCAAGCGACACCATGAGAGCACGTGGCTACGGGCTGTCCTCGGTGCGCTTTATCTGCGGGACCCAGGACATACACAAGGAACTTGAGGCACAGGTCTCGGAGTTCCTGGGTACCGACGACACTATTCTCTACGCAGCCTGCTTTGACGCCAACGGTGGGGTCTTTGAACCGCTCCTTGGCGCCGAGGACGCAATTATCTCGGACGCACTCAACCATGCCTCTATTATTGACGGAGTCAGGCTCTGTAAAGCCACTCGTTTCCGTTATGAACACTCGGATATGGAAGACTTAGAGCGATGTTTGCTCGAGACTCCCGATGCCCGCTACCGCCTCATTTGCACCGACGGTGTATTTTCTATGGACGGAGACATTGCCAAGCTGCCCGAAATCTGCAAGCTTGCCGAGCAGTATAATGCCTTGGTAATGGTGGATGAGTGCCATGCCACCGGCGTGCTCGGGGCGACAGGCCGGGGCACCGCCGAGCACTTTGGTTTGGAAGGCCGGGTTGATATTATTACAACCACCTTTGGAAAGGCGCTCGGCGGGGCCTCCGGTGGGTGTGTCTCAGGACGGCGGGAAATTATTGCACTGCTACGGCAGCGGTCGCGGCCTTACCTGTTCTCCAACACGCTCGCGCCGGCCGTCGCTGGTGGTACCCTCAAGGCACTTGAGCTACTCAGCGGTTCAAGCAAACTCATTGGCCGCCTGCATGAGAACACCAGGTACTTCAAGGAACAGATGAAGGCCGCCGGATTCGAGATACCCGACACCGCAAGTGCCATTGTCCCGGTTATGCTCTACGACGAGAAGTTAGCCCTCAAGGCCGCCGACATGCTGCTTGAGGAAGGCATCTATGTTATTGGCTTTGCCTACCCGGTAGTCCCCAAGGGCAAGGCGCGAATTCGCGTTCAGCTCTCGGCCGCCCACACCCACGACCAGCTGGACCATGCTGTGTCGGCCTTCAGCCAGGTAGGCAGAGAACTAGGAGTGATACAGTAGAGCGACTGACCAATAGGCTCAGGCGGTCGTCGTTGCGGAAGAACTCATTTTGGGGTGGGTGGCGTTTCTGAGTCTTCGCAGCCGTCCACAACGTAGTGGGTGCTTCCGCCGGTCATCATGAGTCCTATTTCCTCCACTGGAGTGTTAGGCGGTACAATGCCCTGCACCTGGCCTTCGTACAAGACAAGCACACGGTCCGCGAGTGAGATGATCTCATCCAGATCCTCAGAGATAAGCAGCACCGGTACGCCCTCGTTTCGAATTTGTACAATTCTCTTGTGGATGTATTCAGAGGCGCCAATATCCACCCCGCGAGTTGGTTGGGCAGCTATAAGCAGCTTTGGACGCGATGATAACTCTCTAGCCAGGATTACCTTCTGTATATTTCCACCGGACAAGGTAGCTGCAACAACGTCGGGAGAGGGGGTGCGGACATCAAAGTCCTTAATTGCCTGTACAGCACTTTCACGTATTTTTTTTGCTCGCAGAAAAATCCCAGACGCAAACTCAGGGGTTCCATGCGACTTGAGAATTACATTCTCAATAAGCGAGAACTCCTTTACAACCCCCATGGTCATGCGTTCTTCCGGAATGAAGGCAAGGCCGGAATCGATCCGATGCTTCACATCCAGTCCAGCAAGGTTTGTGCCGCCAAGAAGAATCTCTCCACCGTCTACGCGGCGCAGACCCGCAATGGCCTCGGCCAACTCTTTTTGCCCGTTACCTGAGACCCCAGCTACCGCCAACACCTCGCCCTCTTTCAGGTCAAAGTTGACGTCCTTCAGAGCCTTGAGCCCCTTGTTATTACGAGCACTCAGATTCCGCACCGAAAGGATAACCTTCTCACCGGCAGCACCCCGTTTCTGCCAGGTGGGCACGACTTCACGCCCTACCATGAGCCCAGCCAACTGATTTTTGTCGGTGTCACAGGGAGCTGTTTCTCCTACCACCTTTCCACTTCGCAGTACCGTAATCTTGTCGCTGATTTCTAGCGCCTCATTCAGCTTGTGGGTAATGAACACAATCCCATGACCGTCGGCAACAAGACGGCGCAGGACGCCCATGAACTCCTTCACTTCTAAGGGAGTGAGAACCGCCGTTGGTTCATCCAGAATTATGTAAGACGCGTCACGGAACAGAATTCGCAGGATTTCAACTCGCTGTTGCTCGCCGACCGAGAGTTGCCACACCTTAGCGTCCGGGTCAATTCCAAATCCGTACTCGTTGGACATGGCGAGCACCCGCTCGCGCGCGGCGGCCAGATCTAGAAAGGGCCACCGTGGCGAGGGGTAATTGAGCACAATGTTTTCCAGCACCGAAAGCGACGGTACCAGCATGAAGTGCTGGTGCACCATGCCGATACCGTACTCGGCAGCGTCTTTGGGAGACCGAAAGTTGACCGGCGCACCGTTGACCAGTATTTGACCTTCATCAGGCGCATACATGCCGTACATGACATGCATGAGCGTCGATTTACCTGCGCCGTTCTCACCAAGCAAGGTGTGCACGCGTGCGCTCTCAAAGCTGAGCGAGACTGAATCATTTGCCAGCACGCCGGGAAATCGTTTAGTGACATTCCTCAGCTCTATTGACTGAACGCTACGCACGTTTTTCTTGATCGATCTCACACCGCTCTCCCCGGAACTACCTTGTGATCCTTGTCTTTACTCGGGCAAACGCACCTGAATTGCTCCGCTTGCAACATCGGCCTTCAATACCTCAAACTCAGCCATAAGGTCGGCGGGAACGAGGTCCATCAGCACCGGATTAAACACAAGTTGAATACGCTCGTTGGTAAGGTCAAGGCTAATAATCTCACCTCCGAGTTTGCCAGCCATATGACTGTCTACCATGTACTGCACCACCGTCTCCCAGCTATATGCTTGTGACGCAATAATGCTGTTGGGAGCAAGCGGGCTCTGGTCGGTGTCGTTTGCAAACCAGTAGACGCCATCGTTCTCGGACACCGCCTGTATAGCACCTACTACCTGCTGCGCCGTACCTGTCAGAATATCGGCACGAGCGTTGATATGCGCCTCTGCCATTTCCTTGGCCTGAATGTTGTCGCCGAAGGAACCGGTGTAGGACTCGAGTACTCGAATGCTCGGATCAGCAGCCTCGACGCCCTGTATGAAACCGTAGTTGTACTTGATGGCATCGCCTGCGCGTACCGGGCCAACAATTCCTAACACTTGGCTTTCAGTCATCTGCGCAGCTAGCCAGCCGAAAAGATATGCCCCAAGTTGAGCTTGTGGATCATAGGCAAAGATGTTTTGGGCCGTTTCAAAGGCGGTTCCGTGAGCAAAGGTTACTTCCGGGAAGTCGGCTGCAACCTCCATCAGTGGATTCTGATACTGACTCCCATGCGCAATAATGATGTTAAAACCTTGATTAGCATAGTCACGAATTGCGGCTCCGGCATCTACCGGGTTTGGCACGTTCTCGGTAACTGCCATTCGAGCATTTCCGGCACCCATGTTTGCAATGACTGCGTTCACACCCTCGTACATTCCCTGGCTCCAGGACATGTCGTCACGACCTGATGGGAGAATGAGCCCAATCTTAAGGGTGTCATCCTGGGCCTCCTCTGCGGCACAACCCACAACTACGAGTCCTGCGGCAAGCAGCACCAGCACCATCATCGAAAGCAAAAGCTTTTTCATATCCAACTCCTTTTATCGTTCTCTCCCTATGGGAGAGTCTTCACATCTGTAAACTCCCTATCAATTCGCCCGCGCGGGCTGCCAGCCTCGGTGAAGCACCCGCCGCGGTCTTAGGTATGCACCCCACGCACAAAAGGCTTGGTGAGCGCAGTTGGTCCAAGCACCCGACCTCTGGTGGAGAGGGCCAGAACGACAATTGTGACGATGTAGGGCAGCATGACCGGTATCTCATACGGTATTCCAATATCTATGATCTGAATCCGCAGTTGAAACGCATCAATCATGCTAAACAGAAAGGCTCCGGCCAACACGCCCAGTGGATTCCATTTGGCAAAATACACCAGCGCCACCGCAATGAATCCACGACCTGCGGCAATGTTGTTCACAAATGCCGCCTCATGTTGACCAATGGTCAAGAATGCTCCAGCAATGGAGGCCATGATCGATCCAATGATCACACAAATATACCGGACTCTGGTTACCGAGATTCCGAGTGAGTCGGCGGCGTGGGGGTTCTCACCAACCGAGCGCACCTTGAGTCCAAATGTAGTTTTGTAGATAACGGCCCAGGATATGGGTACCAGGAGCAAGGCAGCATAAACCATCCAGTTCTGGTTGAAGAGAACTCGACCAAGTACCGGAATGTCCTTAAGGATAGGAATTGCAAGCCGGGGAAAGCCACGCATTGTGGAGATAGAACCCATGGTGAGCCGGAAGAAGAGCCCCGAGAGACCCAGTCCAAGAATATGAATGCCAATTCCACTAATGCCCTGCACTGCCTTCATAGTTACGCTGACGAATGCGGTCAGCAGTCCCATGAATCCACCAGCCAAAACGGCTGCCAGGAGGCCCAGATAAAGATTCCCGCTCTCAAAAGCAACGTAGAAGCTCACGAATGCACCAATGAGCATAATGCCCTCTACACCCAGATTCAGTACACCGCTGCGCTGGGACAGCATCTCCCCGAGGCCAGCAAAGAGAAAGGGTGTGGCAAGTCGCACACCGGCAGTAAGCAGGCCAAGAATTACCGTCGCTTGAAAAAACTCACTCATTAGATTTCCCTTGCGGCGGCAGTTCCTCGGGTGCCGCGACCCCTTCTTGGCGGATGCGCTTGAAACCGACGTCTACCCGCTTTTGGAGAAAACGTTTGGTGAGGTAGTCGCTTGAGACCACAAAGACCACCACCAATCCTTGTATGACATGCACCATTGCCGACGGTACCCCAACCGATCGTTGTAAGCGCTCGGCTCCGAACAGGAGAGCTCCAAAAAAGAATGCAGATGGGATGGTTCCCAATGGATGTAGCTGGCCGAAAAGCGCTGCCACAATTCCGGAAAAGCCGTACCCAGCACTCACACCGTCAAGCAAGCGGTAATGAACACCTACTACCTCTATCGTGCCTGCCAGGCCAGCGAGTCCGCCCGCAAGCACCATGGAGAGTACCAAGTATCGTTTAACCCGAATCCCGCCATAGACCGCTGCGTCGTAGTTCTTTCCAACTGCTCGCATGCGGTAGCCTATGGTAGTCTTCCACAACAGAACAAACACGATCACCGCAAGGAGAATGGCAATAAACACACCGCTATGTATGCGGGCGCGTGGAATGAGCCTGCCGAGCCGCGCGGCCTCAACTATAGATGCACTTTGTGGATATCCGGTACCGTAGGCCCGCTCTTGAGGATCCATCATGAGCCCTCTGAGCAGGAGAAACTGTAGTTGCAGTGCCACGCTGTTGAGCATGACGGTCGTGAGAATCTCGTTAACGTTAAGATGTGCCTTGAGAATTCCGGGTATAAACCCGTAGAGAGCCCCGCCAGCAAATCCGGCAAGAAATGAGAAAAGAATGAGAAGCGGTGCCGGGAGTCCCGGGAAACTCAGCGCAAATGCAGTGCCGGTGATGGCACCAATGATCATTTGCCCCTCGGCTCCAATATTGATCATGCCGGTGCGGAAGGCAATACAGATACCCAGGCCAACAAGCAGCAGAGGTACCGCCTTGACTACCGTCTCTGTTAGGCCGTAGCGGGTACCGAGTGCCTCATAGAACATAGACCGGTACGCAACAAGCGGATTAGCGCCTGCAAGACCAAGAAAGAACGCGCCAACGACCAGGGCTAAGAACACTGCGGCTATGGGAACGCCCCAGTTCACGAGCACATTTCTATTCCAAATCCGCACCTTCACCCGCATTCTCCTACGCGTAGCGTTCGCTTTCCTTTAAGCCACAATACAAGATAGATGTCAAGTTGCTATGAGCGCATTTACGTCATACTAGTCAGGCGAATTCCAAAATCCTACATGTACGTCGGACGCCTCCTCCTCTAGCAATGGACCAAGCACCTCAATGTCCCGTTGGCCGTGAGCAAAAACATCACGACAGGGGAGATCTAAAGTGGGATTCTCGGGGTCACTTCCGGTGAGTGCCAGCAAGGACGACTCGGCCAAGCCGTAGACTACACGCCCGATTCCACTCCAGTAAATGGCTCCCGAGCACATTGCGCAGGGCTCTGCGCTGCTGTAGAGGGTACAGTCGCGCAACTGCTCCCTTGAGTAGGCTCGAGAAGCCATAGATACGAGCCGAGTCTCAGCGTGCATGGTGCAGTCGCTTTGCGAGGGCACCGCGTTTTCTGCCTCTAACAGCACCTCTCCATCCGGGCCAACCAGAATTGCTCCAAAAGGATGGTTGCCGTTCTCGCGTGAACGGCGTGCTACCTCAATTGCTTTGCGGACGTAGCTTTCATTGTTCATCTGTGCGCTCCTATAACAAAGTTTGGCTGGGCCTACCTGGGCTGACCTGGGTCTACCTGGGCTTAGCCGCGTATTACTTCTCCCGCAGGCCCACTACATCGAGCTTAGGATCCTTTGGGATGTTGTGCTGGGATAACTCACGCGGAAGCACAATGTTCAGCACAATTGCAGTCAAACCACCGGTGGTAATGGGGCTGGAAAGCATTGCGGCAAAAAAGTCAGGCAGCGACCGCAGGATCTCCGGAGTGAAGGCAACGCCGAGGCCAAGGCCAAGACTGATGGCAATAATGAGCACACCACGGCGGTTAAAGGTCGTACTGGAAATGATGCGAATGCCGCTAGCGGCAATGGTGCCAGCCATGACGAGCATTGCCCCACCAATGACCGAAGGGGGTATAATGCTGAACACACCCCCCACAATGGGGAAGAGTCCAAAGATCACCAGAAACAACGCAATGAAGTAACCCACATAGCGACTGGCTACACCAGTCATTTGGATAACGCCGTTGTTCTGGCTGAAGGTCGTGTTGGGAAAGCTATTAAAGACCGCGGCAAGGGCTGAGTTGACTCCGTCGCCGAGTACACCACCGGAGATTCGCTCAATATACACCGGGCCCTCTACCGGTTCACCTGAGATCATGCTGGTTGCAGTGAGGTCTCCAATGGACTCCACGGTCGTAATGAGGTAGAGCAGCGCCATAGGTAAGACATAGGGCCAGGCCACCGCAAAGCCGTACCTAAAGGGAATTGGTGGGGTTACAATGTCCAGGCGCCCTATTGCGGTGATATCAATTACTCCTAAGAGCAAGGCCACAACGTATCCGAGCATCATACCCAGAAAGATAGATCCCATGCGAAACCAAAGGTTCTTACTGCGGTTAAACACAACAATACCTGCAAGCACAATTCCGGCAAGCATGAGGTGCTGGGGCGAAGCAAAGGCCTCTGGCCTATTGTTCATGAGCCAGGTTCCACCACCAACATCTCGAATTCCAACGCTAACGAGGTTAATGCCAATGAGCAGTACAACAGTCCCGCTCACAATGGGAGTAATTATTCGTCGCAGATACGGAATAAAGCGGCTGAAAATCATTTCTACCGGCGAGGTAATGAGACAGGTTCCGATAATGGCCGCCATGACCTGGGCGTCGCTGCCTCCCCTGCCCCGGATGTAGAAGCCCATAGCAATGATCGTTGCCAGGAAGGTAAAACTGGTACCCTGAATAGAAAGCAGTCCTGACCCAACAGGGCCAAACTTGCGGATTTGGATGAAGGTAGCGACTCCTGACACTAAGAGCGACATTGACACCAAATACCCAGCCATGGAGGCCTCAAATCCGAGAGCTCCGGAAATAACAATAGCCGGAGTCACAATTCCAATAAAAATGGCCGCCAAATGCTGCAGTGCAGCAACTATGGCCTTGGCGTGGGGAGGACGATCCTCAAGTTTGAAGATGAGCTCCGTGGCTGGGTTGAGGTGTGTGTCACTCATTTTTCCTCCGTTGTCATGGTGTCAAGCGCCGTTGCTGGCGCTTGTTCTGCGGTTGAACCTGACTACGCGGCCTAGGGCGCAATTGTATCCATCCGCGCCCACAGTTT
>REEM01000150.1 GCA_007695055.1 Spirochaetaceae bacterium | reverse complement strand
GTTCATCGCCTGTGAGAAGAGCACCCTCACAGTGGCATCCGGCCCAAGTTCAAGCTGCTCCCCTTTGGGCGAGTAACTCTGCACCTCCGGAGCGCTCATGTTCAGAAAGTCCTGCAGTGGGGTGCACCCCGAAAGCAACAGGAATACCGCCACGAGCGCCAGAACGGGCGACAGCGAAAGCAGCGGCGGCCGCATGCCGTGCACCTTCATCTGTACAGCTCCAACATGACTCGCAGCTCATCTGTACTGTAGCGACTGCCGCCCCATCCCCGAGACAGCGACCACAAATAGCGGTACGGCGCTGCCTCGGTCCCAGCTCCAAGATTCCGGTATCCTAAACTCACCCGCCGCTCGTCACTCCAGTCAACCGAGTACAGTACCGGCCGCGGGGCACTGCTCGGCAGCAGCGACACAAATCGCACCGAGTTAAGCAGGTGTTCGCGCTCGGCCTCGTCACGAAATGGGGCGGCAAAGAGCAGCGACACCGAGAACTCGTCATGGTGTTCGAGCACCTCGTGGCTCAGTATCAACCCCGGTACTAACTCATCCTGACTCAGCACCGCCCCGTAGGAGCTGCTCCACTCCGTGACCACCTGTAGGTCTGGAGCGGTGTGGAAGGCCTGCTCGTAGGGTGCCGCTGGCTGCAGACCGGCTACGCTGCGAGCCGTTGCTGCCAGTCGCAGACGGTACTGCGCCCCAGGCTCAAGCCGTGCACGAGGCCGAATGAGCATGAGATTGGTGTCCGGCCAGAGAAACTCCAGTGGCACGTTCGGCTCCATGCGGGTTGCTGCCTCGGTCGGCCCCGCCTCCATCGGCGCATTCCACCTGACCGCGACAACATCGCCATAGCTCATACCCTCCAGCGTCGCGCCCAGAACTGGATACCCAACCGACGGCTCATCAAGTGCCAGATAGAGCTCCTCCACCAACGGTACCGGCGCGTCGTCCCCAACCACAAACACCAGTTCCACCGGCTCGGCCAGGCTCCTCCCATCCAGGCTGCGCAGACTATTCTCAAGGCGCAGAGTGTAGATTGTGTTGCGAGTGAGAGGCCGCTCAGGGGTCAGGACTACCTCAACCAGCTCCGGACTCCAGGTCGATGTTGTCACGGCAGCGGGCTCTATTCGCAGCGAGCGCTCGAACACCGCGGCGTCCATGGCTTCACTAAAGCGCAGTCGAATTTCAGCCTCCGGAGCCACACTCTGCCCGGCGGCCGGGAAGGACTCCAAGAGCCGCAGTGGCCCCTCTGCACCACCACCGAACGAGAAGGCCCGGCGATGGTCTACCCGGTGCAGGCCGCCCCCGACATCACGGACGTGACCGCTGAGTATAAGCTCGTAGCGCCGCCGTGGTTCCCAGTCCTCAGCCGGTTCAAATATGTAGGACTGGCCGTGAGCGTTGTGTGTGTGCAGAACTCCGGCCACCGCACTGCCGGACTCACGAATGCGAAAGCTCTCGTCTACTGAGGTCGGATCCATGGTGCGGTCAAAGCTCAGCTGTATCTGTGCGCCGTCTGTAAGCACTTCGTTGTGGCGCGAGGGGTGGCTGCGTATCTGCAGGGCTGGCTCGAGTACCGCACCCATGTCAGTGCAACTAAAGACCGTCACGCAGGCCAGCATGAGAATGAGCAGTTGGCGCGCGAGCAGTCGCCGGGTATTTCGGCTAACGGGCCACATAGCTGTCTCCGGGAATGCGGGCAACTGCCTGCTCGCCAAGCTGTACATCGCCCTCAAACAAGACATACCCATTACTGACCTCAAGCAGTGATACCGGGACCGTAACAAGCTCATTGCCCCGCAGTATCCGCAGGTAGGCAGGGGAGCTTGCACCGGCCGAGTAGCCTTGGTGCAGCGCCTCCTCACTTACGCGCAGGTGCAGCCGAGGCGGGCCGGTAGAAATGACAGCCCGCGTAAGCAGGCCCGGTCTATAGCGCCCGGACTCGCTTTGGTTTGAAGTTGTGGCTGTGGCGGGCGTCGCACCGGATGCAGCTCCCGCTGCCGAGGCCGAGGCTGGGGCGGTGTCGAGCGTGACGCGCAGTGCACGGCTACGTCTGGAAGGGTCAAGATAAGGAGCCGCGCGTGTCACCGTCCCATGGGCAATAAACTCACCACTGCGTGCGGTGTAGATGCGAGCTGCCGACCCTAACTCAAGCCTGTACTGTTTGTCCTCACCGAGTTCACCCACAAACTCAAGTGCATTCAGTGACAGTACCGTGAAGGCCCGGTCACCTACCGCAACCCGCTCCCCCGGAACAAGAAACCGGTCGCCCACGACACCATTCATGGGTGAGCGTATGAGGCCCGCGGCGTAAGCCAGTTCCGCTCGGCGCAGTTCAAGCTCGGCTGCGTCTACTCGCGACTCGGCGCTGCTGAGTTCATGCTCCAGTCTACGGGTGTGAAGCCGTAAAAAGGCTCTGGGGTACTCCGTGCTGTCTGCCGGAACCTCTATACCTGCGTCAAGCAAGTCCTTTGCTCTATACCCAATCTCAACCGCCGCGAGACGCCGTTCGGCAAGTTCCAGCCGCGTAGCAGCGCTGCTTAACTCACTCTCGGCCGCCCGAACCTCGCCGTCGGTGCTGCCGCCCACCTTGTGCAGTTCACCTACCAGGTAGACCCGGTGCTCAATCTCTCCGTGCTCCGAAAGGCGTTGTTTGAGTTCCAGCCGAGCCTGTTCAATCTCAAGCAGGGCGGCCTCTACAACCCGCTCGCCGTCGCTCAGGCGCATGCGGGCAAGTTCACGTTCCTGTCTACTCAGATGCAGTCCGATCTCTGCCTGACGGAGCGATATTTCCGCACGCTCGTCCTGCAACTCCGCAAGCAGGTCACCGGCCTCCACTACATCGCCCGCCTCGGCGTGTACCTCAGAAACCACACCGCCGGTCTCTACAGACACAGAGACGGTGACCTGGGGTGCAAGCGTGCCGAACACCTCTATCGTTTCCTGAAACTCCGCCTCGTGTATCACATAGCGCGTTGGCGTGGATGATGGGCCAACGGCCGTACTACCGCCGCTATCACCGACCAGCTCTGCGGAAAGCGCTGTTTCCGCGGCTGGTCTGTTATCTGCCGCCATGAGAAGGACCAGACCCAGAAATGCAAGTGGTAGCACCAAGGGAGCGCTCACCCTTAGCCGAGATTGCCATAGCTTCATTGAAC
>REEM01000011.1 GCA_007695055.1 Spirochaetaceae bacterium | reverse complement strand
TCACCAGGCAGGGAGGTGATCTCAACGTTCTCTGTTGGAAGGAATAGCGTTGCAAAGGCTCCTTGATGGTTGCCAATTCCTGGCCTTTCCGGGGCAGTCATAAAGACAACACCGTGATAGTAGGCGCCAGCCGTACCCGAAACAAGCTCAAGACGCCCGGCGGCGTCTGGGCAGAGAGGTTCCTCACAGACATAGGGTTGATCTTGATTGTAGCTATAGTCATTGCTGTACCACCAGAAATGAAAACGGTGGAGCTCATTGCCTTCTGCATCAATGAATGAGCCGCGATACTCCCATGCGAACTTCTTGAACTCCAAGTTGATGTTAAAAGAGTTTGTACCGTCTGAGTATTCGAGAGTAGATACAACTGCCTCGTCGCTGGCATATACTTCGAAGTACTCAAAATCCCCTGGTTCTAGGACGATCTCGGGCTCTTCGTCATGTGTATCTTCGTCGCCGTCTTCAACGTCGTGTTCCTCGTCGTAGCGGTCCATTTCGTAACCGTACTGGTCAAACAGGAACTGGGCGAACTCGTCAAACTTGGCATCCAGGCTTAAGCTCACTCGGGTGGTCTCGCCTGCTGGTAGACGCACACGGCGGAAGTCTAAGGCCTCGTACCACAGGCCATCGCAGTCATAGTATCCGTCAGTATCATAGAAACTCTCACCGTCACAGGAGTCAGCAAACACCGCTACGACGTAGGTCGCGTCACCCTTGAGTCCACGAACATCAACTGAACCGATTGTTCCCACGGCGAAGTCTATCTCGCGCACGCGAATGCGTGCGGAGGGAAAGCGTTGTTCTATTTCTTCTTGGCTAAGGTCCTGGGCGTCCTCTAAGGCGCGGAACAAGCGTTCAAGTTCTTCAGGATCAAGTCGGAGGTAGCTTTCTTCTATGACGTAGGCGGTGAGTAGCCCGGCACCGCTGTACTCCTGGGAGCCAATTGCGGCAGGGCCGGTACCGGCTGCCTCAGCGGCGGTGAGTCTGCGTTCCATGAGGTTAGGAACCGTGGCCTCAATGGCCAGGCGTGCCTCACGGTCATTCGGCTGCCAGTAGCAGGAGCTTACTGCCGCCACCAACGTAAATGCCACACCAAGGC
This sequence comes from Spirochaetaceae bacterium, assembly GCA_007695055.1. GTDB lineage: Bacteria > Spirochaetota > Spirochaetia > DSM-27196 > SLAA01 > SLAA01. The sequence goes on along the minus strand of REEM01000011.1, from coordinate 2,072 downwards.
CGAGAATTACGGAGTAAAACTGCGTTCTGCGAGTACTCATACAGTAGGTATTATAGCCCCTTAGAAGCGAATTTACGAGTATAAGAAGCCATTTTGGTTTGTGCGAGCAATAACGGCTGGACTGCGTTAGTCCACCGCAAACCCGTCAATGACAAAGTCAATGCGAATGCTTGCTGTCTCGCTCACTACTGCGGTGGTGCGGGTGCCTTCGGTGCGGGTTTCACCTGGTGGTGAGGTGTAGACCTGCACCGTGGCGGCCGCCTCGTAGGCCTCTACAACCGATACCGGGCCGTCGGTGCCCTCGGCGCTGCTGCTCTCACCGGCATCGACAAAGACGCTTTGGTTCAGTTGGTTGGAGAGCTGCACCGTGCCGGACTCCACCGTGAGGTTCAGGCCGTCAAACTCAAAGCTGGTGCCGCGGACGGCAGCGGTGGCCACCGGGCTGCGCATTCTAAACTCGCTCTGCAGTCCGGGGGTGGGGCGTACCTCGGCGCGCACCCGGCCAACCTGCAGGTAGAGGTCACTTGAAATAAGCCCCTCGCGTTCGGCCAGGCCTTCCAGTTCCATGCGCGTGAGTTGTCGTACCTGTAGCAGCGCTGGGCCAATCTCCAGAATGGCTGTTGCTCCAAAACCGGTAGAAATGACGGTGCCAAGCGGCAGCTCCATGCCAATTTGTGCAGCGCGCCAGCGCCCACCGGGTTCCAGAATTTCAACACGTCCTGAGAGCTCGCTCACGCGGGCCTCCAGAGCGGTACTCTGTGCAAAGCTGCCGATAACCGGTGCGGCAAGCAGCGTTACAAGCAGGCAAAGACGAAATATCGATGTACGGGTCATAGTCCGACCTCCCTAAAGTGCCGAGGATATCTCGGCTTTGGCATAGAATTCGGTACGGCGTTCGCCTGAGAACACGCCGTAACTCCCGGTTTCCGGTATAAAAACTCCGCCGGTCAAGGCAAAGCCAAGGTCAACAAAAATGCGTCCGGCAAGATTCAGCACCACCTCATTTCCCAACCAGCGGCCTGCGTCGGAGAGTTTGACTCCGGCAGTCGCCGGAAGCTCCTCTGTGGCGGTGAAAAAGTTGCGTGCGGCAATGCCGGTTTGGATCTCCCGCATTGCCGGTGATCTGCTGGTGGAAAAGGGACGTAGCGAGTAACGCAGCTCGCTCACAATCATGTTCTGCAGTGGGAGTCCCAGCACCGTGCCAGCATTGGAGCGAACGACCGGGACAAAGGTGTCCCAGGTACTGCCCGGCCCGCTTGCGTACTGCAGCCGGAAACTAGCCCGCGAAAAGGACATGTCCGGCCTGAACAGCCGCAACCGTCCCGAAACCAGTAGGCCCAAGGTATCTTCTGAGACAGCCCCTATCTCCAACACTCCGGTAGACACGGTGGTGAAGACATCATAAAAGAGGCTCGGTACAACCGGCCCTTCCAGCAGGAGGCTGTAGTAGCCAGAATGGTATATATCCTCACCGGGGTCTGCTCCGTGTACCTCATCACGCAGGTCGCGCTGCCCAACCACCGAGACGCGCGCGGTGTGGCGCTGAAGAATTTGCGGCACGCTGAGGGTAAAAATACCAAACCCTCGGGCAGGCCCAAAGAGATCGTCGTCATCTGAGAGGTCTTGAGAGTCTGCCTCGCTCACGCGAATGTCCGATGTTGGGTTCAGCTGCAGTCCGGTATAGCCAGAAGCCAGCGTCAGGCGCAGCCGCGAGAAACTCAGTCGTAGTTCGACGCCGTCGGCGCTATGGTTAAGCACCGCGCCGGTGGGCTCGGTAAAGCGAAAGCGCCCGGCGCTTGCCTGCAGCTGTGAGCCCGCGCCCAGAGCAGCCGGAACGGTGCCGCGTGCGCGTAGGGTATTGACGTCAAAAAGGTAGGGCCGGTCGTCGCTCCAGGTGTAGCTCAGGTCGGCGTCCAACTCCAGACTCCCGTCGCCCCGCATGGGCACAAAGTAACGTGACCAGAAAGCGCTCGAGACAACGTAGGCGGTGTCGCGCTCGTCCCAGTCGTTCTCCATGCGCAAGGTTGCGTCGCTGTCAAGCGTGACGCCCCAGTCTCCTCCGCTGTCCTGTG